>JBILZC010000003.1:0-90824 GCA_044377415.1 Terrimicrobiaceae bacterium | reverse complement strand
CTCGCGACCGGACGTTGGGCAGTGTCATTTTTTTTGTAGAGAACGGCTCCGGAGTTCGCATCAAGGAGGATAGCCGATTTTGCGCTGATCTCCGGTGGTGCGGCAGCGTGAAGGCTGGAAATGGCCACTAGGGCGATAAAGGTGAGTGAGGAATGAATCTTGCGTGGGAGCATGCGCGGGCAGATTAAGGTTTGGGCGATGTGGTTATAAATACTTTTTCCATCTCGTTGTCTTTTTCGAGACCGAGTTCACGGGCTTTGAAGTAATGGCGGCGGGCGA
The DNA here is from genome assembly GCA_044377415.1 of Terrimicrobiaceae bacterium. GTDB lineage: Bacteria > Verrucomicrobiota > Verrucomicrobiia > Chthoniobacterales > Terrimicrobiaceae > UBA967. The sequence goes on along the minus strand of JBILZC010000003.1, from coordinate 90,545 downwards.
GTTCGATGGCGGGAGCTTTTTCCTGCAGGTAAAAAACAGCGAGATTGTAGTGGGCATCCGTGTAGGAGGGATCGAGCTCCACAGCACGACGAAGTTCGGTCTGAGCCCCATCGATCCAGCCGCGACGACCGATGACGACGCCAAGAAAGTTTCGTGTGCGGGCGTTTTGGGGATCGTAGAGCGCCGCTTGCGATAGCGCCGCGAGGGCGGCATCAGAGCGATCCTCGTCCATATACATCATGCCCAGCGCCAACCAGGCTGGCGCAGTTTCGAGGCGGATGGAGATGGCTTTTTTGAGCGTTTCCTCGGCCTTGGCTTTGTTGCCGAGTGCGGACTCCACCAAGCCGAGGTTCACGAGGCCCATGAGATTTGAGCCGTCCAGCTTCAAAACTCGCTCATAGGCCTTGCGAGCAACGGCGTAGTCCTTCTTTTCATAGGCGGCGTTGCCTTCCTCAACGGCATCGGAAAGGGCCTGAGGAACAAAGTTCGTTGTCGGTGGAGCCGCTTGAAGGAGCCCGCTCTTCAAGCAAATCACGAGCAAGCAAATCACGAGCAAGGAAAGCCCGATCGCATGACGGATCGTCCGCAATGTCATTGCTCGGACAGCTCTTTGGAACGGCGGTCGGCAGCCATCACGGCTTCAATGAATGCGGCCCGCACACCCCGGTTTTCCAACTCAAGGAGTGCGGCGGCGGTGGTCCCGGCGGGGCTCGTCACCATCTCACGGAGAATCGCGGGATGCTCAGCGGTTTCCCTCGCAAGTTCAGCCGCGCCGAGAATGGTTTGGACAGCCAGTGCTTGAGCGAGTTTGCGTGGAAGCCCGCATGCGACGCCTCCGTCTGCGAGGGCCTCCATAACGAGAAAAATATACGCCGGTCCGCTGCCGCTGAGTCCAGTGACGGCATCCAGATTTTTTTCGGCGACAGGATAGACCTCGCCGATGCTCGAAAAAATCGCCGTGGCGCGTGCCTGATCTTCGTTTGTCACATTGGAGTCACAGGCGAATGCCGTAGCCGATCGACCCACCATGGCGGCGGTGTTGGGCATGGCGCGGATCACGCGGCAGCCAGGAGCCATCTCGCGCAGGGTCTCGATGCTCAAGCCGGCAGCGATGGAGATCAGGAGCTTGCCAGAAAGATTGTCCTCGGTTTGGGCAAGGGCCTTGGCGGCATCCTGTGGCTTCACACAAAGGATCACCACCGGCGCGGCGGCGGCCACATCGGCATTGGATGTGAGGATTTGGACGGCTGTCGCATCACACAGGCTCTGCAGTAACTCAGGCTCAGGACAGGAAACAAAAATATCGGAGGCATTGCAGACTTTGCCGCGCAACATGCCGTGAATGATGGCCGATGCCATTTTGCCAGCGCCAATAAATGCGTATTTCATTGCACGAAGGGTAAATCTCTCAGCGTTTTTTGCAAATTTTCTGTTCGGAATCTTGGTATCAATCAAGCGTGCTAATCAACCATTCTTGCATGGTCGCATAGATGTTGAGCTGGATGAGGGCATATTCACGGGGGTCATCGGGGTCTCCTGGGGCGCGACTCATATCCTTCTCGGTGAAGTTGTGGATCTCGGCTAGGGCCAGTCGGGCTTGATTCAGGGCGCTCAGCCAGTGATCCATATGCGGGGGTGGAATCACGAATGAGGCGGTCCCGCCGGCCTTTTTTTTGCCGCGCCGGAGGTCGGCATCCACGGCCTCTCGGGAGTCTTGAAACTCAGCATAAAGTTCGGGCTGAATGTAGGCTTTCCAGTCTTGGCAGACGTCATCGGACTCGTCGGCGGGCATAGGATAAAATCGGGCCTCCACATCGGGATCCGACGACTCAGCAGCCTTCGTGATTTGTTGTAGGATCTCGAAGAGGGGAGCCTCGATGCCTTCGAAGCTCAGCGTCCCGTTGTCTAAGATTCGCACATTCACCATTACGATTGGGGTGCCTTTTCCAAGGTCGCTAGGAGAAGGTGGGAATGCAGTTGCTGGACGTAGAGTTCCGCTTTCTCTCGCTCTCCAGTCCAGACGATCGAGCGTCCGCTTTTGTGAACTTCCATCATGTGCTTCTCCGCCTGCGGGCGCGAAAACCCAAGCACTCGACGGAATACCAGCGCAACGTAGCTCATGAGATTCACGGGATCGTTGTGAACCACCACATTCCACGGCGGGCTGAGGTCGTGTTTTTCCTTGGTTTGGAATTCCGGTGTGGCGATGGAGGACATGGCGGGTCTAGGCGGCACAGAGTCCAGATTCGGAGGGTGGGATCGCTTGAATGCACGTCTCAACGCAGGTCCATAGGTCGGGGATCGTACTCGAGCGCAGTTCGACAAAAACAATTGCCGCCAGCACCAAGGGTTCCGGCAGATGAAAAACCGCCGCCCTCGCGGCAAATACAATAGTCATGTGTCCGGGGCACTCTTCGCGATCGACGGCAGCCAGATAGCGTTCCAGTGCGGTCTCTCCCACAGGCGCGCGCGTTGAACGGGCGATGAGGCGACCTGCGGCGCGGCTGTTTTTGGCGAGTGGACCGGCGAGGTCGAGTTTCTTATCGGCGGCGGACAACTCGCGGAACCCATGCTTGGCGGCCCTATAGGCACTTCGTGCGGCGGGGGCGATGTGAGGAACGAGGATGGCATCCCGCCATTGCTGGAGATGCTTTGCAATGGCTGGGTCGCCGGTGAAAGTCACTTGGCCCAAGGTATCCAATGGCGGTGCGCAGAAACGGGCGATGCGGAATATTTCCGCTCGCGTCGCAAAGTCCGACGATTCCCCAGCCGTGTTCATGGCGAAACACTAGCACGCCCTTCTGCCTGATTTCAAGGAGTAGGCAAGAGGGCCCAGACGGTTGCGGCGGGAGACTCTCCGAAAAAATCGGGTGGTGGTGGGACAATATGGAAGCGGGTTTCTGGCGACAGGATGCCGCTGGCTGTGGCGATGAGATCGCGCGTCGTCCATCCCGAGAAGTTGGTGGAAAGCAAAATAGCCCCGCCCAGAGTGACAATGTCGCGTGTCGCAGCGAGGAGGTCGCCGAAATCCCGCTCGACGCGAAAGGTTTTCCCAGTCCCCGCGCGTCCGAATGTGGGCGGATCAAGAATCACCGCGTCAAATTTGTCCCCGCGCTTCGCTAAGCGTCTTAGATAGGCAGGCACATCCTCGGGAACAAACCGATGCGAGGTGGTCGCGATGGAGTTCAACTCGAAGTTACGGCGACCACGTTGAAGCGAAGACTTCGAGACGTCCACACTCACAGTCTCTGCGCCGACGTTCGCCGCTGCGACCGAAAAAGCACACGTGTAGGCAAACGTATTCAAGAGACGCGCGGGTTTCCGCGCCCTGACGAATTCTCGATTTGCGCGCTGGTCGGTGAAAAGCCCAACGGAATAACTTGCACTGAAGTCAACCTCATACAAAAGCCCGCTCTCCCCCACCACCTCGCGCGGGGATGCCTGATGCTCACCGAATATCTGAGTCGGCACATCAAGCTGACCGGGTTCCCGAACCAGGCGGCGTAGGTAAATGCGCTTCAATGCCCAACCCGCATTTTCGGCTCGAGTGAGAAGATCTTCGGGGAGAGACCCGATCTCGGCTCGGCTCGAAATGAGCGCGCTCGCGCCGAAGCGCTCGATCCAAAAATCCCTCCCCATAGCGACGCGGTAGGCCGTTGTTCCTTCCGCTTCCAGATTGTGGAGCAGGGCATCCGTGATCCAGTGGGTCATGGAGATGGCACGGTGGGCGGGATCGGGCAATCCAGCGTCTCCGCGATGGCGCGAAGGAGTTCGAATTGGAGGTCGTTCACGGTGCCGTCATGGAAGACCAAGGCGGCACACGCGTGGAGAAGATATCGCTTAATGGCTGGCGAGGCTTCGGCTAAGCGGTCGAGAGAGGCATCGAATTCGCTGAGGTTGACCTGAACTTCCCTTGCAAACGGATACGCCTTGGAATCTTCGCCCAACTTTCCCACTCCAGCTTGGAACGCCTGATCCCAACCCTTTTCATCAGCCTCGTCGGTATTTGCCAAAGCAGAAAATATCCGACAAACATCCGGAAGGAGCGGCGTGATCTTGCGGTAGTTGACTCGGCCCAGTTTAGGTTTTGAGAAGGCAGCATCGAGATGACGCAGGAGAATCTTTTGCAGCGTGTATTCGAAGAGGTGGACCTCCCCGTCGGCTTCGATCAGTTTTTTCACATTTGCGCGGAATGTGCTGTATTCGCGAGGAGACAGGCGGCGGAGTGAGGGCATCGCCATATCCAGCAAGGCAAATTTTTGTGCGGAACCCAGCTCACTGCGGCGGGCGAGTGTATCGCGGATCGAGTCTCGCATGGAGTCATCGACTTCCATGGAGTCGAGTGACTCGCTTGCCTCGTCCGCAAGCAATGCATAGACGAGCGCGCAGGCACCATGGACATCATGGGCAGCAGTGCGGGAAAAATCCGGCAACCCCGCCAGCATCGAAACAGCGGCCGCGATGTGAGGCTCTCCCGGTTCCGTCGCAGGAAGTGGCGGCGGTGTTGGTTCTGTCCGAGAGGCTTCAAAATGCGGTGCGATCTGCGCGATGCGATCCTCGATCGGGGGATGCGTGGCGAAGAGGTTCAGCCAGGGCGACGCGAGCCCATTTCCAAAAAACAGATGGCTTGCCTCCTCGGCTCTCGGGTTTTCTAACTTCGATGTGAGCTGAGCGATCTTCCGGAGAGCGCCCGCGAGACCATCTGGGTTGCGAGTGAACTGCACCGCCGAAGCATCGGCGAGATATTCGCGCTGACGGCTCACGGCGGCCTTGATGAGCTTGCCAAAAAAGACCCCGATCCACCCCACGATGTAGAGCGCAATGCCAGCAACGAAGAGCGCAGCGGTGATCGAGCCGCCGTTCTTATTGTCACTCGAGCGGCTTCGGGGCTGCGAGGAAGCTGCGATGCGAAATAAAATTCCGCCCATGATTGCCAAAAAGAGAATCCCGTTGAGCAGGCCCATGAGACGGATATTGAGCCGCATGTCGCCATTGAGAATGTGGCTGAACTCGTGGCCGATCACACCTTGGAGTTCGTCGCGCGTGAGTTGGCGAAGGCATCCGCGAGTGACCCCTACCACCGCATCGCTCGTCCCAAAGCCGGCAGCGAAGGCGTTGATGGCGACTTCCTCCAGCACATAGACCTCCGGCACGGGAACTCCCGAGGCCAGTGCCATTTCCTCCACGACATTGAGTAGGCGTCTTTCTTCGCTGTCAGCGGATCCCGGCTCGACTAGAGTGCCGCCGAGCATTTTGGCGACAACTTTTCCCCCTTGGGATAGCTCGGCGATTTTAACGAGGCTCCCGATCAAAACGGCGAGCAACACGCCGGCGGCTGTGATGCCGAGCAAGGGGAAGTCGTCCCAGCGCTGGCCCAGCGCCATGCAAAAGGCCGTATGCAGCGCAAGGATGATGCCGAGCACTGCGAGAAAAAAGTAAATCACCAGCCAGCGCGTGCGCTTGCGGGCCAGTTCTTGCTTGTCAAAAAAATCCATCGCCTGCGATTGGCAGCGCCAGCTTTTGGCAACGGATCAGCGAGACCAGTCGAGGGCGCCTTTTTTGATAGCGTAGACGTAGCCGAAGAGGAGGATGAGCACGAAGCTCAGCATGCTCCAGAGAATGGTAGTTCCGAACTGGGTCACAAAATCCGAAAAAATCACCGCCCAAGGATACATGAAAACAACCTCGATATCGAATAGGATGAAGAGCATCGCCACGAGGTAAAATTTCACGCTGAATCGCGGTTGACCGGCCGTTTCTGGCACCATGCCGCACTCGTAAACCATGTCCTTGTCGGGGTTCCGCTTGCCTGCACGGCCAAGAAGCACGTTCATGAAGAGCGCGATCGTGGCGAACCCCACTCCGACAATGATGTGGAGCAGCACAGGCATGTAATCTTGAAGCATGTTGCAATCGTTTAGCGATTTCGTCCTTCGCCTGCAACCGCTAAAACGCGATTGACACTCGCCCGCCGAAAGCGTGGATATCGGGGCGCTTTGCACTTTCACCGCACCCATCGATCAGCCCATGCAGACTATTGAGATCATCGCCCCTATTCTTCTGCTTGTCTTGCTCGGGGTTCTCCTAGCGAGATTCCGCTTTTTAGGGCCGGAATTTTTGGGGGAGTTGAATGTTTTCATCTTCTGGATCGCTCTTCCTGCCTCGCTCTTCCGCACAGCCGCGATTTCCGGAGATTCCGGGCCTGAGACAGCAGGCATCCTGAGCGCGCTTCTCTGCGGCACCTTTCTCATCGCTGTCGTGGGGTGGTTGACCTCGGTTGCCCTTAAGCTTCCCAAGGCCTGCCATGGCACAGTGGCGCAATCCGCTTTTCGCGGAAATTTGGCTTACATCGGTCTGCCAGTCCTCTCCTATGCTTTCCGGGGAATGCCGGGGGGCGAGGTGCATTATGCCACTGCGGCATTCGCGATGGGATGCCTGATATCGATCTACAACGTTCTCGCCATCATTGTCCTTCAAGCCTCCCGCCACGACGTGAGCTGGCGTTCTTTACGTCCGGGCATTCGCTCGATTTTGACCAACCCCCTCCTCATCGCCTGCCTAGCCGGGTTGGGTCTTAATGCAGCGGATTTGACACTTCCGCGCGCGCTCAATGACTCGCTGGAGGCCATAGGTAGCGCCGCCGTTCCGATGTCCTTGATCTGCATCGGAGGCTCGCTCGCCTTTATCCGTATCGGAAAAAACATCGCCCCCATGGCGGCCTCGGTCCTCCTGAAAATCGCGCTCCTTCCCGTTTTAGTCTATGCGCTAGGTCGCTTCCTGCTTCTGGATCCTGTATCCATGCGAATCGCGTTGGTTTTTGCCGCCACTCCGACGGCCTCGGCCGCCTTCGTGATGGCGCGTCAGATGGAAGGCGATGAGTCGGTCGCGAGTGGCGCCATCGTTCTCAGTACGATCTTTTCCGCCATATCCCTCTTTCTCGCCCTATGGTTCACACAATGAGCGACTCTACCCTGGTGAAATATCTCGTCCTTCTCCCGAGTTACAACAGCGGCCACCGCCTCGCGACAACGCTGCGCCAGACTTGCGCGATCTGGCGAGACGTTTGGGTTGTCATTGATGGCAGCACGGATGGTAGTGACCTTGAGGCAGAGGCTCTCGGGTTGGAGGGATTGCGCGTCCTCCGTCTTGCTGAGAACTCCGGCAAGGGGGCCGCTGTCCTGCACGCGCTCCGCCTCGCCAAAGACGAGGGCTTCACCCACGCGCTTGTGATGGACGCCGATGGTCAACACCCTACCGAGATGATTCTGCCCTTTATCGAAGTTTCTACCAAAAGCCCCGAGGCCTTTGTTTGCGGGGTCCCGCAGTTCGGGCCGGATGCCCCCGCCGAGCGGGTGAAAGGTCGCCGAGTCGGAAACTTTTTCTCCCATTTGGAAACGCTCTGGTGTGGCGCTCAAGATTCCCTCTTTGGATTTCGCCTCTATCCCATCGCTCCGGCACTGCGAATACTTGCCAGCGGTCGGGCCGGTCGGAGATTTGACTTCGACACGGTGCTGGCCGTTCGGCTCACTTGGGCTGGCCTGCCTTGCCTCAATATCCCCGCCGCCGTAAGCTACCCCCCCACGAGCGAGGGCGGAGTGACACATTTTCGCTACCTTCGCGACAATCTCCTCCTCATCAGGGCCCACACCCGACTCCTGCTTGAGTGGCCATTCCACCTCCCGAATTTGCTACAGATGCGCCACCGAAGAGCGCTTGTTTTGCAATAAACAGGCCAAGTTTCCCGATCTGTGAATGATTTTTTGCATGACGACATGCCTGTCACTCGGTTGCCTTTTTGCGTGAGCGAGTAGAACAAGAGTCCCGGATTGAAGGGGGCCGATATTATCTGACGATGGGAACGCCCTTGAGCAGGAGACTCTCGACAAAGCCGGTGTGGTATGCGCCACGGCGGAAGTCGGAATTTTGCATGATGGCCTGCTGGAAGGGGATCGTCGTCTTGATGCCGGTGATCATGTATTCGCCCAATGCCCTCGACATGCGGTTGATGCAGGCGGTACGGTTCGAGGCGGTGGCGATGACCTTGGCGATCATGGAATCGTAGTTGGAAGGGATCGGGTAGCCGGCGTAGGCGTGGGAATCGATGCGAATGCCGCGTCCACCGGGGGCATAGTAAAGATCGATATTCCCCGGGCAAGGTTGGAAATTTTTCTCTGGATCCTCGGCATTAATACGGCACTCGATGGCGTGGCCACGCGGTTGCGCGTTGATGACGTGCGAGCTGAGATGTTCGCCGGCGGCGATTTGGATCTGGTGCTTGACGAGGTCGCATCCGTAAACCTCTTCGGTGATCGGGTGTTCGACCTGGATGCGGGTGTTCATTTCCATGAAGTAGAAATTCCCGTCGTCGTCGACGAGATACTCGATGGTGCCGGCATTCTGGTATCCGACGCTTTCGCAGAGCTTGATCGAGGCATCGCCCATCTTTTTGCGAAGCTCGGGGGTCATGAGCGGGGATGGGCATTCCTCCACGATCTTCTGGTTACGGCGTTGCAGGGAGCAATCGCGCTCGCCGAGATGAACGACGCGGCCGTGCTGGTCGCCAAAGACCTGAAACTCAATGTGGTGGGGATTGACGATGAACTTCTCGATGTAAACGGCCCCGTTGCCGAAAGCTTTTTCGGCCTCCATGCGGGCGGCGTGGTAGCCTTGAACAAGGCTGCCCTCGTTGCTGGCGATGCGCATACCGCGTCCACCACCACCGGCCACGGCCTTGATCATCACGGGATAACCGATCTTGCGAGCCACGCGGAGGGCCTCGGCTTCGTCCGCGATGATGCCATCGCTACCAGGGGAAATCGGAACGCCTGCGGCACGAGCACAGTCACGGGCGGAATTTTTGTCGCCCATCATGCGAATCGCTTGGGCTGTCGGACCAATGAACTTGATATTGCAGGAAGCGCACACATCGGCGAAGTGAGCGTTCTCTGCTAAAAATCCATATCCAGGGTGGATGGCATCGACATCGGAGATTTCGGCGGCGCTGATGATGCGGTCGATCTTCAAGTAGCTATCGGAACTGGCAGCTGGGCCGATGCAAATGGCCTCGTCCGCGAGTTGGACGTGAAGGCTGTGGATATCGGGCTCTGAGTAGATGGCTACGGACTGGACACCCAGTTCCTTACAAGCCCGGATGATGCGAAGTGCGATCTCGCCGCGATTGGCGATCAGGATTTTTTTGAACATGGGAGATTAATCGAGTGCGTTACTTCAAACGGAAGAGGGCCTGTCCGAATTGGACCGGCTTGCCATTCTCGGCACAAATCTCAGTGACCGTCCCAGAAACTTCGGACTTCACTTCGTTCATCACCTTCATCGCCTCGATGATGCATACAACGGTGTCGGGAGTGATTTCCTGGCCGACCGAGATGAAGGCGGGAGATTCGGGTGACGGCGAGCCATAAAATGTACCAACCATCGGAGATTTGACTTCGATGCCGCCTGAGGCAGGTGCAGCAACCGGAGCGACTGGCGCGGCGTCGGTGATGGCCGCGGGCTGTGCCGCCGGCTCACTCCATTGAACAAGCGGTTGCGTACTGATGTATTGGGGCGAACCCGGTGCACCAGCGGTCTTGAGTGTGATCTTGAAGCCTTCCTTTTCCATTTTGAAAACGGCGACGCCGTTTTTCTTCATGAGATCGATGAGTGAGCGAATTTCTTTGATGTCCACGATAGGTAGGGTGTTTAACTAAGATCCTAGAATGCCATGCCGAATCGGAAAGGGTCAAGCCATTGAAATCTCTGAAATCAAAAAGCCGATGGTTTTTTGAGGTGTGACTACCGCCCATGCGTGGTAAGTGAAAGCGATAGGATGTTTCGTATCGCTCTCAAAATGCTTTTCCGTGATCGCGCTAAATACGCAATGCTGGTCTGCGGCTTGGCATTTTGTTCGTTGCTGATGTGTCAGCAGTCGTCGGTTTTTTGTGGGTTGATGACTTGGACGACCGCGACCGTGCGGAATATCGGAGCTCCCGTATGGGTCGTGGATGCCAAGGTCGAGCAAGCGAACGAGATCATCCCGATGCGTCAGATCGAGGTCGATCGCGTGAGGGGAATCCCCGGCGTGGCGTGGGCGGTGCCACTCTACATCGGGATCGAGCAAGCGCGTCTCACGGACGGATCCTTCCAAAACATCCAACTTGTCGGTCTCGATACCGGCACGCTGACCGGACGTCCGATGAATATGCGGGCCGGCCGCATCGAAGATCTTCGTCTTCCGAATGCGGTGGTGGTCGATCAAGTGGCCGTGGAAAAATTTCGACGAAAGGGAATCAAGATCGCGCTAGGAACGACTTTTGAGATCAATGACAAGGAAGCGCGCGTCGTCGGAATCTGCCATGTGAACCGAAGCTTCCTCGGCCAACCCTATGTTTATACAACCTTCGATCGGGCTATGGAATACGCGAAACCCTCGCGCAAAATGCTCGGGTATGTGCTCACGGCGCCGATGCCGGGAATCTCGAATGAAGAATTAGCGAAGCGTATCAGCGCACTCCCCGGCCTGCGAGCCATAGCTAAGGACCAGTTTTTTTGGGATACGATCCGCTGGTATATTAGGAACACCGGCATCCCGATCTCTTTCGGCACGGTGGTCATACTCGGCGTGATCGTGGGTATCGCTATTGCGGGCCAGACATTTTATTTGTTTGTCCATGACAACCTGCGATTCCTTGCGGCCTTCAAAGCCATGGGGGCATCGAACTCCACTCTGGCTGGGATGGTGCTGCTGCAGGCTTTTTCTGTCGGCTTCATCGGTTACGGCATCGGCGTGGGCCTCGCGAGCTGGTTCGGTAACACCGTCCTCGCCAAGGAACAACCGCCCTTCTTCATGCCATGGCAGGTGCCGGTTTTTGTCGCGGGGGTGATTGTTTTTATCTGCGCTTTCTCCGCCTTGATCGGGCTGACAAAGGTGATGCGACTCGAGCCCGCGGTGGTCTTCCGATGAGCACGCCCACCCCGATCGCCGTGAAGGTGGACAACGTGGTGAAAAGTTTCGCCAACGGAGACTCGCGCACGTTCGCCTTGAAGGGGGCGAGCCTCGAGGCGCGATTCGGCGAGCTTCTCATGATCGTCGGCCCATCAGGGTGTGGAAAAACAACTCTCCTGAGCGTGATCTGCGGCACCTTGAAATTCGAAGAAGGCGATGTGGCTGTTTTTGGCAATGAATTGCGCGCGATGCGCAACGGCGACATCACCCGCTTCCGGCGCGAGAATATCGGTTTTATTTTCCAACAATTTAATCTCATTCCAACGCTCACGGCCGTGGAAAATGTGTCGATCCCGCTCATCTTGAAGGGAGTCTCCACCGCGCAGGCGGAAAAGCGCGCAGGCGAGGTGCTGGAAAAAGTCGGCCTGGCCGATAAATACAAATCCTATCCCAGCCAACTCTCCGGAGGTCAGCAACAACGCGTGGCCATTTCGCGCGCATTGGTTCACGAACCCCGCCTCATCATCTGCGATGAGCCCACGGCCGCACTGGATTCCGTTTCGGGACACAAAACACTGCAACTTCTCCAAGAGAGCGCCGTTCGGCCCGACCGTTGCGTGATTATTGTCACGCACGACAGCCGCATTTATGAGTTTGCCGACCGCATCGTTCAGATGGACGATGGACGCGTGGTCGGCCAGTTTGACGATCCATCCCAACTTTCCCATGCCTAAACGCCTCTCTTTCTATTTCGCCGTTGCAGGTGTCATCGCCGTGACCATGCTCGTTCTCCGCCTCCGCAAAAGCGGCCCAGATTCCACGCCGGTCGTTCCCCCACCCCAATCTCCTTACGCGAACTCCATCGGCGGACGCGGACTCGTCGAGAGCACGAATGAAAATGTGCGCATCGCTCCGGCCACATCGGGTCTCATCGGCGCGGTGAATGTGCGCGTGGGAGACAAGGTCACCAAAGGGGACATTCTTTACACGATGGACGACCGCAACGCTGTCTCGGCTATCAACGTCCAAACCGCGCAAGTCGGCGTCCTCCAAGCTCAGGTCGCGGAAGCGGAAACACTGCTCGCCGACCGCAAGGACCAACTCGACCGCAGCACCAAGCTTCGGGAAAAGAATGTCTCAAGCGAAGATGAGGCAAAACGAAACCTTTTTGCATGGCAGGCCGCCCAGCGCCAACTTGATCGCGCACAAGCCGACCTCACTCTCGCTAAGGCCCGCCTCGCCGACGCGCAGGTGCAACTCAGCCTCCTAACGATCCGTTCCCCGCGGGATGGCACCATCCTGCAAGTGAATATTCGTCCGGGTGAATACACGATGGTGAATGCGGCAGAGACCTCGATCCTGCTGGGAGACATTTCCCAACTCCAACTGCGCGTGGATGTCGATGAATCCGATGCCCCACGAGTTCGTGCGGGTTGCACGGCGGTGGCCTTCCTAAAAGGCTCGCGCGAAAAAGCCATCCCACTCGAGTTCGTCCGGATCGATCCCTACATCCTCCCGAAAAAATCCCTCTCCGGCGAAAGTACGGAACGCGTTGACACCCGCGTGCTGCAAGTGATTTTCCGGTTCAAAAATCCGGAGTTCCCCGTTTACGTCGGCCAGCAGATGGACGTCTTCATCGACGGCTGATAAGGCACGCTCAGCTCGGACCCAAGGTCGCCTTCTCGTCACTTTGGCAAAGCGGGTCTGCGGCATAACCCGGAAACTCCGCCTCGGGCGAAAGAAGCCTCACGTCGATATCCAGCGAACGGAATGTCACCGGACCAGTGACTGTGGCCACGGCGGTATCCGCCGCATCCCGACCCACGCCGATCCGCACGAATCCCGTCTCGGGAGACAACCTCGTCGCATCATAAACGAGCCAACGCCCACCCAACCAAGCCTCGAAATGCGCGTGGAAATCGGCAGGCCGAAGGCCCCAGGAGTAGGAACTGCAAAAACGGGCGGGAATACCCAACGCCCGGCAAAAAGCGATGGCGAGATGAGCGAAGTCGCGACAGACCCCGGCCCGCTGCGTAGCCGTATCGAAAGCGCTCGTCGTCGAGTCCGTGCTTCCCACGAGGTATTCGACGTTGTTGTAAATCCAATTGCAAATACCGCAGACGCGGTCGTGGCCGGCCGCGAGATGACCGAAGGTGACTCTCGCCATTCGCACCAGCTTGTCGGATTCGCAATAGCGGCTCGGGTAGAGAAAAGGGATCACATGCGCGGGCAAATCGGCCAACGTGGACTCCCATACCATCTCGGATTTGCAAAACACGGGGACCAACTCGACCTCGGCCTCATAGCGAATGACCACATCTCCGGTATTCGCAGCGAAGCGGTGGAATCGCGTCGGCGAACCCGAATCACGCACTTCGTCAAAAAGCGCATTCTGACTATTCACTATCTGCTCGCGAATGATCCGTTGCGCCCCGCCAACTGAGGCGGAGATGTTCAGCAAGAACGTGGACTCCCCGAAGACCTCGTAGGTGATCTGAGATTGAATAAAAAGACGAATGGGTGTGCCCACTTGGCCACCTTGAAGCAGCGCCCCTCCGAACTCACGCACGAAAACAAACGAAATGCAGCAGCGCGGTGCTTTTCAATTCGTGGCCTTTCTTTATCTTAAAGGCATGCGTTTTGTTTTTGCCCTTCTCTTTCTCGCTGCCCTGCGCCCCTCCTTGGCTGTTGAAATCGAGGGCGTCCAAGTGCCTTCTCAAGCGCAAGTGAACGGCCAACCACTGAAACTCAATGGGGCCGGACTCCGCACGGTCGTCCTTTTTATCATTCCCATCAAAGCGTATGTGGCAGCCTTCTACGCACCCGCACCTCTCCGCTCCGAGGCCGATGTACTGAACTCCAGCGGCCCACTGGGATTCACATTCACCTTTTTGAAATCTGTTGGCCAAGGACAGGTGAAAAGCGCTTGGACCGCCCAGTTCGCGGATAGCGCCGCCTACACTTATCCCGGTTTTGAAAAGGATCGTGATGCCTTCATTGCCCTCTTCGGCCCACTTCAAAGGGGCGGCATCGAGTCGGTCCAGTTGGTCGGCACCGACACGTTGGTCTATGATTCCGGCCAGCTGAAAGGCGCAATCCGCAGCAGGGACTTCCAGCGCGCCTTTCTGAGCCTTTGGTTCGGATCCCAACCCGTGACGCCGGAACTCAAAGCCGCCCTGCTCGGAAAGTAGGGCTCAGCCGAACTGGCGACCGCTCCGTAACGTGTGGACAGTGATTTCCGGCGGGCAATTCCACCGCGCCGCAACCCCGCAGCCACCAGTTCCTGGCGAAGTGTAGCCGTGCATTTCTCCATGACTCCACCGCCCAACGACCAAACGTCTCGGAATACGACAGGGTACGACCAAAGGCCTGCCGCCCGGAAGGCAGATCTGGCCTCCATGCGTGTGTCCGCTGAGGTGGAGGTGAAAGCCTAGACCGGCGGCTTCCCTGTAAGTCTCAGGGCTGTGTGAGAGAAGGATGGCGCAAGCTTCTTGCGGTATGCGGGCGCGCACCTCGGCGAGGTCGTGGGTTTGGTAAAAATGCGGATCGTCGATGCCCCCCATCCAAATCGACGCTCCGCCCCGCCGGATCTCAGTCGCTTCGTTGAGCAGGATCGGCAGGCCCATGGACTCTAGCTCTGGCACCATCTCGATAAAATCGTGGTTTCCAAGGATACCCCAGCGCTGAGAGTTTAATGTTTCGACAATGCGGCGGGTTTCTCGAAGGCAAACTTCATGGTCGCCCCCCATACCATTGCGGAAGTCCCCCGTGATCACGGCCGCATCGTGTGGGCAAAGGCGGATCAGATCGGCCACCACGGCGGTGAGCGCGGGGTCGAGATCACAGTGAAGATCCGTGAGTTGAAGTAGGCGAAACCCCTCAAAGGCCTCTGGCAACGCAGGAAGCACCCAATCTTGCGCCACCACCCGCACATCCAAAAATCTCCGGCGCATCATCTCGCGGATCCCAAAGAATTTGAAAAATGTAACCAGCAAACTGTCGAAGGGGATGAGCCGCTCCAAACGAAAGACACCCCTTCCCTGATGGAGGAAGCGGATGGTTTTATCCGTCTGGCACTTGAGGCGTTTCGCGTAAAGGCGATCTCCAAGGCGTCGACGCAACGCCACCAGATCGGAATCCGATTTTTCCGGAAGAAGGCTCAACGGGGTTGACCGACAGACTTGGTATCCTCTGTTTGCGGAGGCTGCTGAGCCCTGAAAGTGCCAGACAAGTCTTGCGTCTCCCAACGCTTCTCATAGCGCAGCGGAGTAAATACCCCCGTCACGCCATCCTTCTGCAGATACACTTCTGCTGTCCGCTGCCAGTCACTGGACTCCGCCTCGCCATAAAGCGTGCCGTCTTTCAATCGAGCACGAATCTCGGCACGGATTTCCATTGATGTGGCATTCGCAGGCGAGGCGAGGTGGAGCGGGCGAAGGCGGATTTGGTTTTGCTTCAGCATTTGCGGGTGAAAAAACACGAACGCTCCCAGCGGCACTTTCGCCGTGGCACGCAGACTGCGCATGGTCAAGAATGTGGAGTCCCCCACCTTCGATGCCCATGCCTCAAAATCATATTCCGTGCTGGCGCCTTTTTCCGAATGGGTGATCTGAACCCGATACAAATCATGATCCGCTGGAGTGACGAGTGCGCGCGAGGTGGCTCCGGTTTTATCCGTGTGCTTCCACTCGCCAAGGAACCATGTGTTCACCGATTCCGATGGACCCGAGGTGAGCGGCTTATCAAAAAAGCATCCACCCAGAAAGAAAGGAGCGAGAACTAGGCCTAAACGCAGAAAAAAACTCATGCCTGCGCTATATTCGAGTTCCGTCTGGAATGACACTGTTTTTCGGCACGACCACGATGCCGTCCCGTATGTAATAGCCTTCACCATCCAGATTTTCGGTTTCAGCTTTGGGTGTGATCACCACGCCATTCCCGATGCGGGCATTCTTGTCGATGATCGCCCCCTCGATGGAGCAATTTATACCCACACCGATCGGCGGCACGCCTGCGGCACGGACGTCGTCAAGCGACTCATACAAGTCGGCTCCCATCATCACTGTATTCTTCAGAGTCGAGCCTGCGCGCACAATGCTGCGGATGCCAATGACGCAACGGTCGAGAGTCACATCACCCAATATGCAGCCATCGGAGACCATGGCGCGCTTCATCTTCGCACCGTCAATCACAGTAGCCGGGAGACAGAGCGGTTGAGAGTAAACAGGCGAGCCTGGAACGTAGAAACTGAACTTGGGATTGTTGTCGGCCATTTCGAGGTTGGCGTCGAAGAACGAACGGATGGTTCCGATGTCTTCCCAATAGCCCTCGAAGATGTGGGCCATCACCTTCCGATTTTGAATCGCGGCTGGGATGATGTTTTTGCCGAAATCCACAAGATCGTTGTCGAGGCTGGAAATGAGGGCCTCGCGATTGAAGACATAGATGCCCATCGAAGCTTGGAAAAGTTCCTCCTGACTCGCATGTCCGATCTGGCTGAGCAATTCACCAGGAATGCGGAGCGAGTCGATGACCTCGGGGTCCTTCGGTTTTTCCACAAACCGCGTGATGCGACGGTCGCTGTCCGTGGCCATGATGCCAAATCCGGGGACCGCCTTGCGCTCGACGGGAATCGTTCCGATGGTGAGGTCCGCCCCGGACTCGATATGCTGGCGGATCATCTGGCGGTAATCCATGCGGTAGAGTTGGTCTCCGCTGAGAATGATGAAATATTTGCAACGGTGCTCGAGGAAATACCGCATGTTCTGACGGACCGCATCCGCCGTGCCCTGATACCACCGCGCGCCCTCCGGCGTTTGCTGGGCCGCAAGGATGTCCACGAAGCTCGGAGTGAAATTGTCAAACTTGTAGCTCTCGTTGATGTGCGTGTGCAGCGAGGCGCTGTTGAATTGGGTGAGAATGTAAATGCCGCGTAACCCAGAGTTCAGGCAGTTGCTGATCGGGATATCAACCAAGCGGTATTTGCCGCCGAGCGGAACGGCCGGCTTCGAGCGCTCTTTGGTGAGTGGAAATAGTCGTGATCCGGCGCCGCCGCCCATAATGATGGCCAGGGTCTCGGACTTGAATGAAGAGGAGGGTTGAACAGTCATAGGCGTTCCAAGCTTGCGTGGATACTTGGGCAATGTCACGTTACTTTTATGTGTGGAATTGTTGCTTACATCGGTCGCTCGAATGCCCTGCCCGTACTTATGGATGGTCTTCGCCGCTTGGAATATCGCGGGTATGACTCCGCTGGCGTGGCCATTTTTGAGGGTGGCCAGATCCACCTCCGCAAGTCCGTCGGCCGCATCGCGAATCTAGCCGAAGAAATCGAAAAAAATCCCGTTTCGGGCTCGATCGGCATCAGCCACACCCGCTGGGCCACACATGGTGCGGTCACCCGCGAAAATGCCCACCCCCATACGGACAAATCGGGTCGACTCCATCTCGTCCACAATGGGGTCATCGAGAATTATCAAATCCTGCGCGACCAACTGATCGAGCGCGGACATGTTTTCCACTCCCAGACGGACACCGAAGTCCTCGCCCACCTTGTCGGAGAAGCCTTTGATCGCGCTACGTCGCGAAATGAAGCCGCCCTCGTCGAGGCCGTTCGTCAAGCCCTCCGGCAAGTCATCGGGACCTATGGTATTTCTGTCGTTCATGCCGATGTTTCAGGGGTTATCATCGGCGCCCGCCGCGGAAGCCCCCTCGTTTTGGGCATTGGAAAAAACGAACACTTTCTGGCCAGCGATGTGAGCGCGATTGTGGCTCACACAAGGGACGTGGTTTTCCTCAACGACTACGAGATCATCGCCCTGCAGGCCGATGGATTTGAGATCACGACCGTCTCGGGCAACGGGGCCGACTACCAAGTTAGCAAAGTCGAATATTCGGCCGATTCCGTCGACAAGGGCCACTATCCTCACTACATGCTCAAGGAAATCCACGAGCAACCGAACAGCGTCCGGGACGCCCTGCGCGGTCGACTTTGCCTCGAGGGGGCCACGGCTAAACTCGGCGGATTGAACATGTCGAACGCGGACCTGCGCTCGGTGGATCGCATCGTTCTTGTCGGTTGCGGCACCGCCTTTCATTCCGCGCTGGCTGGCGAATACCTCATCGAATCCCTCGCCCACATCCCCGTGGAATGCGAGTTCGCGAGTGAGTTCCGCTACCGCAATATTCCGCTCGACCGCGACACGCTGGTCTTCGTCGTAAGCCAGAGCGGCGAAACGGCAGACACCCTCGCGGCGCTGCGGGAGAGCCAGCGCAAGGGCCACCGCACCCTCGGCATTTGCAACAACGTCGCCAGCACGATCGCGCGTGAAAGTGACGGCGGCGTCTACATGCACGCTGGCCCCGAGATCGGCGTGGCTGCGACCAAATCCTTCACCTCCCAGCTCACCATTTTTGCTCTTCTTGGTCTGCTCCTCGGGCGCATCCGCCACCTCTCTCACAGCGAGGGGCTCGAAATCATCGCCGCCATGGAGAAACTTCCGGATCTCGTCGCCCGAACCCTCCAACTTGATGCGCAGATCGCCGCCATTGCGAAAAAATACGCCCACTCGAAGAGTTTCCTCTTCATGGGCCGCCAAGCGCAATACCCGATCGCCTTGGAAGGCGCTCTGAAGCTCAAAGAGATCAGCTACATTTCCGCCTCCGGCTATCCCAGTGCGGAACTCAAGCATGGTGTGATTGCCCTCATCACTGAGGAAGCGCCCTCCCTCTTCATCGCCCCAAGAGATGCGGTCTTCGAAAAAAACATCAGCAACATCGAGGAAGTCAAAGCGCGCAAAGGCCCCGTCATTGCCATCGGAACGGAAGGCGACACAGCCCTCGCAAAAATCTGCGACGACGTGATCCTCATCCCCGATTGCCCGCACTACCTCGCCCCGATTCTTTCGGTCATTCCGCTGCAACTCCTTTCCTACCACATCGCGGTCGAACTCGGCTGCGACGTGGACAAACCCCGCAACCTCGCCAAAAGCGTCACCGTCGAGTAAACACCATCTCGAAGGCTGTCGGTCATTTTTAGACGAAAATCGCTCTCGGAAACGTCCTATCATCCAGATGCATAAAATAATCACTGGATTTGCGGTCGAATGGATTCAGTTCAAGCGGGCTAAGATCTTCACCGTTTTGGCGATTCTGTTTTTTTGCCAAATCGGTAACGAGCTGACTGCTGCCGATATCGTTGCCGAAGGCCTCATCCTCCCATCGCGCTCCGTTTCCCTCAGTCTTCCAGTGGAGGCCATTTTGCGAGAAGTTAAAGTTAAGGAAGGCGCTTTGGTTCTGAAGGGTGACATCTTAGCCATTCTATATAGCCCTGTAGAATCTTTGGAAAAGGAACGCGCGTCGAAACAACTCGATCTCGCTGAGTTCATGCTGGGAAATAGTGAAAAACTGCGCTCTAACGCCATTATCAGCGAAGAAGCGGCCCGACAAAAAAAACTCGACTGCGATATTGCTCGGATTGAAGCCCGCCGGGCGGAAGCCGTCCTGCACGAAAAAACTCTCTATGCCCCATTTGACGGTTTCATCCTTCGTATCTTGAAGGAGCCTGGCGAAACGGTGGGCCGAGTGGATAAGGTCATCGATATTGTCGACATCAAAACACTTCATGTGGATGCCTACCTCGAAGGGGAATGGAAAGACCGTTTGAAAGAAAACACCAAGGCCGCCATTGAAGTTCCATCGATGCGAGAAAAGAAATTACCCGCTTCGATTGGCATGATCGATCCCGTTGTGGATCCCTCAAGCGGCCTCTTCCGAGTGCGACTCCTTCTCCCAAACCCCGACATGTCTATCCCTTCTGGGATCCCAGCCAAGGTCACATTCTCATTTTAATAAACCCATGCCAAAGCGCGCTACCATTTTTCTCACGCCTGAAAATGCTAAGCTGCTCGAGGCGCTTTGGACCGAGCACTCCGGTGCCGTACATTCCATGCTCCTAGCGTATTGCGGAAACCAAAATGACGCCGGTGACATCCTTCAAGATCTTTTTCTTCGCCTGAGTCGCGATCCCTCGACGCTCACGACCATGAAGTCCCCACGGGCATTCTTAATCGTGTCTGCCCGCCGACTTGCTATTGACCTCGCCCGTAAACGTACAGCCGAGCTGAGGCGCCAAGAATCCCCCGAAGCCGTTGCTCATTTTCATCCCACGCCAGCGGCTCCCTCCCCAGACAAGGACTTGGCGAATGTAATCCAAGCCGCGCTACAAAAACTGCCATCAGAGCAACGCTCTGTTGTCGAAGCCAAGCTCTACCAGGGGAAAACACTGGCGCTTATCGCCGAGGAACAGGGACTCCCCCTCAATACAGTGGCCAGCCGATTAAGATATTCTTTAGACAAACTTCGCAACGAGCTTCGTCCCCACTATGAAAATATGAAAAATCCTAACTCCCATTCTGCCAATTTTACCGAGCGCCTCATCAAACCTCTCGAACCCAAACGCGTCCCTAGCGTGGCCCCGGGACTCGAAGGGGTCGCCGCAATGGCGATAGATGATTGGGAAGATAACTCCGTTTTTCTGCCGCCAGAAGAAACAGCAGCGACTGGAGATATCGAAACTGCAGGATGCGACCCCCAAGGCGGCGGCAACGCTTGGGAAAACATGTTCACGCCTATCGCAGTTGAGCTTCCTCAAGATGATAATGAAAATACTGGCGAACCAAAGATTGTAATTGAGGACGACACGGATTTCGAATTGGTCGACGACGAAAACCTCGCCACCGATGAATTCCTAGAAATAGTGCCTGCAGGAGAATTTCCTGAAGTAGTCATTTGCGAACTCCCTCCGCCGGTCGTTGAAAATTTCGACGAACCGATCATCATCACATGCGAGCCTTATCCCTTCCCTGAAACGGTCGACCTGCCAGTAGAAAATCCGGAAATCATCGACGTTTCCGAACAAAACGCTCAAGAACTCCTTGAGCAAATTTTCGATGGTGAGCTTGAGATCGTGGACGAAACCTCTGATGGGAATCCCGAAGATAAGATCGATCTCGATGAAAATGAGGGTTTCAGCCTTAGTGAATACAACGATTATCTTCAGAGGGAATACGATATTTTCGTAGCCCAAAATCCCGATTGGATCACCGAAAACTCCGGCGGTGACATTCAACTTCAAGTCATCACGCCAAGCCAATACGCCGAAATCGAATTCTCCGATCCAGGTGCTGCCCAATCTTTCGATGCTTGGTTTTACAATAATTACATAGCACCTTATGAAAATGAGACGCCTGTCGAAGGTGGGTCGCTTAACCTAGCTGGTCAACCCCACGATTACGGCACGCTTCTTACAACTGATCAACCTGACAGAACAGGAATTCCAGAAGCTTGGTGGAGAGGTGGCATTGTCCAGCTTTCCGGTGATGGTGAGATTGCTTACAAAGCTGGCATCGTCTCTTTTGATCAAGGATCAACGCCCCTTGTGGTGGCTAACAGCGGAACACTTGACGAGAACCAACCGGTCACCGAAAAATTTACTGAGGAAGAAGGAGCGAGCATTTTAACGAACAACCAAAATTTCGCTCCGGGCAGCTATCAATTCACCACTGAAGGGGTTGATTCATCTCAAGAAAATAATGCTTCCACAGAGACACCGTCTGGTGAGGCAGTCACCAAGACCGCCAATGTACAAGCTGCTTCTCATGTGATTCAACCCTCTCCTTTCTCGTCCGTAGTTCCGATCGTGAGCGGATCAGAGGAAACCATCGATTCCGTCTCGAAAGATCAGTCGATGTTTACCGAAAATACAAAGACCTCCTTTGCTGCGGTTGACTTGCCGATCCTAGTGGAAACCAAAACAGCTCTCGCTCCAGAGGAATCTCACATGAGTGATGACATTGTTTTTGTGGACGAAGCCCCAGAAGCACCGCACGATCAAGTAGAGTTTACGGAATCAGGCGATCTTTCAGCTTCGATTGCCACACAAACCGCATCCACGGCTTTGGCTGGAGCATTCGTGCTCGGATCGACGGCGCAACAGCCCTCGATGAGAGGTAATCCTTCGCGATTCAGCAAATCCCTGTGATTTGCGCCGTGAGGGATGCCCGACCGATGTCGATTGAGTCGGGAGCCTTGGTTTGCTAGTATAGCAAGGTTGTGATGCAACCCGTATCCGCTCCCTCGCTGAAAAACCCAGGCTCTTCGCTCCAGCCCAGCGCCGCCAAGACCCAAATGGATCTTCTGTGTCGCCTATTGGGCGCGGATGGATCGGGTGTTTGGATGCGTGGAGCGCAAGCGGATACACTTCGCCTTGCATGGTCCCAAAGTCTCACAGACGCCATTCCAGAAAAGTCCGAAAAATGGGATTCTTTTTTAAGGAAATGCCTTACCAGGGCTATGTCAAAAAAGGCGCCATTTCTGGCATCACAACCTGGCATGACAGAGGGACGCGGCTTTTTATTCATTCCTATCGGAAACTTACCCGAGGGAGTGGCCGTATTTGCTGGGCCAACAAACCTGTGGAACCAATTTCAAAGTGCCCGCGATACCGTCCTGTCCGCCCTTGCTCTCATTCGCGAAGCCGTTCCCACGACCCATACTGATCCAACGGGTATAGCTCAACTGGCTAGCGCTCTTTTCCGATCCCGTTCCCCCGAGGAAGCAGCCGCCGTTAGCGCGGATTTTTTATGCGAAAGACTGGGGGCTTCGAGGGCTTCCCTTTTTCACGTTCTCAAAAAAACACCAAAACTCCTAGCCTGCTCCGGCGCACGTCAGATCGATACTCACAGCCCGATGGCGAGCGATCTTGTGAAAAAGATGTCTTTTCTTATGACTGGATCTCCCATCCCCGATTGTGTCGGCGGGCTCCTTTCAAAGTGGACGGAGGATCCCTCATCGGGAGCCGTGGGTGTGCTGATTGAAAAATCCAGAAACCATGATGATGTTGCAGGCTTCCTGAAGCAGGTCGCTTCAATCACATCACAAGCTATCGAGGCCAAGCGGAACCCATTATCCTCAGTGCTCTGGCCCGCCACCCGATCCACTGCGGAAACTCGGCGGCGGAAACTGAAAGCGAGAATCCTTTTCGGAGGAGTCGCTGCTTCTCTTATTTACCTACTGCTACGTCCAGTTCCACATACCATCGCTGGGCCGTGTGAACTGGTTCCTTCCACCAGATCCATGGCGATAGCGCAAGCCGGTGGCCAAATCACATCTGTGCTCGTGAGAGAGGGAGCGACAGTCAAAGCCGGGCAAGCCTTGTTTCAAATCGAGGATGCGACTTTGCAGTCATCGCTCAGATTTTCCCGCCAGCAATTCGCAAAAGCCAATTCGGAATCACGGCGCTGGCAGGAGGAGGGGGACATGAAATCCTTTCGCACGTCCGATCTGGAGCGCCAGCGACTGGAGCAGGAATCCAAAAATATCGTAGAGGAAATCGGACGCACGACAGTCAAATCCCCTATCGACGGCATCGTGACAAGCAAGGACTTGGAACTACATAAAGGCGAAGTCGTTCTTCCAGGAACTATTCTTTGCGAAGTCGCGTCATTCTCCAGTTGGGATTTGCAAATCCAAGTGGATGAAAGGGATGCCGCCTGGCTTCAAAGGGCTGTCACAGAAAAAAAAGCTCTTCCCGTTCGATATGTGCTGCAGGCTCAGTCCGATCTTACTCTCAACGGCAGCATCACTTCACCCGATCAAATCAGCCAAATGGTTTATCCAGATCAAAACAAAAGTATCGTTTTTGTAACCATTCGCGGTATCGCTCTCCCGCCCAAGTTGCAAAGCGAATTAAGACCCGGATTTTCAGGCTACGCAAAGATTGATGGACCGAAGAGGGCTTTTATTTTGAACGCTCTCAGTAAAGGATATCATTTTCTTCGAATGCATTTTCTCATTTAAATTGGCATTAAAATGAGCACTACATCCTCATCCGCCGGTGAGATGCCTGCGTCGCCCAAGCGTGTGCGGGTTGCTGAAATCCGCACAGATTTGGAGGTTTCGATTGTTCCGAGAGGGGGCGAGCGTGTGGCCGTGGTGAAAGATCCCTTAGCCCACCGATTCTATGAGTTGAACCCAATCGACCTAGAGATCGCCGCCCTCCTTGATGCTGCTCTGGATAAACGAGACTTATTGAATCTCCTAAGAGATCGCCTTCCCTTAATTTGTGGAGAATGGAGCGATGAAACCCTGCTTTCTCGCATCTCAAGAATCTCAATGGAACTTCGTTCCACTGGTTTGGCAAAGGGATCCTCTCACACTTCGCGCAGCGCCGATTCGCACAAATCTCCATTTGAAACCTTGGTTTTATTAGGGCGTAAAATCGCTCGTCTTCTTTTCTGGCGGTTCCGCCTCTTCGATCCCACAGCCTTACTGGATGCCACAGTGGATCTGAGTCGTCCGTTTTTTCGAAGCTGGTTTCTTTGGTTTATTCTTATCGTTTTCTCTGTCGCATTTTCGTTTTTTGTCGGGCGCGGGGGTATGCAGATGTTCGATGCAAGCTGGTTTGGGTCCGCAACTTCGCTAGCAGCTCTATATATAGGTATCGCGGGTCTGAAGTTCCTCCATGAGGCCGGGCATGCACTCGCCGTCCGAAGATTCGGAGGGAACGTGCATGAGGTGGGTATCACGCTCGTGGCCGGACTTCCCCTCTTCCATGTCGAGGCCTCGGATTCCTATCTTTTTCCAAAGAAATCCCAACGCCTCGCGGTTGCATCCTCGGGCATATTAATCGAAATCCTCGCTGCCGCTGGACTCATTGGAATTTGGTTGATACTGGCTGATGGATTCACTCGCCAACTGCTCACCCATCTCATCATTCTAGCCAGTGTGAGTACGATTTTTTTCAACGGGAATCCGCTCATGCGCTACGATGGATACTACATTCTAGCCGATGCATTGGATATGCCGGATCTTCGTCAAAGAGCCCGAGCCCATATCACAATGGTCATCTCTCATTTTCTGACAGGCGCGAAGTCTAATATTAAAACAACCCGCCGTGACGCATGGATTCTTGGCTCCTATGCGATCGCCAGTTCGATTTATCTGGTGATCGTATTTTTAGGGATTTGGAAGTTCGTTTCGACCGCACTCAGCCCTTATGGAATGAAGTGGCTGGGCGATTCGCTGATCATGGCGTGGGGAATAACAGGCATCGTCATGCCGGCCCTTTCGACCTCTGCTTCGGTTTTTAGAAGCTATCAAAGTGCCGCTCCCCGAGCTCGCAAAAGAGCCATCGGCATTTTCTCCGCCATGACCGCTTTATTTTTAGTAGCCCTTTTCATTCCGCTGTCGCGATGGATCGTTGGCAACTGTCTACTCCAACCCGCACAGTCCTGTACTGTCCGCAGCGTCGAGGAGGGCTATTTGAGGGCCATCCTCGTCAGCGAGGGTAATCGCGTGACGGCGGGGCAAACCTTGGCCGTCTTGGAAAACAATGCCATTTCTGCAAATTTTGAGAAATCGGCTACAGAATTAGAAAAAAAGAAAACCTTGCTCCGCGAAGCCATGGCGAGCGGCAAGACCTCTGCTGTAGGCATTCTGCGCAGCGAAGTCGCTGCGTTGACGGCTCAGTTTACTGAAACCTCTCGCCGCTTGGAGGGGCTTGTTTTGAAGGCCAATGCAGATGGGACCATCGCCTCGCGGCGTCTAGATGCGCTCATGGGCAAAAAAATCGTGCCTGGTGAGGTTTTCTGCGTCATTCAACCCGATCGGTTAAACGAAGCACTTGTCACTTTGAATGAAAAACAGGCGCGCCTAGTAAGTGCAGGGTCTTCTTTCAATCTGCGCTTGACCGCATATCCGGAAACCACACTTAAAGGGATCGTAGTGGCCACGCCTCTAAGACTTTCACCAACGTTGACAGCAGCGCCCGCTCCCATTGCAGGTGCTGACACCCATTTCGCGTCGCTTCAAATCACCAATTCCTTGCCCGGATTGAAAATCGGCATGACTGGGTGCGTCCGCATCGATTGCGGCAAACAATCCCTTGTATCGAGATTGATGGAGTATCTGCTGGATTTCCTCCATCTCGACGTTCGAATGCAATAAAAGACGGGTGGCGTGACAAGCTATGCGACGGCGACCTTCACGACAACTTTGGCAATCTCTCCGTTGCCGACCATCGGGGCGTGCGCATCCTCGGGAAAAAAGATGACGAAATGTCCTGGCTGAATCGCATGCCACGATGTGGCGGCGTCTTTAAAAAACTGAACATCTCGTTCCTCGTTGAAATCTCCGTCAGGCTTCACGCAATCCGCCGTCGGCTTCCATCCAAATTGCTCACTCTCGGAAACAAGAAACTGGATGTCGATTTGCCGGCGATGGGCTTCGAGTCGCGCCGTTTCGCGGGTCTTGGCGGGTCGGCGCATGAAGCTCGCAAAAATCAGATCACCGTTGATGGGCTGGCGGGTTTCGGATCCGGTATCGAGGTTGCCTGCCTCCAGATAGCGGAAGGCCTGAGCGAAGCCGGGGTGAATCGCCAAATACTTCGGCCAGGAGGAAAGTGTATCAATGATCATGCGATGGAGATGCCGACCTGACACGACGATGTCAATCCTTGGGTCGCCTGATATGTGGCAGGAAAAGGGTTCGGCCAGAAAAAACCTAGCCCTGAAAAAGAAGCCATAAAACTAGTTTTTAAGCGGAGGGCCGCACAGACCGCTAAAAACCTTCCGCTGTGCGCGGGTGAGGACATCTTTGAAGTCCTCTGCCTGATGGGCGCGGTAGTCGCGGAGGCGTTGGAGCCTTTCGTCTTGAGAAATTTTCCCCTCCTCGAAGGCGAGGTTCGTCTCGGCAACAAAATCCAGCCCCTTGAGTCGGATTTTCTCGATCGAGATCACCTGTTTGACACCCAGCTCGAGCTGTCTTTGGACCTTCGGCGAGACCAGCATCGTGAAACCCAGAGCTTGATTTTGAATCTCGTGGAAGCGGACGGATTGCTCGAGGGTGAGCACGGCTAGGGCACTGGAGTTGTTGCCGTCGATAAGCGAAAAAAGCTTCTGATCCGGTGTGAGTCGAGATATCGGGACTTTGGATTTTTTTCGAGTCAGCACCTCGGACTTGGATCGGAGTTCTTTCCTCAGCGCATTGAGGCGGGATTTTTGTTTTGCATCAAGGGCGAGATCCGACCTCACACTTTCAACACAGAGGAGCATGGATACCGAGCCAGGGTAGTCCGTCGCACGCGTGGTGGCGCAAAGGGGTGTGGCCGCCAAGAGCACGAGCATAATGGCCACACCATATTTCGATATCATTGGGGGAGGCTCCTGAATCTAGAAGCTTTGGGCGATGATCTTTTCGAGTTGAACGATATCCGCCGCAAACTTCCTAATGCCATCAGCGAGCTTGTCGGTAGCCATGGCGTCCTCGTTGAGCATCCAGCGGAAGGTCTTTTCGTCGAGATCGATTTTTTCGACATTGTCACTCGCCGCCTGAGCGGGATCCAGCTTGCGAGTGAGCGGTGCGGTGGAGTCTTGGAGATTCTTGAGAAGATCGGGGCTGATCGTGAGCAGGTCGCAACCAGCGAGTTCGGTGATCTGGCTGACGTTCCGGAAGCTGGCGCCCATCACTTGCGTTTGGTAGCCGAACTTTTTGTAGTAGGTGTAGATTTTTTGGACCGACTGGACACCGGGATCCTCCGCGCCAACGTATTCTTTGCCGGTAGTGGATTTGTAGTAATCGTAAATGCGACCAACGAACGGCGAGATGAGGCGCGCGTTGGCTTGGGCGCAGGCGATAGCCTGTGGTAGCGCGAAGAGGAGCGTGAGATTGCAATTGATGCCTTCTTTTTGGCAGACCGCAGCGGCTTGGGCGCCTTCCCATGTCGAGGCGATCTTGATGAGCACACGCTCACGGGGCGTTCCCTGCTTCTCGTAGAGACCGATGAGGTAGCGGGCCTTTTCGACGGTCCCTTCAATATCGAAAGAAAGCCGGGCATCGACTTCGGTGGAAACTCGACCTGGAACGATCGAGAGGATTTCGCGACCGAACGCGATGAGAAGATCGTCGATGACCTTACGGTGGAGCGCGCCACCGGTGAGCGTGCTAGAGCGATTATCGGCCACAGCCTTCTCGAGGAGCGGCTTGTATTCCGCCTGCTGAACAGCCTTGTAGATCAACGTGGGATTGGTCGTCGCATCCTGTGGCGTGTAGGCGCGGATGCTTTCGAAGTCCCCAGTATCGGCGACAACGGTGGTGAATTGCTTGAGTTGATCGAGAGAATTAGGCTGGCTCATAATAAAATGTGGAAAACAGTGTGCAGATTGAGCGCACGCACGCGGAAATGCAAATGCAAATACTCGCGCTGCTGCCTTGTCGATTACGCAGCCGCGGCGGGGTTTTTGGTTCGTGTGGTTTTGGTGACCTTAGCCGTTTTGGTGGCTCGCGCGGCGGTTTTTTTGGCTGCGGCGGGCTTGCGTTCACGTTCCTCAAACTCGAAGCTGACTTTATCCTTTTCTAGCTTGAGAAATGCAGAAAATGGTCGGCCTTTTTTCGAGATGAAGCGGTGGATGAGATCGGTCTTGCCCTCGGTGATGATCTTCTCAACTTGCTCGCGGGGGATTTCCTTTTGGCAAAGGGTTTTTCCCATTCGGAACTTACACGCACTCGTATTCGAGCACACCCATGCCGTTCCGCTGTCGTGAATCGTTCCCGACTTGCAGGACGGACATGAACCAATCGTTGGAAGTTCGGCGAAATTCAGGCTCGCGATGGAATCTGCGCTATCCCCGAAATCGAAGGATTGTTTGCCTTCGGCATCGAGTTTGACCACGGCGGCAAAGGGTCGTCCGAGCTTGCTGCGAAAGCCTTCGAGCGGGCCGATGCGACCCAGCTCGAGGATGGACTGCACTTCTTCGCGTTCAAATGTGCGACCGGCCATGGTTTTCCAAATAATGGCTCCACATTTCGCGCCACATTCGAAGGCCTTGAAGGATTCCACGTAGCCGATGTGCCCACACTTCGGACACTGCACATCGAGGTCCTGAAACGATCCGCCGATGGTATCGCCCTCGAACGATTTGGCCTTGTTGACAATGTCCTCTGTAAATCCACGAATCTCTTGCATGAATTGGGTTCGATCCAATGCGCCCTGCTCCATTTGCTTGAGCTTGAACTCCCATTCTCCGGTCATTTCCGGCGAGGTGAGCGACTGAATACCGAGACCACGGAGTAGGGTGATAAGCGCAAGCCCCTTGGAAGTGGTGATGATGTCGCGACCTTGGCGGACTATGTATCCGTCGAGGATGAGGCCTTCGATGATCTGCGCGCGGGTCGCCGGGGTGCCGAGTCCACGTTGGCTCATGGCCTCGCGGAGTTCTTCGTCATCAACCAGCTTTCCTGCCCCCTCCATCGCGGAAAGGAGCGTGGCTTCGTTGAATCGGGCGGGTGGCTTGGTCTCGTTTTCCTTGATTTCCAAGGCTTCGGTCTTGGCGCTCTCGTCCTTGGCGATCGGGACGACAGTTTGGTCATCCTCGCCGGCGGCCTGCTTTCCATAAACGGCAAGCCAACCGGGCTCGATGAGGATTTTTCCATCCGTTTTGAAAGCTTCTGCCTCCACGCGAGTGATGCGGGTAGTAACTTCAAATTGCGCAGCGGGATAAAAGACCGCAACGAAGCGGCGGGCGACCATGTCGTAAATTTTCAGCTCAAAATCATCGAGCGCCTTGGGTGAAACTCCCGTCGGGATGATGGCATGGTGGTCGGTGACCTTGGCGTTGTTGAAAACACGGCGATTGAGGTTCACCCAACCCGATTGAAGGGCTTTGCGTCCATGTGCGGCGAGGTCGTCGATCTCGAGTTTCCCCATCACATTTTTGACATTGGCGAGGTTGTCGTCCGGCATGTAGCGGGAGTCGGTACGCGGGTAGGTGAGGACTTTGTATTTTTCGTAGAGCGCTTGAGCGATCTGGAGCGTGCGTTTCGCGCTGAGGCCGAAGCGGGAGTTCGCTTCGCGCTGGAGAGTCGTGAGATCGTAAAGTTGCGGCGAAATCTGCGTGGTGGGCTTTATTTCCTCGGTAATAACGCCCGGCTTGCCAGTGCATTTGGCGACGATTGCCTCGGCGGTCGCGCGCTCCCAGAGGCGCTCGGCCTTGGCGTCCTCATCGGCGCCTTTTTTGAATTTTTCGTCAAACCAGCGCCCGCGATAAACTCCCGCAGCAACGCCAAAATCTCCGAAAACCTCAAAATAGGGACGCGGCTGAAAAGCGCGGATTTTTTCTTCCCGCACAGCCAAGATCGCCAGCGTGGGCGTCTGCACTCGACCGACTGGCGTAAGCTGGAATCCGCCCCCCTTTGAGTTGAAGGCGGTCATGGCGCGCGTGGCATTGATGCCTACCAACCAATCGCTTTCGCTACGGCACACAGCGGCATCGGTGAGCGGAACCATCTCCTTGCCGGCACGCAGGTGGGCGAATCCCTGGCGGATGGCCTCGGGCGTCATGCTCTGTAACCAAAGACGGCGGGTCGGTTTTTTGGATCCGGCGAGTTGGATGACGTAATGAAAAATCAATTCCCCTTCGCGCCCGGCGTCGCAGGCATTGACGACATCGCCGATGTCAGCGCGCTTGAGTAGACGTTTGATCAGATTGAAACGCGAAAGGGTTTTTTCCTTCGCCTTGAGGTCGAAGTGGTCGGGGACAATCGGGAGATTCGCAAAACTCCACTTGCCGCGCTTTTTATCCATCTCGTTCGGAAGGCAAAGCTCGACGAGGTGACCGATCGCCGACGTGATCACGGTGTCGTCACTCTCAAAAAAATCGTCTTTTTTGGTGAATTTGCCAAGCGCTTTGGCGAGGTCGTTGGCGACGGAGGGCTTTTCTGCGATGACAAGAGTTTTTGGCATGGGACGTTAGGAAATTTTCACGAAATGCCCGCCGGGTCGCGAGCGAACCAGCTTTTTCATTTCAAGGGCGAGCAAAGTAGAAGACACAATGTGAATTGGCAACCCGCATCTTTCGACCAAGGCATCGATATGCATCTCATCATCTTGAATCGCAGTATGTATCGTAGCTTCGTGCCCGGTCAGTTCTGGGGGCGGCGGACGCGAAAGCGCCGGCTTTTCGGCAAAAAGCAATCCCATATCATCAAGCACATCGCCGGCGGAAGTCACGAGTTTCGCGCCTTGCTGTATGAGACGGTTGGACCCGATGGCCGAGGGATTGTCGATACGGCCTGGCACGGCGTAGATCGACCTTCCCTGCTCGCCTGCCTGATTCGCACTGATCAGCGCGCCGCTTTGAGCTCCCGCCTCGACAACGAGCACACCAAAAGAACACCCGCTAATAATCCGGTTGCGCATTGGAAATGTCTGACGATCCGCCTTCACTTGCATCGAAAATTCGGTAATCACCGCACCGGACGTGGCGATTTTTTCTGCGAGCGGTTGATTTTCTGGAGGGTAAATCGCGAGGAGGCCACTGCCGATCACAGCGATCGTGCGACCCTTTGCCGCCAGAGCGCCTTGATGCGCGGCGGTATCAATGCCCCGAGCGAGCCCACTCACGACTGTCACTCCGGAATACGCCAGTTGGTAGGAAATCTTTTTGGCGCAATCGTTCGCGTAGTGGCTGGGCTTTCTCGTCCCAATCACCCCTATCGCATGCCGGTCCCGATCCTGAAGATCCCCCATAATGTAGAGCACCGTCGGCGGGTCGTGAATCTCGCGCAGAAGGGCCGGGTAGTCCGAAGAGGCCAGCGTAATCACCCTAGCTCCAAACTCCTTCACCAACCTAAGCTCGCCAGCCAGGTCAACGTGACTCTCCCAATCCCGAAGCGACTTGGCCGCCTCCGGCCCGATACCCTCGATAGATTGGAGAGCCGTCGTGCTGGCAGCGAGCACTGCACCCGGAGAGCCGAGCGCCGCGAGTAATCGCCGCACCCGAACAGGCCCAATCCTGGGCACCATATTCAAGGCTATAAATGCTTCCGCGTCCGTCATCAGTGGCGGGAGTTAAAACCGGATCCCTCACGAACCCAAGGAAAAACTCCGCAAACATCCTGCCGCCACTTTTATTCCTTCCCACCTCCGCAGGGCGTCAGAGCTAAAAGTCGGTCGTCGAAGATCTGACGGTACCGCGCCTTGGCCGCGCACTCAGAAACGAACGACCGATAAGGTCGTGCACGGCAGATTGCTTGTCTGGCAGGGAAAGAAGAATGGATGTCGCGACCTCTCCAGCGATCCCGAATCGCCGCGATAGCGCCACGAAGTCATCGTAGCCGTGAAATCCATTGGCCTGAAAGAACGGTGTGGCGAAATCCCCTTGAAAAAGGTCTAGAGCCAGAAGCGACTCGTTCGGCAAGTGCATCGAAGTGCTGAGCAGATCGTAAGCGGGGACTCAGTGCGTGGAATTCGGATGGCGGTAGCCTCGGGTCACATAAACTTAAGGCAAAATGTCAAGATAGTTGCTACCCTCTTTGATTAGTTCGTGGAAACGTGCTCTTGAAGTGATGTGAGGTCTAACTTGCCGATGTTTTTAATCTCGTCTGTTACTCGCATCTTCGAGAGAGCTGATGGTACAAAGCGATGAATGAACTCACTGCTGCCCTTCATGATCCAATCGGAATTACATGCTCTCGAATTGGTGATTTGCCATCCCGCTCCGACGTGCTTCAAGCTAATTATCTTAACGTTACGTTTCCACAAGTCTTGTATTACGTTTCCAGCAAGTGGATCAATTGCTGTACCTTTCGGATGATAAAATGAAGCAATGACTTGAGCTTCATTGCCTTGACCAGTTTGTCCCTCGATGCGCCAGAGTGTTTTATTTGAATAGAACGGTTCAGACTTCATGATAGTCTGGCTAATTTGTTCCCGATCTAAATCCGTTAGAGTATTCTCTCTTGATAAGGTTATCCCCTCGTAACAAAAGTTCCCATCAAACACTAAAATATCATAACGCCCAACTGGTAGCCCTTTAAATAAAAACGTGCCTGTTGTATTGTCAATCACTGCTCTGTAAAGCTTGTTTGGGTCACCAGTTGCTGCTGCTAAAACTAACTCAGCTGATTGCATAACTTGTCCCGTAATGCCACCAGCCAATGTATCGTCACACTTAGTGTATGCGAACGTATTCGCTTTCCGATCTGGATTTATGACATCTCTTTCTCTGACGAAATCGGGATTTACCTCACGGTTGTTTTCATACGCTTTTTGCCTATCGTTTAGAGTTTTACCTGTATTTTCACCCGCACACACAAGCGAACTGCCAATTGTGAGTGCACAAGTGATGTTGAGAATATGGTTTTTCGTTGTTTTCATTACAAATATAACATGTAGCGAATATCACACGGCACCTCAACTAAATCGTTCCAAACTCGGCTAGGGGGACTCCTTTCGACGCTTAAGATGTGGAGACCACGCGCCACACTGGCTCCATTTAATAAAATAATTAATGCCCTTTTAGCTCACTGTGAATCCTTTTAATTGATTCACCGCGTTCACTTTTTTGGCTGCCTTTGGCGGTCTTTGTTTGCTCCGCTTCGAATCTGTCATCCTGACTAAAAATCCGTTTTCGGGATTAGTAATTTACGCCTGCTTTCTATGGCTATTACAAACGCCTACGGGTCCGGTTTCGGAGCGGTTGGCTCTTGGTTGGGCTCTGGCGAGGCGGGGGAGTTTGTGGCGTCGGCAGAGCGCGGATGCTTTCAAGTTGGCTCGCCAGTGGGGCGTCTCGCTCGGTGACGAAGTTCACCACAAGCCCCGGACGGCCCGCGCGGGCGGTGCGTCCGACCCGATGCAGGTAATTTTCGATCTGCTGAGGCAAATGATAGTTGATCACTCGCCCGACATGGTCGACATCCAGCCCGCGCGAGGCCAGATCCGTCGAAACAAGGAGATCCACCACCCCCTCGCGAAACAGTTTCAGATTCTGCCGACGCTGCACTTTATCCATTTCTCCACGATAAATCACAAAAGCCATGTTCGCGGCAGCGAGGTCGGCGGCGAGCTTGTCGCATTGCTCTCTCGTGTTCGTAAACAGGATCGTTCCGCCCTCCACTTTCTTTTTGAGCAAACGCTCCAGCAGCGGGAACCTCTTACCATCAATGACGAGTTGCTGCAGGGTCGTGAGTGTCGGAACGACGCGATGGCTCCCCGCGCTCCGAATCACCTCGGCGCCAGAAAATAAATCCGCAATGAGTTTTTCCACCGCTGGTGAGATGGTCGCTGAGAATAAGGCGAGTTGACGCTTTTGGGAGGATGCCTGAATGATCCGAGTGACATCTGGCATGAATCCGTGATCGAGCATCTGGTCGGCTTCGTCGAGGATCAGCATTCGCACATCGTCCAAATCCACAAGCCGCCTCTCGAGCATTTGCACAAGCCGTCCCGGTGTTGCGACGAGAATCTCAAACGGCCCAGCAAGTCCCCGCTTCGCAACTTCCGTTGTGGTGCCGCCCAGCACCGATCGAACGCGGAGACGTGTCGTGTGAGTGAATGGCTTGAAGGCCTTCGTCACCTGTTCACCGAGTTCCCGAGTTGGAACAACCACGACAGCCCTTGGCCGAGCCGAAAGCGTGATCGCATCACCAGCGATTTCCAGACTCTTAATATGGTGCATCGCCGGTAGCGCATACGCCAGCGTCTTTCCGCTCCCAGTCTCTGCAATGCCAACGATCGAGCGTCCGCTCAAAAGCACTGGTAACGCCCGAACTTGAATCTCCGTCGGACGCAAGATTCGCTTTTCCAGCAAAGTTTCCTGTAAGGTGGGCAGCAGGCCGAATTCAGCAAAAGTATTCATCAATCCACTACATATACTCCTACTTCTTCCCAATGAGGAGGTATTATCACGAGAGGGTGCTAAGTTTTTTTGATGAACTGGGGGGCAGGGCTCACACTGACACTATTTCCTTCCATTTGCGGCGGGGAGGCAGTCGAAAAGCATTGGATTTTTCATTTGGCAAATGATATATATGAGATATGACAACGACGATTTTTATGAATGGCAGGTCGCAGGCTGTGCGATTGCCAAAAGAATTCCGACTCCCCGGTCGCCTAGCGAAAATTCGCTCCTTCGGTGACGGCATTCTACTCGAACCTATTAAAGAGACGGAATGGCCGGCGGGTTATTTCGATGAAATCCAAATCACGGACGCCGCTTTTTCCAGACAAACTCAAGGGTCTCTGCCCGAGGCACCGGTCCTGGGCTAATAAATGACACACCTGCTCGACACGAATGCCTGCGTGGCTGCGCTGCGAGGCCGTGAATCGGTCCGCAAGCGCCTTTTTGCACTCACGCCGGATGATATTGGCATCTCCGTTGTTAGCATTTACGAACTGAACACGGGCGTTGAAAAATGCAGAAATCCTGAACTCGAACGGAGCAAACTCTCCAAATTTCTGGCGCCTCTTCATATTTTACCCTTCGATGCAGATGCAGCCATGAGCACGGCAAAGGTTCGCGCGATTTTGGAATCAAAAGGTTGCTCGATTGGGCCTTATGATTTGATGCTCGCGGGCCACGCCTTGGCTTTGGGGCTAACTTTTGTGACGCGCAATTTACACGAGTTCAAACGGGTGGACGGCTTGATTCTTGAAAATTGGGAGCCGTAAGCTTTTAATAATCAGACGCATATTAAACTAGGGGTCAGTGTGCATTTTATTTCATTTGCTCACTAAGAAACTGCCCTAGCTCCTCTGACACCTTTTTTTCAAGGACCGGTCGATCCAAGCGGTGGATAACTCGACTGACGTTGGCCGCGTTTTTCATCCCAAGATGAT
Organism: Terrimicrobiaceae bacterium; assembly: GCA_044377415.1. GTDB lineage: Bacteria > Verrucomicrobiota > Verrucomicrobiia > Chthoniobacterales > Terrimicrobiaceae > UBA967. The sequence continues at coordinate 54,927 of JBILZC010000003.1, read as the reverse complement.
CGGCGATCCAGGCCTGCGATACCGTTGTCTTTTTCCATAGCAACGCTGCAAGCAGCACCTTGCGCGGCTCCGTGCAGCGGCATCCAGCCAAGTCTTCGAGAGAGAGGCCCGCCACCCGCAATCCCTGAGCCAGCAATTCCTCGGCTTTTTTTTCGCCATGCGCCAACATCTCCGGGCTCGCCACATAACCCCGCGCTTGACGTTTTCGACCGAGTGCCTTCGCGCCCAGCTTCATTATTTTCTCGGCGAACGCTTGCTTTCCCCAATACCAACCGCGTCGCAGGTGACTCCCACGCTTGTCAGCTTCGGCATCCAGAGTCACCCATCCGCTACGCTCGCGCTCTTCCGAGGCGCGCTTGTCTAGTCGTTCGATCATTTTTTTTCGTCCCTCCGCAGTGTCTTCCACTCCCATGGTCGCCAACCCTTGCTCCGCCGCCAACCACTTCGCTCGCTGATGCGGCATCAATGCATACCCACTTGCCAGACTGCTCCACGGATAGTCTAAAATACTCTGCCCCTGCGTGACATCAACCAATCCGGCGCGACACGGGTTTAAGTGAATGTAATCCCATAGCGTCTCGTAATAATGGAGACTATCACCCTCGATGACCACCGCCTTGTATCGATCTCCAAATAACCGCCCCCACTCGCGGTGCCGCACATTGAAACGCCTTGTCACCGTGTTTTGCAGCCACTTCATGCCTTCCACCAGATTCGCCTCCGGGGTTTGAATGAAAAGATGATAATGGTTTCCCATCAACACCCAAGCGTGAACCACCCAGCCTGTCTTTTCACACGCTTCAGCAAGGCATTTCAGAAAAAAACGCCGATCCTGATCATCCACAAATATCGCCGAACGACGATTCCCTCGCGCCATCACATGGTAAAATGCCCCCTCATATTCCAATCGAATGCTTCGTGCCATGCCTCTTGTTTAATCACTCCAAACAAAATCCCTCAACACAAAAATGAAAGGAAATGCACACTGACCCCTAGTTTCCAAGTGTATCAGTTCTGTCTAGACTGATTTGACATCACTTTAGGGCTTTGCTTCACTTTAACCCATGCAAATCTGGCGTAGAGTAAAATTGCTAAATAGGCAGCTTATAGCACCAAACAAGCGCGTGTCCTTTAAATTAAATAGGGATAAATATAACTATAAGATGTATATAGCGATGGCGGGGGTTTTCAGTTTGTTTGTTTTGCCAAACCAGTCGAAGGCAGAGGCCCCAAAAGAAGAGGGAGGTGGTGCGAGGAATAAGTTAGGTGTATCCAATCAATCTGTCTCGGAGTCGGATCTTTGCATGCGATCCGATGCGGCATTTAAAGCGCTAGCAGAGATAACAATTAAGGGTTTGCATGGCCCGAAAGGAAGATTGTTATCCGGCGGTGAGCAGCAAGACTGCATGGCAAAGGAAAGACACAAATATGAGAATCTCGTCGAATCTGTGCGCAGCAATGGGGTGCCAGATGATTCTGATGAAGAAGATTTGAGTTTGGAGAAAGCGGACCAATTATTGAATGAGAAATATAAATCATCGCTCCATTTGATGAACTCGGGATTGGCTCTGCCGGTTGCAATTGAACAGGGGGAGAGTGAGACGTATTTTTTTGAAGCCGAAGAACTCAAAAAAGCCCAACGAGCGTGGATGGTTTACCGTGATCAAAATGCTCAGTGGTTCGCTATTTTGAACCCGAATGTCAAAGAAGCCGAGTGGTTAAGTTGGATAACTAGGCGCCGAATAGCTGAATATAACCACTGGCTGAGTTTGCCGGTGAGCTTGGAGTGTATTCAGAACTCGACCGATCCCACTCCGGAGATGGTGGCGTCGCTGGAATCTCTTCGAGCAGTCATGAAATTTTGCCAAACCCAAGAGACATTAGCAGGTCGATTAGACACACGGGGAGGGAATGACGCGTATAATGAATTATTAGATGAGGAATGGCCGAAGCTGGAATCTTTGTTGCTGCGATTTTTAAACGCTCAGCAAACTCTTGAGTATAGAAAGGCCGTTGCAAATCAGCAGACTGAACATAGCAAAAAGAGTGCTGAAGCCATTCGTTCGGCACGTAAAATAATGAAGGAAAACGCAGGGGGAAGCCTTGCCAGCATTGTAGGCAATGGAATAAGCATCTATGCTAGGCACGATAAGATACTCATTCTCAAGTGCTATGTTAATTCGATGCCGAGAGTTTTGCGTCATGAGTTGATGGTCATGTTTCAGAAGTTTGAAAAATACAACGCGTCTTGGGAGAGGTCCTGAGTGCCCAAGTTAAGTGCAGATTGGGTTTCATGAGTGGTACCCTTGAGTTATTCAAAAAAAGCCATCTGCGCTTAGGGTGGCTTGCGGGATTGTTTGGCCTAGGATTCGCATGCGTGATGAGTGGAATTATGGCCAATGACCCAGGGCGCGCTAGCGACGGCGCCCACATGTTAATGATTCTGTCAATATTAATAGGAAATATCCTGATTGGCTTAGCTGGCATCCCCGCTGGTATTGTCTTCTTTTTATCTGGAAAAAGAAAGGCCCTCCTGTTGGCTTTTCTCCTAATGATTCTTTGCGGAGTCAGAATTATAGTTGTTTCAGTGGGGGCGTTTTTCCATTTTGCGATTGATATCCATTAGGAGTTGGATTCTAGCAACCTGAAGACAAGGGTGCATGTATTTTGGGTTGTTTAATCGGCCTTGAATTTAATTTCAAAAGAATAAGTTAATGAGATATTCTCATCGTATTTATATAATTTTCTCAGTGATGGATGTATGCTTTCGGCCTTGTAAATATGTTTTCCTCCTTTGGATGTAACATAGAAATATGAAATGCGATTCACTAAAAGGGTGCGTAAAGGCTGGGTCGGCCACTTTTCGGTTTTTAATGTTTCTGCATTTGGAATGGGGAATTGAATTACCCCAAGTTTTTTATCTTTAATTTCGATCGAATTGTCGCTTTGGTAATCTGTTTGTTTTCCAACTTGGCGCCATGCCCAGTAGTTTCCTCTCACGCTGCATTGGGCATCGTAATATCTCTCAAACCGCAAAACCTTTTCGATGGGTTTCTGATTTTCATAGCAAAGAGTAACAACATAATGCCCTGAGTCTGGTTGGACTTTGCGCTCAATCGAAGCATCTATCGAGTTTACAATGTGGATGCTCGTAATACACCCACCAGAAAACAGGATGGTGCTAATAAAGAGTACGTTTCGCAAAGTTTTCATATGTGTGACGATTTAAAGCTGGAAGTGGTTGAGGGCGTCAAAATGGGAGGGCTTATTTAGTTACGCTCCCCCAACTTTCTAGCTTTCCCCGACCGGTGGGCAGCTGCAGAAGACGTGGCGGTCGCCGTGGACGTTGTCGATGCGGGCGACGGCGGGCCAGAATTTGTGCTGACGGAGCCATGGGGCAGGCCATGCGGCTTGGCTGCGCGGGTAGGAGCGGGTCCACTCGTCCGACGTCACACAGGCTGCCGTGTGTGGGGCGTTTTTCAGCGGGTTATTCGTGCGGTCGAGCTTGCCGGATTCGACGGCCGTGAGTTCCCCGTGAATGGTGAGCATGGCGTCGCAGAAACGATCGAGCTCGGCGAGGGATTCGCTTTCGGTCGGCTCGACCATGAGGGTGCCGGCGACCGGCCAGCTCATCGTGGGAGCGTGGAATCCGAAATCCATGAGGCGCTTGGCGACGTCCTCGACTTCGATGCCGGCACGTTGCTTCCACTCACGCAAATCGAGGATGCATTCGTGGGCGACGCGACCGGATTTTCCTTTGTAGAGAATCGGGAAATGCTGACCGAGACGAACGGCCATGTAGTTGGCATTGAGGATCGAGACGGCGGTGGCGTCACGCAGGGCGCGCGGACCCATCATGGCGATATACATCCAGGAAATGACGAGGATGCTGGCGCTGCCAAAGTTTGATTGGGATACAGGGCCGACGGCGTTGCCTTTTTTCAGCGGATCACCGGGCAGGAAGGGTGCGAGGTGCTTAGCGACGCCGATCGGGCCGACGCCTGGGCCGCCGCCACCATGCGGGATGCAGAAGGTTTTGTGGAGATTCAGGTGGCAAACATCGGCTCCGAAATCGCCGGGGCGGCAGAGACCGACTTGCGCATTCATATTCGCACCGTCCATGTAAACCTGACCACCAGCGGCGTGGATGAGATCGCAAATATCGCGTATGCCTTCCTCGAAAACACCGTGAGTCGAGGGATAGGTGACCATGATGGCAGCTAGGTTGTCGCGGTGGAGGTCGGCCTTGGCGCGGAGGTCGGCGAGATCAATATTGCCGTTGGCGTCACAGGCGACGGGCACAACCTGCATTCCCACCATCACAGCGCTGGCGGGGTTCGTTCCATGCGCGGAAGTGGGGATGAGGCAGACGGAGCGGTGGGCCTCGCCGCGCGAATGGTGGTAGGCGCGGATGGCGAGGAGTCCGGCATATTCTCCCTGCGAACCGGCATTGGGCTGGAGCGAGACAGCGGCGAAACCGGTGATCTCCGCGAGCCAAGCCTCCAGTTGATGGGCCATTTTTTGGTATCCGCGTGTTTGATCAGCTGGAGCGCTCGGATGCAGTCCGGCGACGGTCTCCCACGAGACGGGAAGCATTTCCGACGTCGCATTGAGCTTCATCGTGCAGGAACCCAGCGGGATCATGGATGTCGTGAGAGAAAGGTCCTTCGCCTCTAGGCGACGGATGTAACGCAGCATCTCCGTCTCGGTGTGGTGGGTATTGAAGACCGGATGCGTGAGGAACGGCGAGGTGCGCTTGAGCGCGGATGGAATGGCTTCGGAAGACGCGTCGATAGCCGAGGCGCCGAAGATTTCCAAGAGGTCCGTGATGTCGCGGGTCGTTTCGTCGAGGGAAATGGTGAGCGTTTTTTCGTTGAGCAAACGGAGGTTGATTCCACGAGCCGAGGCGCGGGTGGCGAGTGCGGCGGCGTCCTCACTTTTTGGCGTGACGCTGATCGTGTCAAAAAACGCAGCGTGGTGCACGGTGTGGCCGGCTTTTTTCAAGGCGGCGGAAAGCAATGTCGCGTGGCGGTGGACGCGGGTGGCGATTTCACGCAAGCCTTCTGGGCCATGATAAACGGCATACATCGAGGCCATCACGGCCAAAAGCACCTGCGCGGTGCAGATGTTACTCGTCGCCTTATCGCGGCGGATGTGTTGCTCGCGGGTCTGGAGCGTGAGGCGCAGAGCGGGATTGCCGGCAGCGTCCTTCGAAACACCCACGAGACGGCCTGGGAGGCGGCGCTTGTGTTCATCGCGCGTGGCAAGGAATGCGGCATGGGGTCCACCGAATCCCGGCGCAACACCAAACCGCTGGCTCGAACCAATCACGACATCCGCTCCGCATTCGCCGGGCGGCTTCAGCAGGGTGACGGCCAAGAGATCCGTAGCCACAATGGCCAACGCGCCGGAGGCGTGGGTGCGCGCGGTGATTTTTTCGAGATCGCAAATCGATCCGTCCGTACCGGGGTATTGGAAAAGAGCCGCGAAGACAGGCTCGGTGGGACCTTGCTCCGCAGGGCCTGTGAGGATGCGGATGCCGAGCGGTTCCGCGCGGGTTTGCAGCACGGCGAGGGTCTGTGGATGCACGTGATCAGCGACGAAAATAGCATCCCCGCCCTTGATGTCGTGACAAAGCGCCATGGCCTCGGCCGCGGCTGTGGATTCGTCGAGAAGCGACGCATTCGAGATCTGCATTCCGGTGAGATCGCAGACCATTGTTTGAAAATTCAGCAGCGCTTCGAGGCGACCTTGGGCAATTTCGGCTTGGTAGGGCGTGTAGGCCGTATACCAACCCGGATTCTCCATAATGTTGCGGCGGATGACCGTGGGGGTGTGCGTGCCGTAAATCCCCATGCCAATGTGGGAGGTGGCGACTTTGTTTTCGGCCATGATAGAGCGGAGCTCCTCCAGCGCGGCTTCCTCCGAGAGGGCCTCGGGCAAATCGAGATCACGGGGCAGACGGATCGCGGCGGGCACGGTTTCCTGAAGGAGTGCGTCGAGCGAGCGGGCCCCGATGGCCTCGCACATGGCTTGGATTTCTTTGGAGTCAGGGCCGATGTGGCGATGGGCAAATGCAGTCATTTTCGTAGGATCAAGAGTTAGAAAGCTTCGTGAGATAGATGGCGTGGGATGGCCCATGCCGCTGCGAAATATCGGGAAGCGCGGGCTTCTTGGCGAAGAAAATCTCCATCCGCGAGACGCTTTTTTTATGCAGCCCACCCTTTTATGGGCGGCTTGTTGTTCGACTGCATGGATTTTGAGGTTGTTAATCGCTCTTGGGATTTTTAGTTTCCTTGTCTTGCGTAGGGAGAATCTATCGCTCCATCCGCTATTGACGTGAGGGTCCAAATGTAGGCAACCGCACATAAAAATTTCATGGCTTTATTAATCTGCAAAAACGAAGGCGAAAGTGCACGCATTGTTCCGTTGGGAAATGCGATCCTTTTCATTGGCAGGGATCCGAATTCAGGGATCTACATCGACACGTCCGAGATTTCGAGAAACCACGCCTCCATTTCATTCGTTGATGGGAGATATATTCTGCGAGACAATGGCTCCACGAATGGATCATTCCTGAATGGAGAACGTGTTGCGGAGGGCGTGCTCGCCCATGGTGATGAAATCCGATTCGGTCCGTATGTTTTCTCCGTTGATCTACTCGCCACGCCGGCAAGCTCGTCCCAAGAACCCGAGGAACCTGCCAACCTCGAGCGCCGAGGCCATGCCTACCGCTCCTCGATCACCTTCAAGGAACTCAAGGGACATGAAGACGAAGGCATGATGAAAATCATGGTATCTGCATTCAGGCCCCCTAGCGAGGAACCACCTCTGGAAACGACCACCAAAGTGGCGAAGCAGTGCCTGCCGGCCGTCGGCCCGATCCAACATCTCTCTCTCGAAGCCAGAGGGCTACTAAGCTTGATGGGCTCATTCCAGCAAGCCCTCCCTGGCGAAAGGCTCCTTGTCCAAGGCACCAGCAATGGCGGGCTCATTTTCATCCTCTCGGGGTCGCTGGAGACGCGGCGCAAGGAGGATGGTAAAGAAAAAGTCCTTGGCACGATCGAAGCCGGCGAGTGGATTGGTGAAGGCGAAATTTTTGAACCTCAGACGGCTGCTTTCTCCATCGAGGCGATGAGCCCAGTGAGCTACTGGATCATCTCGCTCGATCGTCTCGAGACCTTCCTCAACGACCACCCCGATTCCGGAGCCATTCTTTTGATTGGTCTAGGGGCCACGCTCGGACGCCGCCTCCGACATACCACAGCGATCCATACCTCCGCCAACCGCCCCCTACCGGCATGGCGCCGACACTTTTGGATTTATGCTGTGCTTCTTCTCGGAATCACTGCGCTCTGCGTCACTCCGTGGGTCAGTTGGAGGAAGTTGGTTATTTCCCATGACTCCGCAGAATTTGCACGGTTGACGGACCAAAAAGACATTTCCGATCGCAACGAAGCCAGTCTGCAATCGAAACTGGAAGAAAATAAACGCGCATTGGAAATCAAAACTCTGGAGGCAGACACTTATGCAAATGAGGTCGAGGCCACCAAGCTCAACATCGAGAAGCTAAACGCTCAAATCAAAGCGGCCGCGGCCATGCCCATCGAACCTGTGACGCCTGCCCCCCAACCGGCCAAGCCCGAACCGACAGCCAAACCGACCGAGACCGCCACCCCCCAAAAAACACCGACCATCACATTGCCCCCTGAAATCACGTTGACCAAGGCAACTGTCGTCACGTTGACCAGTGGCGGCAAAAAAATCGGCAATGCCAAATTCGTGCCAGGCAAGAAGTTTGCGCCTGTCGGGGTTGAGGGCGACCGCGTCTTGATCCTCCTCGGCTCTTCAAAGACATCGATTCCCATCGGAAACACCAACTTTGCCGAGGCGCTTGCCAAATTTAAAAGCGAGGCATCCAAGACCCGACAGCCCTAAGCGCGATTTCAGCAGAATTGACCATAGAGAGCACAACCGAGAAGGTTGGGAGCCTTTGAGTGAGGCCAATCCTAGATCGGCCCGCAGGGCGAGTCGAGTGGGAGCGAGCTAGTCAAAGACGGGTTAGATATTTGCAAATCAAAGGGTGTTCTCTGTTTTGCGCGGCATTCAGCCCCCCTAAGGAATTCCTGCTAATCCTTTAAATCCTGTCAAAAAATCCGTTTCGGGTTTAAATTGACCCACTACGCTCTGCCTTTGATCTTAGCCTCCGATCTGCGCGCGGTACCCGGCGGCATCATTCAATGTCGCGAGTTCGGCGGGATCGGAGAGACGGATTTTGTAGATCCATCCCTGTCCAAATGGGTCCGTATTCAGCAAGGCCGGATCGGCTTCGATGGCTTCATTACGCTCGATCACCTCGCCAGTGACCGGAGAATAGATATCGCTGGCGGCTTTGACGGATTCAACAACAGCGGCCACTTCGCCGGCTTTCACGGTTTTTCCAATCGCAGGAGGCTCTGCAAAAACAATGTCAGTGAGTTCCGCTTGGGCGTGATCGGTGATGCCGACCGTTCCGGTGTCGCCCTCGACGAGAATCCATTCGTGGGAAGCGGCGTAGCGCAGGTTTTCAGGGATGTTCATGGTTGTTTTTTGTAAAAGGGTTTTTTGACAATGACGGCGCGGAACCGACGATCGCGCACTTCGACTTCCACTTCTTGGCCGATGTCGGAATAAGCCGGCGGCAGGTAGGCCATCGCGATGCCATAGCCAAGCGAAGGAGAAAGCGCCCCGCTGGTCGTCTCGGAGACCGGTTCGCCATTCACATACACTTTGTAGTGCGGGCGGACCGGCGGAGCCTTGTCGAGCACGCGGATCGCGCAGAGCTTGTGTGGGAGAAGGCTGGATTTTTGATCGAGAAGAATCTGACGTCCGGTGAACGCGGTTTTTTTCAGATCCACAAAAAATCCCAACCCGGCTTCCAAAGGTGTGCGTTCGGGGGAAAGGTCAGACCCATTGAGCGGGTAGCCCATCTCGAGTCGAAGGGTGTCGCGTGCGCCGAGACCGCAAGGAAAAGCTCCGGCAGCCAAGGCCGTATTCCAGGCATTCGCCGACTCACTCGCCGGCACGAGCCACTCAAATCCATCTTCACCCGTGTATCCTGTCGTTGCAATGTAGGAACGACCGGGTTCGATTTCCTCCACCCGATTACGCTCGCTTGGCATCGGACGCTGGAAGATTTTTTCAAAAACCGCTGCCGCAAGCGGACCCTGAATAGCAAGCGCCGCGAAATCGTCACTCCGATTTTGAAATTCCACATTCCCGGAAAGATGCGAGCGCATCCAAGCGGCATCTTCTTCGATCATCGACGCATTCACGATGAGCAGGAATCGATCCTCAGCCAGATGGTAAACAATAAGGTCGTCAATCACCCCGCCTCGCTCATTCAACATGACCGAGTATTGAGCGTGCCCCACGGGCAATTGGCTCACGTTGTTCGTCAGCAGCGTATCGAGCCACGCCGATGCATCGGGACCCTTCACAAAAAACTCCCCCATGTGCGAAATATCAAAAACGCCACAGGCCTCGCGCACAGCTTTGTGCTCCTGCAAAATGCCCGTGTATTGCACCGGCATTTCCCAACCCGCAAACTCTACTATGCGACCGCCAGCGCGGACATGTTCATCGTATAGCGGAGTTCTTTGCATCCAAAAACTATGAGCAAATCGGCGCTGATCGCGAAGACCTTTTTTTTCTTTTTTAAATTCGTCTCCGTAAAAAATGGAAGTTCCCCCGAAACTTCCCTCAAGCCGCTATCTTGCGGATTCCCTTCTGTGGCTCGAAGCGATGCGCGCAATCATCCTCGGACCCTCTTGCGAAAACTGGCGCTCCGCAGTGATAACAAATAGCTCCTCCTGGATTCCCGTTTTGAGTGGAAGCCTTTGGAGCCCGTATCGTTTCAGCACATCATCCAGAACCGGCTCGAGGACAGGAGCCGCCCCGATTCCCGACGCCGCCAACTCACACATCGCCGCCGTATCGTCAAACTCGGCTCGGATATCAGGAACGATACCATTCTCAGCCCACCAGCGCTCCAGTTCCCTCCGAAGAGCGGATTCCCGCGTCGGAAGCAATACAGGAAAGCCGGAAAGCCCGCGCTTCGGATTATAGGTTTTTTTCAGTTCCGCCGTGGCTACGAAATGCACTCCGTATCGCCCAGCCTTGGCGCAAAACAACGCCGCTTTCAGCGAGGGCGGCGCCGGCTCGTTCGCAATCACGATGTCGAGCTGGTGGGCGGCCAAGGCGGGAAAAAGCTCACTGGGCAAACCTTCCCTCACCACAATTTTTAAGCTCGGAGCTTCCTCCCAACAACGAACCAAAATATGCGAGGCGAGAAGCTTCGGCACAGCATCCCCGATACCGAGATAAACCGTCTCTGCCCCACCCGCTCCTCCGCGCTGAACGACCTCCACCATTTCATCCCCAAATGCGAAAATGCGCTCGGCGTAGCGCTTCACAACTCGACCGGCTTCACTCAGAATCAGACTTTTCCCCTCACGATGAAAAAGCTCCACTTCCAAAAAGTCCTCCAACTCCCGAACCTGCGCACTGAGAGTCGGCGCCGAAACATGCAACGCTTCGGTTGCGGCCTTGATTCCGCCTTGGGTTGCAACGGCAAGAAAGTATCGCAGATGATGGTAGTTGAGCTGCAAGTTCATAAGTAAAAACCTAACAACCTGTTTATATATTCGTTATTCCAGAACAAGTGAATCTTTCTATATTAGATGACATGCAAACCACAGCACTCCTCCTATTCGCAGGCACAATGATCCTCTCTCTCTGGGCTTCCTTTCGAGTGAAGCGTGTTTATCGCCGCTACGCTGAGGAAACATCGCTCTCCGGCCTCACGGGGTCCGAGGCCGCTCGGCGCATTCTGGATGAAGAGGGCGTCACAGGTGTGGCGATCGAGTCTCAGCCCGGCGAACTCACGGATCACTACGACCCAACGCATCGGCGATTGGTATTGAGTGAGGCCAACTACCATGGCCACTCCATTTCGGCATTGGCGGTTTCCGCGCATGAGGCCGGTCACGCCATCCAGCATGCGAAAGCCTATATGCCCCTCCACCTTCGCATGGCGGCTGTCGGCGTTACGAACATCGCCAATCAAATCGTGATGTGGCTGCCGCTCATCGGGCTTTTCACGGGCCTCGTATCGACATCATCGGCCATGTATTTTATGGCCTGCGGGTGGGGCGTCATCATGTTATTCAATTTGGTGACCTTACCTGTGGAGTTTGATGCCTCCCATCGCGCCAAGCTGGCCCTCCGCTCGAGCGGGGTCGTGACATCGTTCACGGAATCCAGCGGCGTGGACCGAGTCTTGAATGCCGCCGCCTTGACCTATGTGGCCGCCTTCATCACCTCGCTGGCCTACTTCATCTGGCATCTCCTACCACTCCTCACAGGAAGGCGTGAGGAATAATGAATCACCGTCCGATCATCCACCGCAGCGACATTGTGAGAAATCCGCATTCTCCCGAGCAGGCCGTTTCCATCGATGAATACATCGAAAACGAAAGTTCCAAAATGTCGGCCACTGAAATGCGTAAACTGGCAGAATTCACTCCGCAGTTGCGGGAAAAGATGAAAACCGACCAGGCTCAACAGCATTTTGATCTCCAACAAAACACCGAGTGTCTTGTTGGCATCCTTCACTCCCTGCGTTCTCGGAATTGTCGGGACCCCTTGCCGCTCGACCTTGCCGAGGCAGGCGTGGCCGCCTCGTATTTACTGAAAAGTGTGGATATCATCCCGGATTTTATTCCGGAAATCGGACTCACCGATGACGCCCGTTTAGTGGCCAGAGTGTTTACAAGAAACCCTAGCCTTCGCGACGAGCTGGAGCGAGCTTAGCACTATGTCCGAGGTTCCTGTATTTTGGTGGGTCGCATTCAATGCGTTTGTGATTGTGATGCTATCCCTTGATCTGGGTGTGTTTCACCGCAAGGCTCACACTGTTTCAATCAAAGAAGCCCTCCTCTGGTCTGCGGTCTGGATCACGTTGGCCTTGGCTTTCAATACTTGGGTTTATTTTGAGATGGGCTGGCTGAAGGCTACGGAATTCTTCACCGGCTATGTCGTGGAGAAATCCCTCTCCGTGGACAATTTGTTCATCATTGCCGTTCTGTTCACCTTTTTTGGCGTTCCAGCGATCTATCAGCACAAAATTCTGTTCTGGGGAATTTTTGGCGCTCTAGTGATGCGGGCCCTCATGATTGCCGCCGGCGCCGCTCTACTGACGAATTTCGCATGGATCACTTATGTTTTTGCCGGCATCCTCTTTTTCACTGGAATCAAGATGCTCTTTGCAACAAATGAAGTCATCGATTTTGAAAAAAATATCGCTCTCCGATTGCTTCGTAAAGTGATACCCCTCACTAAGGAGTTTCATGGCGATAAATTCTTTGTGAAACAAGGCGCCAAATGGGCCGCGACTCCCATGTTTGCCGTGTTGATTTGTGTCGAATTCACCGACCTCATTTTTGCCGTCGATTCGATCCCTGCGATTTTCGCCATTACCCAAGACATCTTCATTGTTTATACCTCCAACGTCTTTGCCATACTGGGATTGCGATCGCTTTACTTCGCTTTATCAGGAATCCTTCCCTACTTCCACTTTCTGAAATACGGACTTGGCGTCATCCTCTGTTTTGTCGGAGCAAAAATGGCGCTAGCCCATACCACCTGGAAATTGGACAGCATGGTCTCTCTCGGAGTCATAACCGGCATCCTCGCCATCACCATCCTCGCATCAATCATTCACCGAAGACGCGAGTTGAAACCCTGAGGCTTTTACCCATCCTGTTAGTTCTGTATACTGTGCCCCCCCCGCGCACCGCTCCCCCGAGTAGAGCGGCGGGGTCAGTCCCGATTTTATTGCCTTTTTGCCTTTGCGAGCCTCATTTGTTTCCACAGGGTGGAGGATGCGCCCGCGTTGAGTTCTTTCGCAATCCAACTCACGCCGAGTGTGGTATTTTTTCTCAACTTCAATGCGAGATTTGTCTTTTCGTGATGTGTTTTGCGCCACTTCCGCATCTCGGCGAAAGTCGTTCCTAAACCTTCCAAATGGGCCTCAATCATATTTCGCGCCTTCGCTTCCTCGCTTTCACGAACAGCGTCTGACAGATGGTTCCCCGATTGCGCTTTTCTGTCATCTTTCCCCATGATTTCCGCTATCCGTTCCACAAAATCCTCGGCCCCAAACTTCCAACCCCGCCGTATTTCTTTCCAGAGCGCTTCTTCCGCGTGTTCCCCCTCTCCAGCACACCTTTGCTCAAGATATATCGCGAGTTGCTGGCGTCCCATTTCTCCATCGTAAGTAATGCCATACTCGCCCAGATAGCGATCGACACGCAACCAGGATGGGCGTTTTTCTGGCACAGTAAGGTAGTGCGGATAACTACTCCAAACATAGGATTCCAATGCCGCCCCCTCTTCCAACAGCCGAGCCCGAAACGGATTAAGATGCACATAATCGCAGACCACCCGCAAGTACAGGTCGTCAGCCTCATCGACTAGCAGAGCCTTGTATCTTCCTGCAAAAAGATGTCCTGTCACTTGATGTCGCGTATTGAAACGTTGTGTGTATGTTCCCAAAAACCACTTCATTCCTTTAACCAGCGTCGGTTGCGGAGTCTCGATCACAAGGTGAAAATGATTCCCCATCAAGCAATAGGCATGCACCTGCCATCCCGTCTTTTCACAGGTTTCATCAAGCGTACGAAGAAACACTTGCCGGTCCCTGTCATCCCAAAAAATGTTCTCCTTCCGGTCCCCTCGGCTCATCACATGGTAAATCGCCCCCTCGTATTCCACTCTTAGTTGTCGCGCCATACAAACAAGCTTGCCAATTTTAAAAATAAAGTCAATCCTCGGGACTGACCCCTTTTTGAAACTATGCTATTCACTCATTCGATCAACCGACTTCTCTCGCCAAACGTTTCCCTATGAAAGATCGTGTCTTTTTAGTAGCTGTGCGGCTTGAGGTTGGTGGGATTGAAGAAATTCTCGGAAGTCCGGTCATTTTTACAGGCGTTGGAAAAATCAATTCGGCTATCGCGGCACATCACGCGATCGGTCAGGGATTCCGCCAGATTGTGAATATCGGATCCTGCGGTTCGCTTTCGATTCCTGTGGGCCAGATTGTTCAAATCGGTCGCGCGCTCCAGGACATCGATGCCACCCCTTTGTGCCACTATGGGGAAACGCCATTTGAAGACGAGAGCCATGAAATCATTCTCGACCACGCTCTAAAAACGACCTGTTTTTCGACGGATTATTTTTATGATGCCCAGCAGGAGTCCAAGTATTCACCGAGCTATTTGAAATCGATTCAATCCTCCACTGTCTTCGATATGGAATGTTACGCTCAGGCAAAGGTATGCCGGAACTTGGGAGTGCCCTACCAATCCTACAAATGGGTTTCCGATAATGGCGACGGCTCCGATTGGCAGGAAAATTGCCGTACAGGCTTCGAAATCGTCAAGGAACTACTGGCGGGAAAATAGACCTTGGGTCGAATCAGATTTGTACCACATGCAGGCACTGGGAACGGCCATCCCCCCCAGACGAAGAGGCCTGTGTTTTTCAGATGGATGGTTGCTATGTTTTGCTACCTCAGTTTCTTTACCACTAGAACGCCACATTCAGACCAACGCTCACCATGCCGCTTTGGTAGGTCTGGCTCCCGAAATTCACATTGTAGAACACCGAGCCGCTCAGGTTTTTGCCGAACTGCGCAGTGACGCCGGCTCCTGCAAAGACGCTGCTGCGATACGGATCCGTGGTTTTGAAGTCGAAGGCCGCTCCATTGCCTCCATCCAAGCTCGCATTGATGTTCCGTGCATTGTTCAGGAACTCGTGCTGCCAGAACATCCGAACCTCGGGGATAATGGCGATTTTCTGATTTAGGTTCCAGGTGTAGGCGATGCGACCACCCAGAGTGCTGCGCAAGCTGTTGGCATTTTGCTGATCGAGTTCGAGATCGAGGCTATCGGCTCCGCTTTCTGTGAAGCTGCCAATGCCAGCGTAGGTGTATTGCGCTCCAACGATCGGGCCGAGCGTGAACTTGCCGACCTCGAAGTCCTTCCCGAGGTTCAGCGCGGCGCTGAAGTGGGTGCTATTTGGATCCGCCTTTGCGGTGCGGTCAATCGTGCTGAATTTGATCGAGCGCCGTGTCTGGTAACCTGTGTAACCGCCGCCGATCACTGCATCCGCGTAGTAGCCTTCCTCCGTTGCGTAGCTGGCGTAGCCTCCGAAGTTCACGCCATTACCCCGCATATTGCTGTCACTGCCGTATTTTGAGTAGGTGTATTCGTAGCCCGCATACAGACCGCTCACGAGGTTTTCACTCCAGCGATAATCTGCTCCCACGAGGAAGCCGCCCGCTTCTGTACTCGAGTTCTGCAGATTAGAGAGATTGGTTGTGCGTGAGAACTGTCCGTTGCCCAACGCCCAAGTGTTCCAGTTTGTCGCCATGGCCGATTCCACGATCGGGCTGGCATCTTTCGCCGCAGCTGCGCTTTTGCCGTCCTTGTCATACATCAGCGGTTGCGTGATGCCGCCCATGGCTTGGAAGCCTGATGCCCCTAGTCGCACAGAACCGATGCGCTGGTTGAGCATTTGCGTTTGGTTGAACGCCTGCTCGATCGAGACGCTAGCGAGACTCTCGTAGAAGCCAGGCATGATTTGATTGAATGCCGACGGGTATTCCCCGGTGGTTAGAGAATCAAGCGCGATGCTCACGGTCTGCTGGTCGCCCGATGTTGCGGCAATGAAGGTATCCAGCGCGGCGGCGACATTGCGCTGGTTTTGATTGAGAGCCAGCGGCACATAGCTCAACGGTGCGATCAAGAGCGTGCCGGTGGTGCCGCTGATGAGGAAACGGCCGCGGCTATTTTCAAATTCAACAGGCATATTGATATTTGCGAATTCTCCGGTTATTCCGCCGACCGCCGTGAGAATGTCGTATCGCTGACCGTAAGCGAGTTGGTATCCGCCGAATTGCACAACGCTCATATTTCCAGCCAGCGTTGCCTGACCCGTCACGGTAATCCTGTCGAAGTTCGTCGGGCTGGCTATTTCAATAATTGTGGAATTGGCTCCGGTTAGCACCAGATTACCGCCGATTGTTAGGTTACCGGGCGAGTTACCCGGAGCGAGATTACCGCCTGCAAACAACACATTACCTGCAATCGATCCATTGCCGCCAAGTGTTCCATTACCGCCCACAGTAATGTTTCCAGAACCTCCGCTAAATGTCAGATTACCATTCACGGAAAGAAGTCCCTCATTCACGGCAGCCGCTCCAGTGACCACCATATTATTGGTGAAGTCGAGTTCGCCCCCGCCATCCTTGTTGAATCCTGCAGGTGCTAAGAGGGTTCCTCCACTCACCACGGAACTGCCATCCTCCACATTGAGTGTTCCTGAAGTAACATTTAGCACGCCATCTTGTTGAATGTTGAGCGATCCATCGGAATTAAATGTGAGCGCTTCAACCGTGTTGTTTGCGCCAATCGTCACGACACCTGTTTGGTTGATTGTGTAGTTGGAAACAATCGGCGTATTTGGACCACCGTTGTTTTGGATGTCTGTTCCCGAGGATTGGGCACCGAGGACCGTGTAAACCAACGAGCTTCCGTTCATGGAGAAGCTGCCTTGCAATGTTGTTCCCACACCGGCGCGCGAGCTGATGGCGCTGGTGGCGAAGTTGGTGAAGGTGTAACTCACAAGCGTGTAGTTGCCTGCGTCGAGGGCTTCCACTTGGCTGAAGTCGAAGACCGCTCCGCTGCCGGCATTGGTGAAGTTGCCCGAGACATCGATTCGCAAATCCTGACCGGCCGGCGACGTGCCGATGTCGTAGAATGCGATTGTGCCATTGTTGAGAGTGAGATCACCACCGATCGAAAGGTGGGAACCATCCGGCGTTGTGGATGGCACTAGCATAGCGCCACCAGCGTTGATGTTGACCCCTCCGGTTCCAAACGCGTTCGGATTTAGGGTGACCAAGTTGCCACTGAGCGCCGCCTTCAAAGTGCCTGAGTTGATCGTTGTGCCACCGCTGTAGGTGTTATTGCCACTGAGCAATACAACGCCGCTTCCGGTTTTCGTGAGCGAACCTGTTCCACTCATCGCTCCGGCGTAGGTGCCACTGAAGGATTGATTGAAATTCAGCGCCGCGTTATTCGCGATGGCTCCTTGGAGGCTTTGTGTTGTGCCAACCAGTGCGCCAGCGCTTACCGTTGTGCCACCCGTATAGATGTTGATTCCGGTGAGCGTTAGTGTGGAATTGCCGTTTTTGAGAAGCGCAGAGTTGCCCGAGACAACCCCGGAAAGGGTCAGGTTGTTTGTCGCGGCATTGACGCCAAAGACAACCCCGCCGGTGAGATTGAGCGCGATTGCGTGGTCGAATGCGGAATCATTGACGATGCCTTCTTCCCCAATGGCAAGGGCATTTCCATTCAGCGTGTAGGAACCAGTTGCGCTGGATGTGAAGGTGAGGCCGGCAATGGAGGTCAGGCTGCTGTTGTTCGTGCTCGTGCCACCCGAACCTGAGAATTCCACCGCGTCGCCATTTTCTGGAGGATAGGCATCTTCCCACAAATTAGCGGTTGTCCAGCTTCCATTTCCGCCAATCCACACGGCTGCGGTTTTGTAGTTCAACAGCAGGCTGGTATTGTTCGTGGTGACGAAGAACCTGCCCCTTGATCCCGTTCCGCTTGCGTTGACCGAGAAATACGACTGGTCGTAAACCGTGATTCCGCTGGTGAAGTTGCCGATCTGCCACTGGGCCTTCTTAATGTTGCTGGTGAAGTTGCCGTTCAGAGTGGAAACACGGATGCCGACAGTTGAATTTGCCGAGGCATTGATCGAAAGGCTGCCGCTCGAGGTGATCAAATCCCAATCGGTTCCAGCAATACCGGTGCCATTGAGGGAAAGCGTTTGCCAGTTGTAAATTGCCCCACCCGAAAGGGTCAGATTCCCAACTGAGATCGTGCCAGGACTGTTGCCGGGAGCGATGGCACCGCCGGAGTTGATGGTAACATCGCCGATGGTTCCGGTGCCCGCGAGTGTGCCAGAGTTGTTAACGGTGACCGAGGTGGTGGTGCCTGTGACCAAGAGCGTGCCTGCGTTGACCGTCGTGCCGCCTTGCGGGCTTGTCGAGGTGTAGGTGAGCGTGTTGTTGCCCAATTTGAGGACGGATCCCGTGCCGGTAAGGGCGTTGGCGAATGTCAGGTCATCCGAGCGGTTGATGGCGAGGGTGGCGTTGTTGAGGATCGCGCCGGCGAGCGATCCGCTCGTGCCACCGTTGCCCAGTTGCAGGGTGCCCGAGGAAATCGTGGTGTTGCCGGTGTAGGTGCTGTCGGCAGTCAGAACGAGAGTGCCAGTTCCGACTTGGTTCACCCCTCCGGTGCCGGTGATGTTGCCGGTGAAGGTGGTGCTATCGGCGCGATTGAAGACAAGCGCCCCGACATTTGCAATGTCGCCGATCACTGATCCAGTGGTGCCGCCATTGCCGATTTGCAGAGTTCCCGCTGAGATGATCGTTCCTCCCTCATAGATGTTGTTACCTGTGAGCGTGAGGGTGGCGTTGCCGGTTTTTTCGAGGTTGTGCTGCCAATTGCCAGAGAACACGCCCGAGAGAACCAGATTGCCCGAGGCTGCATTCACGGTGAGCAGCCCATCGGAAGTCACATCCATCGCGATGGTCTGGGTCTGGTTCGAGGAGTTGACAATGCCATCTTGGCCGATTTGCAGTGTGTTGCCGTTGACGGTGTAGGCGCCTGCTCCTTCGAGGAAGTTGAAACCGGAAACTGTGGAAAGGTTTGCGCTGGCGAAGTTGTTTGTGCTTGTGCCTCCCGCACCCGTAAATTCGACCGCATCCCCGTTTTCAGGCAACGAATCGTCTTCCCACTGACTAGGTGTGGTCCAATTTCCGTTTCCCGTAATCCAGGTGGCAGCGGTCTTGTAGTTGAGGACAAGCGTGGTATTTCCTACTCCGAGACTCATGAAATATCGGCCATCTGAGCCATTCATGGAGAATGCATCGAACGAGAAGGCATTCTTATTGAAGCCGGTGATGCCGGCGGTGAAGTTGCCGATGTCCCAGGAGGCTTTCTTCACGCCCTCGAGCGTTGTGCCAAGCAAGGAGAGGTTGATGGTGATATTTGCTGAGCTAGTGTTAAGCGTGAGCGACCCGGCCGAGGAAATGAGGTCCCAATCCGTGCCCGCCGTGCCGGTGCCGTTCCCGGAAGAAGTTTGCCAGTTGTAGATCGCGCCACCGTTGAGAGTGAGGTTGCCAACCGAGATCATCCCGGCGCTGTTGCCGGGAGCAATGGCGCCGCCGGAGTTGATGGATACATCGCCGAGTGAACCAACACCTGCCAAGGTGCCGCCGGAGTTCACGGTTGTGGCTGTATTTTCGAATGTGGAATTCACTTCGAGCGTTCCGGCATTCAATGTGGTGCTGCCCGTGTAGGTATTGCTACCGCTGAGGATGAGCGTGCCTGTGCCATTTTTAGTAAGCGTGCCTGTGCCGCTGATCGCATGGGTGTCCTCTGAGCTACCAGTCAGGTTAAAAATAAGAGTGCCGTCGTTGGCTAGGTCTGTGGCCAGGGTACCGGTAGCCCCACCTGTGCCAATCTGCAGCGTTCCCCCAGATTCCAAGTTAATCGTGCCATTGGATCCGCGGGAGAGGGTGTCGCCGACGATGACGGTGCCCGTGCCGTTGATCGTCAGGCTGCCAGTGCCGGATACACCGACAAAGAGGTTGCTGGAGTTGGTCCATGTGCCTCCGCTTACGCTCACCGTGCCGTTGCCGCCAGCGAGATTGCCAATGTAGCCATCGCTATTCGTCACATTGCCCGTGCCGCTGATCGTGAGGCTACCAGTGCCTTCATTGCCAATGAAAAGGTTGGTGTTGTTTGTCCAAGTGCCCCCGCTCACGCCCACCGTGCCGTTGCTACCAGAGAAATGGCCAATGTAGCCATCGCTGTTCGTCACATTGCCGGTGCCATTGATCGTGAGGCTGCCTGTGCCCCCAACGCCGACAAAGAGAGAGCCGGTATTCGTCCAATTTCCAGCGCTCACGGAGGCGGCGCCAACGCTGCCGACTTGAGCTCCAAGATAACCCCCCGCATTGCTGACACTCCCACCATTGAGATGGAAGGTGCCATTATCCCCGTTTAAAATTCCGACGAAGATGTCGGCGGTGTTGTTAATAGACCCGCCTGTAGCAACTTCGAGGGTTCCGTTGTTGACCGTCGTAGTGCCGGTGTAGGTATTGCTGCCCTCGAGAGTGAGGGTTTGGTTGCCAGCCTTAGTGAGCGAGGCGGCGCCGGAGATGTTGCCGGAAACGACGAGGTTCGCTGTGTTGGCGGCGAAGGTTTGGTTCGCGCCCAGGGCGAGGTTCATGGCGATCGTGTTTGTGTATGCCGAATCGTTGACGATGCCGCCTGCTCCGATGGTGAGCCCACCGCCCGCGAGGGTAAAGGCTCCGGTAGCATTGTTCGTAAAGGTGAGAGATTCGATGCTGTTGGTGCCGGAATTGTTTGTGCTTGTTCCGTTTGTGCCGGCGTATTCCACGGCTAGGCCGTTGGCGGCGGGGAAGCCGTTCACCCAGTTAGAGGTGTCCGTCCAATTGCCCGTGCCGCCGCTCCAAGTGGCGATCGTGCCGTAGTTCATGTAGAGCGCGTTGCTATCGGCGGTCACTAAGAACGCATACACACTGGGCAGAGTTCCAAAGCCTGTGGTGTTGATGGAGAAGGCATCGGCCGAGAATCCTAAAATGCCACCCGCAAAGTCGGCTATTTTCCAACTTGTGCTCCTCACACTTGGATCGAAACCGCTGGAAGAGCTGTTGGTGCTGGCTGCGATGATGAACTGGTTGGTTGCATTCGCGCCAATCGTGAGGGTGCCGGCGGAGCTGATCAGGTCCCAACCAGTGCCAGCCGTGCTGGTGACATTGCCAAGTTCCCACGCGTAGGTGCCACCGCTGTTCCAGGTCATGTTGCCAACTGTGATGGTTCCGGGGGCGATGGTGCCCCCGGAGTTGATAGTGACCGCGCCGAGCGTGCCGTTGCCGGTGAGGGTGGCGCCGGAATTGATTTGCGTGGCGGCGTTGGCGAGCGAACCGGTGACGGCGAGGGTGCCGGTGTTGATGGAGGCATTGCCGCTGAAGGAACTTGTGCCGCTGAATGTAATCGTGCCTGTGCCATTTTTTGTAAGCAAGCCAGTGCCAGCAATGTCGCCGGAGTAGGTGCCGTTCGCGGTTTGGTTAAAGACCAAGGTGGCGTTGTTCGTAATGGCACCTTGGAGGCTTTGCGTGGTGCCCTGCAGGGTGCCGGCCGTGACGATGGTTCCTCCTGAGTAGGTGTTGTTGCCGTCGAGGATCGTCGTGCCTGTGCCGAGTTGCTCGAGGGAACCGCCGCCTGAGACGATGCCGCTGTATGTGTAGGCATTCGAACGGTTGAAGACGAGGGCGGCGCTGTTGGTAATGTCGCCTGTAATGGAACCACTGGTTCCGCCGTTGCCTATGGAGAGGGTGCCATTTGAAATCACGAGGCCGCCGGAGTTGGTGGCGGAACCGTTGATTGAGAGGGTGCCAGTGCCCTCCTTGGTGAGCGAGGCGGTGCCGGTGATGCTTCCGGAGATTACATCAGCGGTGCCCAGACTGCCAGTGGTGAGGGCGGCGTTTAGGATTGTATTACCGGAGCCTGAGAGCGAGCCGATGGTGTCGGCGGCGTTGACGGTGAAGTTTCCGGAATTTGCCACGGCGGTGTTTGCGGAGAGGCCACCGTTCTGGTTTAAAAGAGCCGCCCCGCTGGCGATGCCGATGGAACTGCTCTCCAGAGAGCCGGTGAGGTCCAGCGTGCCAGCATTGACGGAGGTATTTCCGGTGTAGGTATTTGCCCCGGAGACAATCAAACGACCCGAGCTCACTTGAGTCACATTTCCAGATCCGCTGACGACATTGGCGAATGTGAAATTGCCTGAGCGGTTGATGATGAGGTTGGCGTCGTTGGTGATATTTCCAGTCACGGAACCACCGGTGGTGTTGTTGCCAAGGGCGAGGGTGCCCGCCGAAATCGTGGTGCCGCCTGAATAGGTGTTGTTGCCTTCGAAAGTGAGCGTTCCGTTGCCGACCTTAATGACAGAGCCTGTGCCGCTGAGGCTGCCGGCAGTGCTGCCATAGGATGTGCTTTGGTTGTTCGCGCCGATGGAGAGCGTGTTGTTGCCGAAAGCGATGTTTCCTAAGCCTTGGAGACCACCGAGATTGTAGGTGTTCGCTCCAACGACGGCGAAGAGGGTAGCCGATCCCGAATCGGTTACCAATGTCGAGGCGACCACGGCATTGAGATTGGCGAGACTCACCGTGGCCGAAACGCCAACATTGGTGTTGCCGCTATGTGTATTGTTTCCTGCGAGAGTCGTGGTGCCTGAGTAGTTTTCAATATTTGCTCCTACGGGTCCGGCGAGGTTGGCTGTGATGTTCGCACTGTAAAAAGAGTAGTTGCCCGCATTGGCAGTGAGGGTGCCGCTGCCAAGAATAAAGCCGTTTGAGACACCGACTTGGGCCACGGTTTGCGAGGTGGTTCCGAGGTCGAGCGAGGCATTCTGAACGGAAATGGTGGCGTTGGCTGCGGAGAGCGTGGTTCCCGGAGCGAGAGCGAGCGTTCCCCCTGTGACAGATGTCACGAGGCTGTGGGTATTGTTTGTGCCGTTGAGCGTGAGCGTTCCGGTGCCGTATTTGATGAAGCCGATGGCACCACCGCCTGGAACTTGGCCCGTGGAATCCGTGAGCGCGGTGGAGAGCGTCATGTTGGTGCCTGCGGTATCGATCCCGAAGGCCGAGCCAGCGAGGAAGCCTCCGGAGGTGCGGTTTGCCGAAATGAGGTTGGTGATGAGCGTTGCGATCCGGTCTTCGGTAAAGCCTTGGGCGCCGGTATCGTCGGCACGCACGGAAAAGATGCCGTATTGGTTGACCGTGATGTTGCCGCCGTTCCATTTGGAGACATCATCCGTATAGAGCGCCACCGGGTTTTGGAACTGGAGTCTTGCGTCGGATGCAGACGGTCTCGACCAATATGTTCCGTTTATTGTCGTATGGCCTAAGTAGGTGCTATTTCCGTAAAGGTAGGCGATTCCACTACCGGTTTTCAGCAAGGGAGCGACGCCGGCGAGATTTGCGAAGGAGTTTCCGCTGACCATGGAATAGTTGCCGGTGGCGGTGATGGTGCCGTTGCCGCCGTTGAGAATGCCACCCAGGAGCGTGACATCCACAAATTGCTGATTGAAATCTCCGATATCGTAGGTGGCGGGACGGGTGTTATCCTTGAGTGAGACAACGAGGCTGGTGCTGTTGGAGAGTGCGTAGTCAGTGCCGGCGCGGATGGTTCCCTCATAGATATTGATGGGCCCAGTAAAGGTGTTCGACGAGCCCAGAACCAGTGCACCGGCGCCAATTTTATCCATGCCGATCACGCCGAGATCCAGGCGGTCGGAAATAGTGGAGTTGAGCGTGAAATTGCCGCTGGCCACATTGAAGCCGATGCTGGAACCCGCAGTGAGGCCGGTGGTCGGGGTCAGGGTGCCCGTGGAGTTCTGCGTGAGGCTTGAGAAAATTTCGAATATTTGGGCGTCGCTAAAGCCGCTCGTGGCGCTGCCATCTCCCGTGCCGAGGGCGAGGGTGGAGTTCGCACTGACACTGATTTTGTCCGGCGTCCAAGAAGCATTGTTTCCGCTGTAGAGGGACTGGACGGTGTTAAAGGAGAGGATGCCGCTGGAGACCGTGATGTTGCCGGTGGCGGTGTTGTTGCCAGAGAGGTGGACAACGCCATTTTGGTAACTGTCCGATCCATAACCAACGGAGTTTTTTGCAAGACCGGCCGTGCCATTGAGCGAGAAGGAAACCGTGCCTTGTTGCAGGTCGTAGTTGCTGGCGGTGAGGATTCCGGATCCTCTGGCCGCCGTTGTTTGGAATCCATTGATTTTAAAATTGCCGATGGTTTGATTGCTGGCACCGATGTCAAAGGAGCCGCCGAGGATCGTCAAATTCCCAGAGGAAGCCAGCGTGCCGCCGGAGATGTCCAGAGTTCCGTGGGAAAAGGTGGTGCCGCCGGTGAAGGTATTGTTTCCTCTGAGGTAGAGAATTCCATTGGGGGAGCTGGCTGAAGAGGTCGAAACCAACGAGCCGTTGCCGCTGATCACGCCACTGTAGGTGCGGTTGCCGGTATTCATGTCGAACCGTAGGGCCCCTTCGTTGGTGATATCTCCGTCGATGGAGCCGAGGATGAATGTCTGCGTGGAATCTCTTCCCCCGATGGTCAAGGTGCCGGATTGAATGGTGGTGCCGCCAGACATGGTGGCATTACCGAGCAAGGTAGCGGAGTTGGCCACAAGGAGGTTTCCGGTGCCGGAGATTTCGGTTTGGTAGGAGCTTCCATTTGTTAAAAGCAGGGTGGCGTTGTTGGTGATCTCGCCTTTGAGGCCCAGATTGTTTCCGGTAAGTGTGCCGGATTCGATAACGGTGCCGCCGGTGTAGGAGTTGTTACCATTGAGACTAAGAGTGCCATTTCCCAGCTTGGTGAGTCCGCCGGAATTTGTGGCATTTATGGAACTGGAGTAGGTCACCGTATTGCCGTTGGTATCGATGGCCATGGCGGAGCCGCTGTTTTGGATGCGGGAGGAAACATCCGCAGTGATGCCGTTGCCGTATTGGAGTGTGCCGCCGCCGAAGGTGATATTGCCGCCCGACCCGAGGCCGCTGGCGCTGCCGATCTGAAGGGTTCCGGCATTTAGGGAGGTGGTGCCGTTGTAGGTGCTTGAACCGGAGAGGGTGAGTGCGCCAGTGCCGGACTTGATGATCGAGCCGGTGCCATAAACCGCGCCGGAGAAGGCGGTGCTTTCATTATTGGCGCCGATGGAGAGCGTGTTATTGCCGATGGAGATGCTGGAGCTGGAGGAGTCGCCCGCGAGGCCGCCGATATTGTAGGTGTTCGCGCCTGGGAGGCTAAAGCGCAATGTCGCGTTGTTGCTGTGGTTGAGGGTGCTGCCAGAAAGCGCGTCCGCATTGCCAAGCGCCAAGGTGCCGGCGGAAAGCATGGTGGCGCCGGTGTAGGTGTTCGAAGCATTGAGCGTGAGTGTGCCATTGCCGAGTTTGTTGACATTGCCAGTGCCGTCGATGGTGCCGGAGTATGTGGAGTTATTCGAGCGGTTGAATGCGAGTGTGGCGTTGTTGGTGATGTCGCCGATGAGGGCACCGGTGGTGCCGCCGTTGCCGATAGTGAGCGTGCCGGTATTGATGGCGGTGGCTCCAGACACGGTCAGGTTACCGCCAGAGATGCCGACCGGGGCGGTCGTGTTGATCGTGAGGGAGGAGATGGTTTGGTCCCCGCCGAGGTTGGTGGCGGTTTCGTTCGAGGAGTTATCGGCGGAGAAGACGATGTCGGAGCTGGCGGTGAAGTTGCCGGTCGGCGTGCCTGTGGCATTGCTGGACCAATTGTTGGCGGCAGTCCAGGAATCGCCTGCGGAGCCGAGCCAGTAGAGAGTGGTGGTGGGGACGGCGCCGATACTCAAGCCGCCCCAGGTCGCAGCGTAAATCGAGGATCCGCTGGCATAAACGCCCTTTACGTCGTTGGCCACGAGGCCGTCGGCCATTGTGTAGTTTGTGAAGGTCGCGCCGCCATCGGTCGAGATCGACAAGCCGCTAGTGGTCGCCGCGTAGATCGAGGACCCACTGGCATAAACGCCACTGAGATTATTGCTCCCCAGCCCATCGGCTGTGGTGCGGTTTCCGAAAGTCAGGCCGCCATCGGTCGAGATCGACAACCCGCCGCCAAAGGTCGCGGCGTAGATCGAGGACCCGCTGGCATAAACGCCACGGACATTATTGGCCCCGAGGCCGTTGGATGTTGTGTAGTTTGTGAAGGTCGCGCCGCCATCGGTCGAGATCGACAACCCGAAATCGGTCGCGGCGTAGATCGAGGACCCACTGGCATAAACGCCATTGAGAAGGTTGCTAACCAGCCCATTGCCTGTTGTGCTGTTTATGAAAGTCCCGCCGCCATCGGTCGAGATCGACAACCCGCCCCGGGTCGCGGCGTAGATCGAGGACCCACTGGCATAAACGCCGCGGAGTTGATTGCTCCCCAGCCCATTGCCTGTTGTGCGATTGGTGAAGGTCGTGCCGTTATTTGTCGAAATCGACAAGCCGCCGCCAAAGGTCGCGGCGTAGATCGAGGACCCACTGGCATAAACGCCAAAGACATAATTGTTTCCCAGCCCGTTGCCTGTTGTGTAGTTTGTGAAGGGCCCGCTGGCATCGGTCGAGATCGACAACCCGCCCTCGGTCGCGGCGTAGATCGAGGACCCACTAGCATAAACGCCATAGAGATTATTGTTCCCCAGCCCATTGTCTGTTGTGTAGTTGGTGAAGCTCAGGCCGCCATTGGCGGAAGCCGGAGCATGGGAGGCGAGAAGCGCGGCGCAGGCCAAGGCGGCGATCAGAAGCCGGGAGGGCAAGGTGTGAATAGATGTTTTTTTCATGGCGATGGAGTCGGTGAGAGGCAGTTGGAAATTGGCAGAAATATTTTCTTTGTTCGAATCAAGCGGGGACTTCACCTCATAAGAAGTGGATGAAATTTTCTGAGAATTATTTTTCATGGCGTGATTTGTTTTTATGCGGATGAACCTGCAGCCCCTTCTGGCGTTGACTTGCTGAGCAAACGGGTTTGCGGATTTTTTCCTACTAAAAGGTTTTTTGTTTTGATCTCACTCTCAAAAACGGCAGAGCCAGATCGGAACACTTTCAAAGTAAACAGGAAACGCCTACAAGTGTGCAAGCGCTAAAGTTTAATTTTTTGAACCACGAATAAACGAATGAACACGAATAAGACCGATAACAAAATTCTCCGGCGAAGCCGCTCCCCATTCGTGAAAATTTGTGCTATTGGTGGTTAAAGAAAGTCCCTTGGTCTAAACCGCTTTTTCGCACGAACGACGAGGTCCTCCTCGGCCCCGAGACATGCCGAAAGAAGCCAACGGGGACGTTGGCGTTCCCGAGTGATAATGCACGAAGGGGGGATTGACATGTGAATCCATGCGGCACACATTAGACGCATGCAGTTGGAATTCGACCCGGCCAAGGCAGCGGCCAATTTGGCCAAACACGGCGTGGATTTTCCACGGTCCTACGGGTTTTCGAAGATCCCAACCGTATAATCATTCCAAACCAAAACCACAGCCTGGACGAGCCGAGGTTCTATGCTATCGGCCACGATGGACGGGGGATTTTAACCGTGAGGTTCACCATTCGCGAAGATGCCCTTCGCGTGATCGGTGCTGGATATTGGAGGAAGCAAAAGAGCACTTATGAAAACCAAAAAACTTAACTACACAGCAGAACCCGCTGATGAGGGGTGGAAATTCGCGGCGGGGTCTGCCCTCGACCTCGACCAGCAAAAGACACTGGGAATCCCTGAGCCCTCTGTAGCCGCGAACATGAAAGTCGTGCGGAAACCGGCAAGGCCGGCACGCATTAATATCCGCACCACACATGAGACCATTGCAGGTCTGCGGGCGCGGGCGGAGGAAGCCGGGCTACCCTACCAGACGCTGGCCGCTAGCGTGCTGCACATGGTCGCCAAGGGAGAGTTGAAGCTGTCCCTGTCGCGCGTGAGTTGATGGATGGCCAGAATTTTTTCGCGAACGGTGCTCCAAGGTGTTCCTTAGCGGGTTTTTGCCTCTCGGCGGGGGCGCTTCTCGCGTAAAGTTTAGTAACCGACGGCGTAAATACCCCTACCCATTGTCACGATGGGTTTCGATCGGAACAGCAGGTTCGCATAAAACGGATCCCTGATGCGGTTGGTCGGGTTATTCATGTCCAATAAGATACAAAACCTCCAGAAGATGACTTATATCCCTACTTCCGTGCCTTATGCTGGTCGTCGAAATTTAGGTAGGTGTAGAGTGTGAGGCTCTTCTCGTAATCGTCTAGGAGGCGCATGGCCTCGTTGGGTTTGAGGCGGTCGGATTTGATGGCGGCGTCGGTTTGCGCCTTCATTTGGCGGGCCAATTCCTTGACGTCCCACTGCGTGAGTGTGAGGACTTGTCCAATCGTGCTGCCGGGGAGGATCTCTTCGACGTAGTATCCCGAATCCTCGTCCTCATCGAGATAGATGTGCATTTCATTCACGCGGCCGAAGAGGTTGTGAAGATCGCCCATGATGTCTTGGTAGGCGCCGGCGAGGAAGAACCCGATGTAATAGGGCTCGCCGGGGTGCCAGCGGTGGAGAGGAAGGGTTTCCTTCACGTCCTGAAGGTCGATGAATTTCGCAACCTTGCCGTCGGAGTCGCACGTGATGTCCACCAGGGTCGCGTTGCGATCGGGGCGTTCGTTGAGGCGGTGGATCGGCATCACAGGGAAAAGCTGACCGAGAGCCCAATGGTCGAGGAGCGATTGGAAAACCGAGAAGTTGCAGAGATATTGGTCGCCGAGGGCGATTTCGATTTCGCGAACTTCCTCAGGGATGTGTTCGGCATCGCGGAAAAGCTCCACGATCGCGGCGGCGATCTGCCAGTAAACGGTTTCAATCTTCGCTTTGGCTCGGAGGTCGAGGAGTCCGAGATCGAACATCGACTGGGCGCGCTCACGCATTTCCTGGGCATCGTGCAGATTCTCGAGTCGGTCTTGGGGCGAGAGGTTGCCGTGGATCTCCAAAATGTCTGTGACGAGTTGGGGGTCTCCCTCCTGCGCGACGGGGAGCGGGGTGCGGCCGGTTTTTTCGATGGCGCCGAACGTTTCCACAATCAAGACCGAGTGTTGAGCGACGATGGCGCGACCGCTCTCGCTCACGAGCGTCGGATGCGCGACGGATTCCGAATCACAGACTTCTTTCACCGTGTAAACGATGTCGCGAACGTATTCCTCGAGCGAATAGTTCATTGAGCTATCAAAGGTCGTTCGTGAGCCGTCGTAGTCAACTCCGAGACCGCCGCCGACATCGAGATACCCGAGGTCGTGACCCATCTTCGAGAGTTTCGCGTAAAAACGGGCGGCTTCGCGAACGGCGCGTTTGATTGTGACGATGTCTGGCACTTGGGATCCCACGTGGAAATGCACGAGATTCAGACAATGCGCGAGACCAGCCGCGTGAAGCATATCGCTGGCCTCAACGAGTTCGGCCGTAGAAAGTCCGAACTTCGCATTCTCGCCGCCACTCGTGGCCCATTTTCCAGCGCCCTTTGAGAGCAAACGCACGCGAAGACCGATCATCGGCTCCACGCCCATTTCTTTCGAGACACGAAGAACGTGGCTGAGCTCTTCGAGCTTCTCCACGACGAGGATGACTTTTTTGTTCAGCTTGCGTCCGATGAGCGCGCTGCGAATGAAGCTGGTATCTTTATACCCGTTGCAGATGAGAAGGCTCTCAGGGTCGGTGTGAATGGCCAGTGCCGCGAGAAGCTCGGGCTTGCTGCCGCCCTCGATGCCGAAATGCCACGGCTTGCCGGCATCCAAAATCTCCTCCACAACCTCGCGAAGTTGGTTGACTTTGATCGGGAAGACGCCGCGGTATTCTGCACCGTAGCCCATCTCACGGATCGCATTCGCGAAAGCCTTGTTGATCGTCTCTACGCGGTCGCGCAGGAGGTCGTGAAAGCGCACGACGAGGGGAAAAGCGAGTTTGCGCTGCCGGGCTTCAGCAACCACCTCCATGAGGTCGATTTGCTCATTATTGCGCTTCGGATAAACGGTGACGTTGCCGGAGGGATTGATGCCGAAGTATCCGCCGCCCCAGCGCTCGATATTGTAGAGTTCGCTGGCATCGGAGATTTCAAACTTGGATTGGGATTGCATGGATTTTATTTAAAACTGGATGACGTAGAATGCGTCCTGGCTTACGGCCTTGGCCTCCTCGAAGGTGACCCAGCGCTCGGCAAAGGCGGGGCCCCACGAATCGGACAGCGCGACCTCACCGGTCTGCTTGTTGTAACCGATAATTAAGCAGACGTGCGCCTTCGACTTATCTGCATGGAATTTCCTCGCAGACTTGCGCGCTTCGGCAAGTTCCTTTTTCCACGCGGCAGGGTCAGGCTCTCCGGCTCTGGCTGCTTGTCGCGAGTTTACAGCCGCATTGAACTCCTCTGTGGAAAACATCCCCCAAATGATAGGCAGGCCCTTGTCGATGTATCTCGCCATCGACAGCGCATCGAATTTCACCTGTTCCTGCACGACACGACGACCAGAGTTGATGATGGACTGCCTTGCTCCTTCACGAATGGCTTCCAGCGAAGTGCCGCCGCCAGCGCCACTCTCGCCAGCCATAGCGAGCACATACATATCGGCGGGAACTCCCATGTATCGCATGACCCGCTCCCAAGTCGCAGGAACGCAATAGCCCTTCGGCCCTTGGTTGACCATGGGGATATCTTTGAGGATCACATCGCCATTGGGGCGTTTTTCCACGCGGGATTCCACGCGGCACTTCATATCCGCATCCGAAGTGCGTGTGCGACCGCCAGCCTTCGCGGATTCCACAGGCATGATGCGAATGGCCACGTATTCGTCACGAGGTGCAGCGAGAAGAAAAGCGTGACCACCCCAGTCCCAGCGCTTCACTAGTTCCGTCGTCTGTCTTCCTTGCCCAAAGCGATCAGGCACAGGTTCACCAAAAAGCTTTGTGAGAGCGAGTGTGAGATTTTTTTTATCATCCTGAATGCCTTTTTTATAATCCCGAATCTGTTCTTTCACCTCGCGCACGTCACGGGCATTGGCATCTTCCTTCAATGTGTCCACAGCATCGCCCTTGTTGGCAAAGAGGAACGAGATGCCGGACACACGACCCATCTCACCATAGAGCGCATTGGAATAAGACCGGCAACCGATCAAACGGGCGCTAGAATCGGGATATTTGCGAAAGCTTGAGTCGGTCGAGGTTTGGGATTCGAGTGGCCATTCCAGCCTCTCGGCAAGTGCACTCACATCATCATCCCAAAGATTTTCATCGGTAAAAATCTCCACCCCGAAAGCGGCATTCACCTCGCTTGGAGTCGTGGCCCCGGCAGCGAATTTCACAAAAGCAAACAACAGAAACCCCGCGAGGACCATGTTGATCAGGCTGTTTCGCATAGGGAATGGGCTTGCTTCCAAAATGGGTTCCTTAGGCCAGCGAAAGAAGCATCACCTCCCCATCGACATGGCCGATGGCGAGAAGAGGCAGGGTTGGGTGCCAAGCGAGAGCGCTGATGCCGGATGCCAAGCGAGAGCGCTTGCGGCGGAATTGACCAGTCTCGAACGTGATCACAAGCAGTGTGCCGGATTCATCGCCAGTCGCGAGTTGACCGGTGAGTGGCGAGAAAGCGACCGCGCAAACATCGAGGTCGTGGCCTTCCACTTGGATGGGCTTGGCTCCCTCGGGGCCTTTTTTTCCCGTGCAGGGCCAGACCGTGACGACCGGACTGCCGCCCGTGGCCAAGCGAGTGCCATCTGCGGAAAAAGCGAGTGCTTGGACTTTGCTTTCAAAGCCTTGGATATGCAGCGGGTAATCGCGCGGAAAATCGTAAACGTGGACGCTGGCCGTTTGATCTGCTGTGGCAAGCCATCGCCCGGTATGTGACCAATCAACCAAGATGCTCGCGCCGCCCCAGTCGAAGCGGGCGAAGGGCTCCTTCTCTCCGAGCCTCCACATGCGGGCGCCACCGGCTCCGACCGTTGCGATTTCGTTCGCCTTGGCAGGATTCCACACAAAGTCCGCGACGGCATCAGGAAGCTGAGGGAGGCTGAAATCAGTCGGGCCGGATTTATCGAAAATATGAAGCGCCCGGCCTTGGCCAGCCGCGAGATGAGTACCGTCTGGGCTTGTTTTGACCCGCTCGATCATGCCGCGTCCGGGTTTCCATTCCTTATCGGCCCAGCGAATCTTGCCGTCGAATCCACACGTCGCCAGATCGCCATGAAACCAAGCCGAGGCCCCATTGCCCATTCCGTGAGCAGGGAATTTTTGGATGATCCCGGCGGTGGCATCCGCGACGAGAATGTCGCCAGTCGAAGGCGTGATGGCGAGGCTGTCGCCTTTGGGAGTCCATGCGAGGTGGAGGACGTGGTCCGCCGCGCGGATGGTGCCGATATTCTTCACGCGAGGCAGGAGCGGAAGCCAGCATTGAGGGCTGCGCGGTCGAGATGGCGACCAATGAAAACGAGGCTGTTTTTGCGAGGACGTTCGCCCCATGGACCGCCATTGGCGGCATCGATGAGCATGTGAACGCCTTGGAAAATAACGCGGTCGGTTTGGTTTTTAACGGCAAAAACGCCTTTCATTCGGAAGATGTCCGCACCTTGTTCCTGAACGAGCTTGCTCAGCCAATCGTTGAGCTTCTTGCCATCACAGTCACCCGGAGACTCGATACCCACGCTGGAGATGTGAGAGTGGTGGTGATGATGACCGGACTCGAGGAAGTGCGGATTCACCTCCATGGCGCGATCGAGATTGAAGCCACCGACATCCATAACCTTGGCGATATCGATGTGCGCGCGGGTCGTGCGGTGGATGACGGCGAGGGCATTCACGTCACGGATGCGGTTTTCGAGTCCGACGAGATCGGCCTCGCCCACGAGGTCGCATTTATTGAGAAGGATGACGTCTGCAAAAGCGATCTGCTCGGCGGCTTCGTCATTTTCGTCGATATGTTGCAGAATGTGCTTCGCATCCACGAGAGTCACCACACCGTTGACGAAGAGTTTTTCTTTCATCTGCTCGTCCACGAAGAACGTTTGTACGACTGGACCTGGGTCGGCAAGGCCGGTGGTCTCAATGAGGATATGGTCAAATTTATCCTTCCTCTTCATGAGATTGCCGAGGATGCGAATGAGGTCGCCGCGAACGGTGCAGCAAATGCAGCCGTTGTTCATTTCAAAAAGTTCCTCGTCGGCATTGATGACCAACTCGTGATCAATACCCACCTCGCCGAATTCATTCTCGATGACGGCGATTTTGAGTCCGTGCTGCTCGGTGAGAATACGGTTCAGCAGCGTGGTTTTTCCAGCTCCGAGGAAGCCGGTGAGAATCGTGACTGGTATGCGTGACATGGGCTGAGAAAAATGGATGGCGCGAGCGCCAATGCAAGCGGAAAGCGATGGATGAGCCGAGAAGAGCGATCAGCTTAGAGTGCGAGGCACTTGAGCGGAATGGTGGTGCTTGACCGGGCGGTCGCAGGAAAGATCAAGTACCCACGTGAAACGGGCTTCGAACGTGAGTGGCTCGTCATCGATCTCGAAGGAAAACCGGTAAATCCCGCTCGCGACCTGAATCGAATCGGAGAGCGGTCGGATTTTGAGTGTTTTTTCGTGCAGGGAAACTTGGATACCCTTGCGGGAAGCGAGGGTTTCAAAATATTTCAAGCGCCCCTCTTCGGTAGAAAGCACGTGAGGCGAAAATGTCGGGAGCAGGACGGCCTCTTCAGAGTAAAGCGAAGCCACCTTGCGGAAGTCTCCCGCGTTATTCCATTCAACCCAATTGTTGATGACGCCAACTGCTGTGTGTTTGTGGATGTTAGTTTCACTCATAACGCGAAGGATTTTGCCTCAAAGACATCCCCAACGTCACGGAACTTTTACGGATTTTTTGGGGCTGCCCAGGTTGCGATTTCAGGTGCCGCAGAATGTCCGGTATTCGCAACTTCCAACCGATGGCGGCAATCGAAAATCGGCGTTGTCCTCCGTGTCATCATAAGGCCTGGAAATCACCGCCAGCATCCGCTTCAGCGGCCCATAGTCAGCCCTCTCGACGGCCGCTTCCAGCGCCTCTTCGACCTTGTGGTTGCGAGGAATGATTGCGGGATTATGCCGCAGCAGGAGTTGGTTGGCCTCACCGAGCGTATGTGGTTGCTGGGAAAGTCTGGAAAGCCACTGCGCGTGCCATTCCCGAAAGTCGGCATCCACGTTTGTTGGCTTGGAGTGCGGATCGAGATTTCGAAACGTATTGGTGTAATCCGCCCGCGTTCGCTGCATCCACTCCAGAAGAGTTTTGATCAATTCCAGATCACCAGCCTCACGGGTGAACAAGCCGATCTTCTTCCTCATGCCCTCGAGCCAGTGGAACTCGAATCGGTCGCTATATTTTCCCAATGCCGTCTGCGCCAACTCGACCGCGCGGCTTTCATCAGCATCTAGAAGTGGCAGCAAGGATTCGGCCAAGCGGGTCAGGTTCCACTGCGCGATCGCTGCTTGATTTCCATAGGAGTAGCGGCCCTGGCGATCGATCGAGCTGAAAACCGTAGCGGGATCATAAACATCCATGAAAGCACACGGACCGTAATCGATCGTTTCTCCCGAGAGCGCCATGTTGTCGGTGTTCATCACTCCGTGGATGAAGCCGACCAGCAACCATTGGGCGATGAGCGCCGCCTGACGCTCGATCACGCCCTCCAGAAGCGCGAGAGCAGGATTATCGGCGTTCCCTGTTTCTGGAAAATGGCGCATCCGTGTGTGCTCTGCGAGAGCGCGAAGATCCTCCAACTCGGCCTGCGCCGCCGCAAATTCAAATGTCCCAACGCGGATGTGGCTTGCCGCTACCCTTGTGAGCACCGCCCCTGGCAGCTCGGTTTCGCGAAAAACTTCCTCGCCGGTTGTCGCGACCGCGAGGCTGCGTGTGGTGGGGATTCCGAGTGCATGCATGGCCTCGCTGATGATGTATTCGCGGAGCATCGGACCCAAAGTCGCGCGACCGTCTCCCCGGCGCGAAAAAGGGGTTCGCCCGGAGCCCTTGAGTTGAATATCGAATCGTCGACCATCCGGCGCGAGGTGCTCCCCGAGGAGGATCGCCCGTCCATCGCCCAGCATAGTGAAATGGCCGAACTGATGGCCAGCATAAGCCTGGGCGATCGGGCACGCGCCAGCGGGAATCCTATTTCCCGCAAAAATCGCCGCTCCCTCGCTGGAATCAAGCCTGTCCGCATCCAAGCCCAGCGAGCGCGCCAGCGCGTGGTTGAAAATGGCTAACCCCGGTTCACGCACGGCCACAGGATTCGCCTTCGAATAAAAAACCTCCGGCAACCGCGTGTAGGAATGATCGAAGCGCCATCCGGCGGGACTCGGATCGAGAATGAGATTTTCAAGCATGGCGTGAGTTTTTTTAAAGGGGATTTGCCCCTCGCGCCAGCGGAACCATGGATTTTTTGAGAATAGATACGCTTTCCCAAGCGGAGTCGGGGACATCACCCCATTGAGGGAATGCCCAATCGGGCGTTTTTTACGAGCGGTTGCAGGAGCCATTCCGATCGTTCCAACGCGCCACGGCAGCTTCCCGATCCGGTGGCGGTGGATGCCGTGAAATCAACATCCACCGGCTTAAGATAAAAGATGAATACACTGATCAGATGGAATCCCTTCAGGGAATTTGAAACGATGCAAAACCGCGTCAGCAACCTTCTCTCCAGCCCGCTTTTGCCGGGAATCGGAGAGGAAACTCTCGTGGCTTCCGAGTGGTCGCCGCTTGTCGATGTGGAAGAAAGCGACAAGGAGTTCACCATCAAAGCCGAACTCCCCGAAGTGAAAAAAGAGGATGTGAAAATCGAACTCGAAAATGGTTCGATCCGCATCTCTGGCGAACGGAAAATCGAAAAAGAAGAAGCCGGTCGCCGCTGGCATCGCTTGGAGCGAAGCTACGGCGCCTTTGAAAGAGCCTTCACGCTACCCGAAGGCACGCGCCGAACCGAAATTAAGGCCGAGTTTAAGGATGGCCTTCTTAAAGTGCATCTTCCCAAAGGGGAGAGCAGCAAACCCAAAGCACTGGAAATTCCAGTCAATTAAGGGGGGCGTCCTCGTGCGTGCCCCTCGCGGGCACGCACGTTCACTTTCCCGCGCCATTCGCCATGGAAGACATGCTGCAGACATTTCGGTCGTATTACAAAAAGCCGGCCGTGCGATCCCGGATCCTCGAATTCCTCGGTGGTGCCAGTCCGGAAACCACGACGTGCGACTACATCACGGCCGATAGCGCCACGCTGGCCATGCGGCGGCCGGAACTTCCCAACGCGCTTTATTCCAAACTCGATGATGGGCTCGATATTTGCCGGTCCCTCGGGGATAGCGAATCGCTGATCGCCCATTTGGATGTGGAATATGTGAATTTTGATTTTGCAGCCGAGGCTTATTTGGATCCGGCGCGAACATTTGGCATTCAAGAACCGGTCGCCCAAGCCATCGAACGGATTCTATCTTACTACGGGATTCAAGCCCTCCATGTGCTGAGCGGGCGCGGCCATCACTACGCATGGAAGATCGGCCGCACATCGGATGTTTTCATGAATCTGTGTGAAATCGGTCACAAGGCGGTGGATACAACTCGACTCCATCAAACTCCCCTCGACGGCGCACGGCTTTCGCAGGCCTTTGCTGGGCTTGGGATGCTCATGGAATTTATTAGCCGATTGGTGCTCGAAATGGCATCTCCCCAGTGCCCGATTCCCATCGAACTCACAGCTGTCGAGGTCAACGCCTCCAGACGGGGTCGCGGGCGCGAAATGATCTCGCTGGATATCTCGGAATATGGCGATCCCTTACCCACGAGAACTATCCGCGCTCCATTCAGCGCCTACTTCAAGCCCTGGCAACAGTTGCATGCCATGGGTCAAAGCAACATCGATAAGATGGGGCCCATCATTTTTATCCCTGTCGACAAAATGGACACCCAGCAAGGCATGCTCGCCATGCGCGATCCCGAGTTGGCCGCGAGATTGGCAGAGACGATATCCACCAGCATCCCTGACCACACCGTCGGTATGCGGCGACTGTTAGAGCACTACATTGCCTCGCCCCTGCATGAGTTCCACGACTACTTTTACTCCGAGGAGCATGAGCCCGTTCCGCGCTGGCCGCTCACTTATGATCAGACCCATCTCGAGGAACTTCCCGAACCGGCGAGGCACCCTCTCCTCTTTCCTAACGATCTGCTTTTAAAGCCCGTCAATATGCAAAAAGTCACCGAGGCCTTGCTCGACAAGGGCTGGCATCCGAGGCATATCGCGGGACTCATTCGCTCGAAGTTTGAGAGGGACTACGGATGGGGCGAGCAGTGGGTGGATTACTCCCCCGCCATGCGCGCAGACTTCTATGTGCGGATTTTTTCAGGTCAGCGCGTGAGCTTGAAGAGCTCCCTGAGCGAGATAATCGGAGCTGACGTCTCCAAGCCGAACGCAAGATGGCAGCGGGCGGCAAGCACTTCAAAACCCGCGCTTGTCACAATGGAAAATATACGACTATGACAAACTGGCCTATCGGCATATCTACAGGGTGTTTTTACCAAACAGATATCATGGAATGTCTGGAAACGATTAGGGCGAGTGGATTCAGTCTGATCGAGGTCGTTTTTTCTCCCGCACACCTGAACTACAAAGATCCTGCGGCTGTTCAAAGGGCCGCTTTGAAAATCCAAGCTCTCGGGATGGAGGCGTATTCCTTCCACGCCCCCTTCGCGAGCGATATCGATATATCCTCCAC
This sequence comes from Terrimicrobiaceae bacterium, assembly GCA_044377415.1. Taxonomy (GTDB): domain Bacteria; phylum Verrucomicrobiota; class Verrucomicrobiia; order Chthoniobacterales; family Terrimicrobiaceae; genus UBA967. The sequence goes on along the minus strand of JBILZC010000003.1, from coordinate 17,432 downwards.
CAATCTGGATTGCCGTGAATACTCGCTCGACGAGATTCTCATCGCTGTCGAGGCCGCTGCTGCACTCGGTGTGCATTATTTCGTCATCCACCCAGGCCCGGAAAATGCCGAGCACCCTAATCCCGAAGAACGGCTGGTCCGCATCGAAAATGTGGTTTCCGTCCTCAACCGTGTCGCCCTGCGATGCAGTGAACTGGGAATCCGCTGCGTCTTGGAAAACAAACTTCCCCACCTGCTTTTCGGGAGTTCCAACGACATCATTTGGATTTTGGCAGCCTTAGAGACAACGCAAGTCGGTGGGTGTCTCGACACCGGACATGCTTTTCTTTCGGGCGATCTTTATAGCCTCGTTTACAAACTGGCTCCCTACTTGCGGATGTTGCATGTCCATGACAATAAAGGTCACGGCGACGAACATCTTCCACCCAGCGAGGGCCGCATCGATTGGCTCGCCTTTATGCGGGAACTGGTTCAAATCCATTTCCACGGCCCGCTCATCTTGGAAATCGCGGGCGGGGCTGATGCAGAAGCGGTCATGTCAAGAGCCAGAAAAGGGCGCTCTTACCTTCGCTCCTTGGCGCGGCGCATCGAGATGGAGCCATTCACTCCCGTGCCGCACGTTTGAGCAGAACGGCCTAGGATTTACTCACAACGAGGCTACGCAACTCGGTCATTTCCTCCATCGCATATCGCACTCCCTCACGGCCCGATCCACTTTGCTTCACCCCACCGTAAGGCATGTTTTCCACTCGGAATGTGGGCACTTGATTGACCATCACCCCGCCGACTTCGAGCTCCTCAAAAGCCTGAATAGCTTTCGGAAGACTTGATGTAAAAACGCCTGCCTGGAGGCCAAACTGGGAATCGTTGACCATGGCCAAAGCTTCCTCATAAGTCCCGTAATGTTGCAAAACCGCTAGGGGCGCAAAAGCCTCATCAGCGAGTGCCGAACATCCGGCAGGTACATTTTCTAACAACACAGGTCCCAATACAGAACGACCCTCCACATGACGAGGCGTGAGCAACTGCGCCCCTGCAGAGACAGCTTCGTCAATCCATGTGAGAATTTTTTCGCGCGCGGCGGGGTTGATCATCGGACCGACGATGGTTCCCAGATCTGCCGGGTCGCCGGTGCGGATCTTTTCGTTGATGTGCGAGACGAGCGCGCCACGGAATTGGGTGAAGATCTCGCGGTTTACTAAAATGCGTTGGACGCTGATGCAGGATTGCCCCGCATAAGCAAAGGCGGCTGTGGCGATCTTGGGAATGGCCGCATGCCAGTCGCAATCCGGCTCGACGATCACCGCGGCATTGCCGCCGAGCTCGAGTGCCGTTTTCATTTTTGACGCGCGCGCCTTCAATCGCCACCCCACATCGACACTCCCTGTGAAGCTGAGCATCTTGATGCGGGGGTCGTCCAGAAGCGGTTCGACGAGATCGTGCGCGAAGGGAACGACATTGATTTGTCCAGCGGGGACTCCTGCTTCATGCAGCACCTCAGCAAGCAGCAAAGCCGTGAGGGGAGTTTTCATGGCCGGCTTGAGAACCATCGTATTCCCTGTCGCCAAGCAGGGCGCCACCTTGTGCGCAACGAGATTGAGTGGAAAATTGAAGGGCGTGATTCCGAGCAGAACACCGATCGGAAATCGCCGCACGAGACCGAAATGCCCAATCCCCGGCGCACTGGCATCCATATTGATGCCATGTCCCTCGTCTGCCAACGCGAGAGCGGCGGCAAATCGGAAGGTGAGGGCTGCGCGAACGACCTCCGCCTCGGCGTAGGTGACGGGTTTACCCGCCTCGGCGACGATCACATCCACAAACTCCTGACGACGATCAAGGATGAGATGGTGGATTTTCTCTAAAGTGGATGCCCGTGCATCCGCCGTGAGACGCCGAGTTTGCTGGAAGGCCGCATGGGAGCTGGCTACGGCGGATTCGACATCGCCAGCACCGGCGACACAGATCTCAGCTAACTTCTCGCCGGACCAAGGGTTGTGAACCGATTCACAGGTGGCGGTTTCCACCCAGCATCCATCCAGATAAAATGGCTTCATAATTCAGATCCGTTCGACTTCACGTTTTTCCACAAAGATAGGCAAGCCCTCTCGGGAAAAACTGTTCATGAGTTCCTCGGGATCGAGTGCCTCTGGCATCATCACCCCCCGCTCGGGGATTTTTCCCGTTGCGAGGAGGCGAGCGGTAATGGCGGGCGGAATGCCGGTCTGCACCAACGTGAGCGAGTAGCCGTATTTTTCGTAAGTGTCGCGATGGCTATCCATCGAGTAGACAAAATATTCCACGCGCTTGCGGTCCTTCGTTCCGCGAACTTCCGTACCCACGCAAGAATAGCCTTCTACCGTGGCTCCAAGCTGGGCGGGCTTTGGCAAATGCGCACTCGCCACGCGCACGGGCGACACCTCCACGCCGTCCACCTTCACTTTTTTCCATGTGTCGAGGTTCAGCAGTTGGAGGGTTTTGGAAATATTCACCACTTTGTCCGGCACGCTGTATTTGAAGACGGAATAGCGGACGCCCTTGTCCACAAAGGGAGGGTAAATCCCAAGGCTGACTCCCTCCTCGTGCGCGACGGCATAGGTTTTCTGCAATCCAATGGGATCGGGAAAACGCACCCACTCGACTTCGGTCTCCAGCGGCTTCCCGCTCACAACGCGTCCGTCACTCACATAGTAGGGTGGCGCGCCAAGCTCTTCGAAAAAGGTCTCAGGTGAAAAAAGAACGGCAAACCTGTAACCGCGCACCTCGGCGTTATCGGCATCCAGTACCCGAATACTCGAAGCCGTATCAAGGCGGTCCATCGCCCAACGCGCAAAGACATTCACTGCCCCGGGATCCATGCCCATGCAGAGGATGCCCGCCAAACCACGATCTAGGAAGGGTTGGTTGAATCTTTCGATCTCGGCCTCGTAGGAATTTTTGCCCGGCTTTTTGACTCCCGGGGCGGAATAAATATCCGCCGCCATATCAATGTAGTGTGATCCCGCCCGCAAGCAGGCCTCGAGCACGGCATAGTTCGTATTACAAACGCAGGCATTACAAGTCACCGTGATCGCATGTTCCTTCATGAGCGCGGCGAGAGCGTCCACATCCATGGCATTCGCCTGCACCACAATAAAGCGACTCTTCGGCGTATGCGCGGCAAGCTGGTTGGCAAAAACTGGATCCATATCCGCTAAGACAATTTTTTCGAAGCAGTCGTAGCTATGAAGTTTCTGGCCAATGACCGAGCCGACACCGCCGATTCCGATAACCATTGCGTTCGCCATAAAATAAAGATTTTTGCAGCCCTTCCCCGCTTAGAAAAAAGCTAGCCCATCCCAGACTCGCACGCAAGTGGACCTATTTTAGTCAGCCCACTCCGACTCTAAAATGGCGTCAGTTTTGGCCGGTGACCGACTTGAGCTTTTCGAGCTTGGGAGCGATCACGGCGCGGTTGTAGGGATGATTCGGATTTCGCTCGTAGAAGTCTTGGTGATAGGCCTCAGCTGGGAAAAATTCGGCTGCTTCAATGATTTCGGTGACGATCGGTGAACGAAAGCGTGACTGCGCGTCTGTGAGGGATTTTTTCGCTATTTCGAGTTGGGCTGGATTTTGCGCCACAATGATCGAGCGGTATTGCGTGCCGTGGTCCGCTCCTTGCCGATTGAGCGTGGTCGGATCGTGGGCATCCCAGAAGAGATCGATGATTTTTTCATAGGAAATCACAGCTGGATCAAAGGCTATACGCACCACTTCGGCATGCCCGCTTGTTCCAGAGCAAACCTCCTCGTAGGTGGGATTGGGTTTTTTGCCAGCGGTATATCCGCTAATGACCGATTTAATACCCGGTTGGCCTTGATAAACGGCCTCAACGCACCAAAAACAGCCCCCACCCACAACCGCGTATTCTTCATTCATAGATGCACCCAAACACAATTGTGCTGATACCGCCAGCAGGAGGAAGAACATGCAGGAGATTTTCGCCCAGCTGATTCCTAGTTTCATGGCTTGAATTTTACACTCGCGGAGAAATCCTGCAAGGGAGGGTGGTGTATTTCCTAAGTTGATCTTCCGCGTAGAGCTGCGGCGGATATTCTTCATGGCACTTCGATTCTCATGAAATCTTTTTTCCCAATCCGATGAGTTGCGAGCCTGTCACCCCTCATTGTTGCGGTGGAGGAATGCCCGCCACAGCGGTCAAACCGCCAGCATCAAAATATTTCTGTCCTATGTGTCCCGGCATCGAGAGCGACGCCCCCGGCGACTGCCCCCAATGCGGGATGGCGCTGGAGTTGAATCCGCGCTCGATTGGCAACGAGGAGGAAAGCGACGCAGAGATTCATTCAATCACCCGCAGGTTGCTGCTGAGCGTTGTATTGACGATTCCGGTTTTTGTTTTGGCGATGTCTCACATGATACCGGGATTGGGTCGCAGTGGTTGGGCTTCCGGCGAAATGGCGCGATGGATACAGTTTCTGCTCTCCACGCCAGTTGTTCTTTGGGCGGGGTGGCCGTTTTTTCAGCGAGGCTGGCGTTCACTGCGTCAGAGACGCTTGAACATGTTCACGCTTGTTTCCCTTGGTGTTGGAGCGGCTTATTTTTTCAGCGCGGCGACCATGTTTTTTCCTCACTTTTTTCCAAAGGAAAGCGGACACCATGGACCGACCGATCTCTATTTTGAAGCGGCAGCGGTCATAACAGTGCTGGTTCTATTAGGGCAGTATCTGGAGCTTCGTGCCCGCCGCCAAACCGGCAGCGCGATTCGATCCCTGATCGCGCTGACCCCAAAAACCGCGCGCAGAATCGGAATCAAAGGCGAGGAAGAAGTCCCGATCGATGTCATTCGCGTTGGCGACCTGCTGCGTATTCGCCCAGGTGAAAAAATCCCCGTGGACGGAAAGGTTACGGAGGGTCGGAGCGCGGTCGATGAGTCCATGCTCACTGGCGAGCCACTGCCAGTGGAGAAATCCGTTGGCGACAAGGTCACCGGCGGCACGATCAACGCAAATGGGGGACTCGTCATGCTGGCCGAACGTGTCGGCGCGGCTACCACGATCTCGCATATCGTCGAGCTTGTTGCCGAGGCTCAGCAAACCCGAGCCCCCATTGAATCCCTCACCGACAAAGTTGTGTCTTGGTTTGTTCCAGCCGTAGTCACGATATCTCTCCTCACATTTTCTATTTGGTTCACATGGGGTCCAGAGCCCTCTCTCGCCTTCGCGCTCACCAATGCCGTCGCCGTCTTGATCATCGCCTGTCCGTGTGCCTTAGGTTTGGCTACCCCAATGTCGGTGATCGTCGGCGTGGGACGCGGAGCGCTGCATGGCGTCCTGATCCGCCATGCAGGCGCAATCGAAAATCTCGCCAAACTCAACCTTTTGGCGATCGACAAAACCGGCACCCTCACGGAGGGAAAACCAACCCTGACGGAGATTTTCGCTCTTCCTGGAAACGATGAATCCTCGATCCTTCGCCTTGCCGCCTCGCTCGAGTCGGGCAGCGAACATCCACTCGCGGCCGCGGTGATATCGGCCGCTACCGCGCGCGAGCTTACGGTTACTGCCCCCAGCGATTTTCAATCCCACACCGGCGCTGGAATCGAAGGCTTCATCGAAGGCCGCCGCATCCACATCGGCTCATCCGCTTTCCTCGAATCCATGGGCATCCAAGGCGTGCCTGACCTTCGCGAGAAGGGCGAAACTTTTCAAGCCCGTGGAGCCACCTTTCTTCTGATGGCGGTGGACGGATACGCCGCGGGGGGCTTGGCGGTATCCGACCGCATTAAAAAATCCACCCCTCAGGCATTGGAGGAATTACACGCGCTCGGAGTTAAAGTCGTAATGTTGACCGGCGATAGTACGCGGACGGCACAGTCCATCGCCAGCAGCTTGGGAATTGTCGATTTCCGCGCAGAAGTCACCCCCGGCGGCAAGTTCGAAGCGATCCATTCCTTCCAATCGCGCACCTGCGTCGTCGGAATGGCCGGCGATGGGATTAATGATGCCCCCGCTCTAGCTGCGGCGGACATCGGCATCGCCATGGGAAATGGCACCGACATCGCCATGGAAAGTGCCGCCGTCACTCTCGTCAAAGGCGATCTTCGCGGCATTGTCCGAGCAATCAAACTCGGCCGCGCCATGATGCGAAACATCCGCCAGAACCTTCTCTTTGCCTTTCTCTACAATGCACTCGGCATCCCCATTGCCGCCGGGATTCTTTACCCGTTTTTCGGGATTCTTCTCAGTCCCATGATCGCCGGAGCGGCGATGAGTCTGAGCTCCGTCTCGGTGGTCGCCAATGCCCTCCGCCTTCGCCGCGTAAAGATGTAATTCACTCGCCTTCAACGTTTCCGTTTTTAGAAACTTGGCTCGCAGGCACGCTGGTGCTAGATTTTTTTACAGATGCAAAATCCGCCCGTCACCAAATACCAACCCCTACCCAAGGTTGATCTTCCGAGCCGCCAGTGGCCGGATCGGACTCTTTCCGCTGCTCCGATCTGGTGCAGCGTGGATTTGCGCGACGGCAATCAGGCGCTCGCTCAGCCGATGAGCGTGGATGAAAAAATCGAATACTTCGACATGCTTGTCGGTATTGGGTTCAAGGAAATCGAAATTGGTTTCCCGTCGGCCTCTCAGATCGAGTTTGATTTTTGCCGACGCCTCATCGAGGAGAACCGAATTCCGGATGATGTCTCGATTCAAATCCTCTGCCAATGCCGCGAGGATCTCATCATTCGCTCATTGGAGGCCCTGACCGGCGCGAAGAACATCATTTTCCACCTCTACAATTCGACCTCGCCACATCAGAGAGAATACGTCTTCCACGCGAGTCGGTCGGATATCATTCACATCGCAACGCATGCTGTGACTTTTCTCAAAAAATCCATGCCCCCGCTCGTGTCTGGCGGATCTTGTATCCGATTGGAATATTCGCCCGAGAGCTTCACGAGCACGGAACTCGATTTTGCCCTCGAGATTTGTGAAGCGGTCACCGATGCGTGGCAACCCACGCCAGATAACAAAATCATCCTCAATCTCCCGGCCACGGTGGAATACGCGACGCCGAATATCCATGCCGACCAGATCGAATGGATGTCCACCCACCTCACACGCCGTGATCTCACGACACTCTCGCTGCACACCCATAACGATCGTGGCACCGGAACCGCCGCGACAGAACTCGGTCTACTGGCGGGTGCCGATCGCGTGGAGGGAACTCTCTTCGGCGTTGGAGAAAGAACTGGCAATCTCGATATCGTCACCGTCGCTCTGAATCTCTACACCCACGGCATTCATCCCCGGCTCGATCTCAGCCGCATCAACGCGATCCGCGAAGTCTACGAGCGTTGCACCCGCATGGAGGTTCATCCACGGCATCCCTACGCCGGCGACCTTGCATTCACGGCTTTCAGCGGCTCGCACCAGGATGCCATTAAAAAATCTTGGGAGCACCAGAGCGCAGAAAAACCTTGGGACGTCCTTTATATTCCAATCGACCCAGCCGACATCGGGCGCAGTTACAAGGCCATCATTCGCATCAACTCGCAATCCGGCAAAGGCGGTGTCGCTTATGTTTTGGAAAAAGAATTCGGCTACCAGTTGCCCAAGCTCCTTCAAAAGGAACTCGGCCGCCTCGTCAACGATCTCTCGGATCAAAAAGGCACGGAACTCACGGCTCAAGATGTTCACCAGCTTTTTCTGGAGTCATTTCTCATTCGCGACGGAGCCGTCGCATTGGAAGCTTTCCGCGCAATCGATCGCAGCGACCTGGTCACATGCGAAGCCGACCTTCGCCTTCAAGGCTTGCCTGTCACCGTCCGCGGCTCTGGAAACGGCCCGATCGACGCTTTTGTCCAAGCTCTCGCAGGAACGAGTTTGCCGGTGATCGAGATTTTAAATTACTCCGAGCACTCGCTGGGTGCTGGAGCTGGGGCGCGCGCGATCAGCTATATCCAAATCAAGGTTCCCATCGGCCGCACCTTCTACGGTGTGGGAAGCGATACGAGTATCGAGCTCGCCTCAATCCACGCGATCATCAGCGCTCTCAACCGCGCTATCGCGTAGGAAAAATCGATTTCTCACGACGACAGGATTCTCCTCGCTGATTTGGTATCTCATGAATAAATCAGCCATCATCCGTGAGATTCTTCACTCCCTCCGTGAAGATTTTGAAAGTCGCCTCCGCGTCTCCAAAACCACCCGCGAACTCGGGAACAACTCGGAAAGCCGCGCCGAAGGCAAATACGATACCCTCTCCATCGAGGAGAATTATCTCGCTGACGGACTTGCCAGGCAGGCGGAATCTGCCGTGCATGCCATTGCCATCATTGAAAAGATGCCACTTCGTGCTTTTACTGACACCGACCCGATTGATTTCGGTGCGCTAATAGAAATCCAGTTCGCCCGAGCGAGCGAGTGGTTTTTTCTAGCGCCAGTTGCGGGCGGAACGGAGGTCACCTGCGCGAGAACCACTGTGACCGTCATTACCCATGAATCCCCTCTGGGCAAGCAGTTGCTTGGATCCCATGCCGGCCGGAAAATCAAATCGCCCTCCGCAAAAATCCTCCGCGTCGTGTAAATCCGAATGCAGCAGAAGGGCAGCCTGCATAGACGCGAGGTTTTTAATCCTCAGATTTCACCGCTTTCCGCTCTGTCCCTAATGAACAATCCCCAAGCCTGAGCCTCTTTTTAAGGCAGGTTCTTATTGCTCTTGTTTCCTGTAGCCATAATTAGAGCCAAAAAAGGGCCATCAACACTCGATTCCTGTAAGCGCAAGGCTCTATCAGGGTCGACTAGTTGCGCTAATTAATTTGCTGAGCCTGACTATGGCCGATCCCTCAGCTGCCTGCCCATTTTATGTCATAAACGTAACATTGCGGGGGTGGAGATTTCTTAGGACTGGCCGCAAAGTTCATTCATGTCCACAAGCTCTCTCGAAATCCCTTCGCTCGTAGAGAAAGCATTTACGGGACTTTGCAGGCTTTTGACTTTCTCTCAGCGCATACCAGAATTTTTTTCAAGGAGTAGAATATTCCGAAACTCATTAGGAGAATTTGCTGCGAATCACTCGTTTTGCACTGGTTCTATTAGTCATCATTTGGGGTTCCTGCGTTTCCCTCTCACGTCTTCTCAGTCGGCCTGCAAATCGGCTTGTGAATCCACAAAAAATCGGCCCGCGGCCAGCGGTCCATCTTCCCCGGAAGCTGCCGAACTATCCAAGATTTCGCTCCCTATTCAAGTGAATCGCACGAACTAAAAAACCTAATTGAAACGCTGTATGGCGACATCGAAAACCAACTTTTTAAGACATAACTCACAGATTTCCAAACTGGAAAATTAGAAAACCAAAAAACCAAAATGAAAAAAACCACTGCATTAATACCATCGCTTATATTGTTCATTTTTTGTTGGACTTTAACGCTCCACTCTGAATCTGATCCGCCTGAACTTCAGAAAGTTAATGCTCAACTCAAAGCTGAAAATGACTCCCTTAAGCAAGAACTTCAAAGTCTTCGAAAGCTTCTTGCAACAGGTAGCACATCTCCTATTGAAACGAAAACAGAGCCCAAAATCTCACCGGCAAAAGAAACTGTATCTCCAGAAACTGTATCTCCAGAAACTGTATCTCCAGAAACAGCATCTCCAGAAACAGCGTCTCCGGAAACAGCGATTACTACCGGATTTTGGCTTACAACTTCATCAAAACGGCGGCACAACAATTCCTGTAAATACTACAAAACCTCCAAGGGGAGTGAGTGCGGCCCGAATGATGGTAGCCCATGTAAATCATGCGGAGGGTAATCGTCTTTCTTTTTCTTCTTGGTTCAATTCTCAGTGCCAAGGAAATCTCCATTACGACTTGGAACCTGGAATGGTTTCCTGGTAACTCTAAAGGCGTTGCTACTCCAGAGGTAGAATCTAAAAGAATTGAAGACGCTGCTGCTGCCCTTCGAGAACTCGATTCAGATATAATCGTTCTTCAAGAGGTTAGGGATTACGAAGCCTGTGATGCGTTAGCAAAAGCCATTGATCCCGCGTATCAGGTTCTAGTTTGCACTGCCTTTAAAAGCGGATTTGGAGGTGCTAAGGGTCTTCAACAAGTGGCCATCCTTTCCAAGTATCCAGCACAATCATGCTGGTCGGAAGATTGGAAAACCTTTGGCAAGGTTGACCCGCCTCGTGGATTTGCGTTCGCTCATATCAATATTGATGGAAAAAACATCGCTGTTTATGGCGTTCACTTGAAAAGCAATCTGATTATGGGAGGCGACAAGTTCAAAATAAACCAAATCAACATTCTCAAGCGGGAGTTAGCTTCAGAACAGGTTATAGCTCATTATAAAATGCTTCCAAAAACTTTGGGGCATTCTTTTGATGCTGTGATTGTAGCTGGTGACTTCAATACCAACAAAGACCAATTGAGTTTCGCAAGTGAAAAGACATTACAGATATTCGAGGAGAATGAATTTGCTTCTGGTTTTGAATCTGCTTCACCACAGCAGAGAATTACTCATCCAAGCAAAGGCGTTTATCCAGATGCCACATTTGATTATATCTTCGTAAAAGGTTCCAAGGAAAAGATTTTGAAACCTTCTATATCCAAGTATCAGGTGAGTGATCACTTGCCCGTTACCAGCAAATCACTTCTTTGAGTTCTTCGATTTAGATCTTTCAAAGCAGCAATATGTTGCTTTTTCGCACTCAAAGTATCGCTTATACCATTGTCCCTTTGAAATTGGACTTTGCAGCGGAAAAGGGGGGCATGGCCGTCTCGGCCGTGTGGAGACTGGTCTGCTTTCTCGCACCCTCCCCATCAGACCGCAGCACACAGGCGGGACGCGCTGTGCCCCTCTACTAAAATCCAAAAGCAAGCGGCTTTTGGTATTACGCCCCATCTCTTCTTCACGAGGATGATGCTGCGGATTTTTTCTTACTGAGATGACGCGCTGCCCCCCAGCAGCGGCCCCCTTCGGGCCAACCTTTGGTTGGAGGATCTTGCTGTGTTGATTCGCAGGTTCTTCTCGACCTTGCTCCTCCTTCGGAGCTGCCTTACGGCAGTCTATGACTTGCATCGTGCCCGATGCTGCGCCCTGAGGGCTAACCTTCGGTTAGTCTATCTTCAGCTCTCCCGAGCTTGCGATTCTCGACCTTTCCCAAAGATCTCGATTCCCCGATGGTGAAAGTCAGAAATTTGAGTTTAGTTAGTGCGTTTTCTGTTGGCGGCGGCGGTAGGCGTAGATCCCTAGGCCGATGAGCAGCAGCGCGGCTGTGGCGTAAGTCTCGGGTTCGGGGACCGGCCTCACATGGTATGGGTTAAGGCTTTCAATGAAGCTGCTTCCAATGAAGGACGACTCGTCGGTGCCGCTGTAGAATCTGATGTGGGACAGACTATTCTGCAGAAAGGCGTCGCTTGCAAAGTAAAGGTGGTCTGTGTAGAGCGTGTAATTGAGGATCTTCAGGTCGTAGGTCACGATGAGCGCTGGCAGATTCGCGAACTCGAGCCACACACTCCCCATTCCCATGTCGATGGACGAGTTCGCTGAAAGCGAGAATGCACCGAGCGTTTCGGTTACATTTCCATCAAATTTCATCGTTCCCCCAGCCAGCTTGATGGCTGCTTCGTCGTCGATCGCTTCGCTTGCCGCGATGAGAAGGGATCCGCCCGAGTTGACCATCACTTCCCTGGTGTCCCCGAGGGCGCCGGCGGCTCCCGCTCTCAGTGTGCCCGAGTTGATCGTGGTGTTGCCGGTGAAGGTATTGTTGCCAGTGAGGGTGAGTGTGCCCGTGCCGTTCTTGGTCACCCCACCCGAACCGCTGATGGTTCCGTTGATCGAGAGAGTCGTCCCGCTCGCGACATCGTAGGTGGTGTTCTGCGCGGTGATGCTGCCGCTCAGCGTCATCGTCTGGTTCGACGCGACATTGTAGATCGACATGTTGTTGCTCACCGTGCCGGTGGTGTCGAATTTCAAGAGTGAGGATCCGCTGGATTGCGTGATCGCGCCGGTGCCGGCGGCGGCGGTGTTGCCGATGACCAGCGTACCGGTATTGAGCGTGGTGCCACCGGAGTAGGTGTTGGCGGCGTTTAAAGTGAGGGTGCCGGCGCCGTTTTGGACAAGTGAGCCTGTGCCGCTGATGGAGGCTGAAGAGAAGTTGGTGCCTTGCACGACATCTCCTGTACGGTTGAAAGTCAGCGTTCCATTGACGGTGATCGCACTGCTGGTTGAGAGGCTCCCTGTGGCACCGCCGTTGCCGATTTGGAGCGTGCCGGTGTTGATTATCGTCGTTCCGTTGTAGCTGTTATTTGCGAGGAGGATGAGCGTGCCTGTGCCGGATTTGGTGATGCCATCTCCAGAACCCGTGAATGCATTCGCAAAGGAGGTCCAGCTGTTGTTGACAGTAAAAGTTCTCACGGCACCAAGTGTAACGCTCGTCGAATTGCCAAAGGTTAAATTTCCCGTCACTGCTGAACCGAATGTGGTGTTCCAACTGCTGCCTGCGAATGAGGTGAGCACATTGGAGATCGTGCGATCCGTTGCATCCGTGCTGGTGAATGCGATCGATGCTGTTGTTCCTGAAACTCCTAACTTCACCGATCCGCTGCCCAGCGCATTATTATCGCCAATTTGGATCGTTCCTGTCGAGATGGTGGTTCCTCCCGAATAGGTGTTGTTTCCACTCAGTGCGATCGAACCACTGCCATTTTTCACGAGGGCTCCCGTGCCTGAAATCGTTCCAGAGACGGTTTGGTTTGAGGTGTCACCGAAGGTGAGTGTGTTGGCTCCGAGTGAATAGTTTCCAGACCCGGCGATGGAGGCCACGGTGTCATTGCCGCCGAGTTTGAATGTGGCGCCTGCAGACACGCTGAGGGCGGAGGAATCGGAAATGACATTGGATACACTGGTTTGCAAGGTTCCTGCCGAAACAGTGGTTGCACCCGTGTAGGTGTTTGCCCCGCCAAGGATGAGTGTACCTGCACCGGCTTTGGCAAGGCCGAAGCCGCTGCCCGAAATGATGCCACCCACGGTGAGGTTGCCGCCGTTGACTGTGACTTGACGGGATGCGGCCATGGTCACCGCGCCGTTGCCAAGATTAAGGTCGTTGGTGCCGGTGAAGGCGAAGTCGCCATTCCAAGTTAGCGCGTTGTTGGTGGAGAGGGTCACGCTGGAGCCGCTTGTGTTGTTGAGCGTGCCGCCACTGATGGTGAAAGAGCCAGAGCCAATGGCGGACGCGCTGTTGATGTTGAGGGTTCCAGCGCTGAGGGTCGTGCCGCCGGTGTAGGTATTCGCCCCTCTGAGCGTGAGCGTGCCGGCGCCAGCTTTGGTGAGGCTGTAGCCTGAGCCGGAAATGATACCGCCGACCCCGAGCGTGCCGCCGCTGACAGTTACCGTGCAGCTGGCTCCGAGTGCCACCGCGCCGGAGCCGAGACTCAGAGTGTTCGTGCCGGTGAAGGTGAAGTCGCCATTCCAAGATTGAGTGTTGTTATTGGAGAGAGTCACAGCGAAGCCGCTGGTGTTATCGAGCGTTCCTCCGCTGATGGTGATCGTGCCACTGCCGGGAGCAGTGGCGCTGTTGAGGTTCAGTGTGCCAGCACTGAGTATGAGTCCACCCCCGAAGGTGTTTGCGCCAGACAGCGTGAGGGTGCCCGCGCCCGATTTGGTAAGACCCGCGCCTGTTCCCGCGAGATTGGCCGAGATCACATTCGTGCCGCTTGTGGCCGTATCTCGAATCGCCAGAGCGCTGGTCGTGTTTGCCGTGAGGGTGTTGGCTCCGCCAACCGTTATTCCACCTGTGTTCAGGGTGACTGTGCTGACGGTGTAGTCAGCGCCGAGGGTGGTTGAGAGGTTGGATGCGCCAGTAGCAGCGAAGACCACATCCGCTGTCGTGCTGGGCGCCCCGGCAAGGAGGGTGTTGCCAGCGCTGTCACTCGTCCAGTTGTTTGCCGTTCCCCAAGTGGAACCATTGCCACCTTTCCAGTAATAAAAAGCACTGTTGGCTGTGGCAACCAAGCTGAGAGTGGTGGATGAATTGCTGAGCGTGTAGGTGAAGCCGGTTGGAGCGTTGGTTGAATTCAACGACCATGTTCCCCCATTCAAGCCGCTGGCAGCACTGATCAGCGTGTAGTTGCCCGCTGTGAAAGATCCGAGATCAGCAAGCTGGATGGTATTCGTCCCGCTCAGCGTGGCGCCTCCGTTGGTGAAGGTGAGCCTGTCGGTAGCCGAACCCAACTCGAAAACCATTGTGGATCCCGTGAGAGAGAGTCCGCCGTTGGAGATCGTGATGGTGCGGTCGACACCATCTTGGAGGCTGATCGTCGCGCTGGTTGCGCTCAGCGAAGAAACGCTCGAGGACAATGCGCTCGAGCCATTGAAAGTGAGCGTGCCTGTAGTGACGGAAATTGCGCCGCTGTTCGTATTCGTGCCGTTGAGCGTCAGCGTGCCCGCACCGGATTTTGTGAAATTGCCAGATCCTTGGAGTGAACCTGCAAAGGTCTGCGTGCTAGTCTCTGCCACAGTGAGAGTCTGACCGGAGGCAATGGTCACTATTCCCCCCGTAGAGCCGCCACCTTGGATAGAAGCGATCGTCTCGCTAGAGTTCACATTGAATCCCACGCCGGCCGTGTTTGCGAGGGTGACTGTTCCGGTATCCGCAATCGCACTCCCCCCGCTGATGGTCAGGTTGCCTGCGCTGATCGTTGTTGTGCCGGTGTAGGTGTTGGCTCCGCTGAGGGTGAGGGTGCCAGAGCCGACTTTGGTAAGGCCGCCACCAGTGCTGCTGATAACGGCAGAGTAGGTGGTATCCGCATTGTTGGAGCCCACGCTGATGGAATTCCCCCCCAGGCTCAAGTTGTCCGCGCCGGCAAGTCCGCCGAGGTTGTATGAATTGGTGCCAGCGACGATGAAATTGACAACTTGGGAGCCTGCTGCGCCGGTGTTGAGGGTGCTATTCTGAAGCGCGTTTGTGGAGTTCAGCGAAAGCGTGCCGCCGTTCAGCGTGGTGGTGCCGTTGTAGGTGTTCGCACCACCCAAAACTAGGGTTCCCGTAGCACCTGATGTGGCGTTGATGGTTAGTCCTGCGCTGCTCGTCGAAGAAATTATTCCATTGAACGTGTATGTGCCGTTGGCGCCGATTGTGATTTGTCTTGTTGAGGAACCTAAGGAAACATTATTCGAAAAAGTGATCGTCGCGGCAGCGCTGCCGTTTCCTGATGAAACACCTGTGGTCGCTCCTCCTAACGTAAAATTTCCACCGACCGTTATTCCCCCGCCGTATTTGCCGGTTAAGTCTCTATTAATATCAGCGGCAAGAGTTCCTCCATTAATTGTCAAGGCGTTGCTCGCAGCTCCACCCATGGCATTAACACCACCTACGATGACCGTGCCATTGTTGAGTGTGAAGCCACCGCCCCATGCAGACGCACCAGAAAGTTTAACTATACCTTGTCCTTCTTTGTTGAATCCGGTTCCTGCCGAGGCCGACCAACCAGTATTGCCAAAATCAAGAATGCCACCCGATCCCACATCAAGAGTTCGCACAGTTCCACCAGTCCCAAAAGCACCACTCCCGTTCGTGAAATTGACTACAACATTGGAACTGACAGTAATGTTTCCGGCTGTGGTTGTTCGGCTGATGACAGACGAATTGGCAGTGAAAAATGCATTATTTCCGTTCGTGTAACCAGTTGAAAAAGGACCACTGCTTGATGAGCCCCAATTGGAGTTAGTCCAGTTTCCTGAGACTCCGTTCGTATTCCAATAAAGTTGGGCATTCAAATTTCCCACAAACCCCAGCATCACCGCCAACAACCCCACACATTTCCCCAGCCTTAAAACCGGCGAGGCCATATTCCAGACTCGGCGGAGAGGGAGGAGGTTTAGAATTTTGGATATTGGATGTTGGATTTGGAATAATTGGCGGCGGTGGAGGGGTTGGAATTTGGCGCCGTTGAAAGAGCGGGTGGATGCGGAACGGGTGACGAGCGGGGAGAACGAGGATTCCCTTTTTTCGGCAACGGCGGGACGCACACATGTCGCGGGCCGGTGTGTTTTAAATTGGTGCATCTTTTTGGCTGTCCTTGTTCAGTCGGGATCGGCATTTCGAACCCTGGTTGGTTTGTTTCAGAAGCGAGATGCAGGGCGCTTCGGGATGAAAGAGTGACCGAACAGGGACCAAGGCATCAAACGAAATGCTGTGACAATTTTGTAACCAGTGTGTCGGAATTGTTACATTAGAAGATATTTACAAAATGCCAGTAACCCTCAACCGCAATGCGACCGGAGTGTTGCGGACGGCTCGACTAATCTGTTCAGAAAATGAAACCCAAGCCCCTGAACCGATCTCTAAAGCCAACGAGCATGCTCATCACGTCTCCTGCCTTGCAGGAGTTGTGGCATTAGTCTTGGTCACAGGCTTATTTCTTAAGATGGCTTTTGCGGGCATCGTATTTCCCGTAGGTGCTGCCCAAGGGCAATGAAGGATTCAGAGTCCGGTACTACAAAAGAGGGGGGCATGGCCGTCTCGGCCGTGTGGAGACTGGTCTCCTTTCTCGCACCCCTCCCACCGGAACAAAAAGGCCTATCTAGGCTCCCGCTCCAATCTCCATACGGACTTCCAAATGAATCGAATTCGTAACATTTCAGTATTTGCCCAGTATTTCTGACAAATTATTCTGCGTTGTTGGATTCACTTTTGAAAAACTTCATCCTCTTCTGGAAAAAAAATAGCCTTACCGCACCTCCACACGAACTAAATTCCTCGATGGCTCTGTGCAGAAATGAAGCTTACAGCAACGGGGAATCCGTTACCCGCTGGATCAAACTGACAACTGGAGCGCTTTGGGATGGGGAGGATTCAGCGAGCTTGTCGATCGCTATGGCACAGACCATGCCCACCCTGCCTGTGGCCACCTCGGATATACAACTTCGTTTAGTTCAGCTCACTAGTGCAAGCGCGATCAAAAGCCCTTCCGGATCGAGTGCGAGCCTTCAGATGGACTTGACCGAAAGTCAGCGCGATGCAAGCGGCGTTGGCGCTGTTAGAAAGCAAAAATCCGATAAGCAAGAATTAAATTATTTTCTAGAAGATGGATGTGCTGAGCTTGTAATAAGTGATTGCCCGATATCTCGACGACCTGCCCTCGGCTTTTCGCTGGTGGAAGTCGTGATCGCCCTCGGCATTGTCTCGTTCGCTGTATTGGCAATAGTCGGCATGATGCCGGTGGCTATGAAATCCGCCCAAGATAGCATGAGACAGACGGATTCCACGCTAATCGCACAGCGGATTTTTTCGGAACTAAAGTCTGGAACTGGCGCGGTTAGGACAATCACGCTCTCCCCAAATGGAACACCACGGATCTTAGACCTCTCTGCAAACAGTACGAACAACTTCCTCGCCTTCAAAGAAAACGGCACAGCCCATGATTATGTAAACTCCGCA
>JBILZC010000078.1:0-11289 GCA_044377415.1 Terrimicrobiaceae bacterium | reverse complement strand
TTTGGATCGCTTGCGAACTCTGGAGCATGGTGGATGTTGGAATAAGGAAGTCGCGACGTTCGTTAAAGATCGTCTCTGTAAGGAAAACGAAAGGGGAGTCTTACAAATCACTCGAAAGAAAGAGGGTTGGCTTACTCTTAATGATCGGGTGCGGTCTGCTCGCACGGAGCTTCTTCATGCCGTTCTTAAGCCAGAGTTTGAATCCCTGCTTCTGCGCAGCAGATCACTGCATGCACTCATGCAAAAGTTCGAGGCCACCTATTCCTCACTTGTGCGATCAGCGGGCTTGGTCACCTTTTCGGATATCACCGATTCATTAGCTCTCAAGGCTGGTGATGAAGTCTGGAGAACCTCTGTAGGTTACCGCATGGATCAGAAGTTCGACCACTGGCTTCTTGACGAGTTTCAAGATACGAGCCGACCGCAATGGGCGATCCTGAAAACCTTCATCGATGAGGTGCTCATGGATCCTGAAGCGAATCGCACGTTTTTCTATGTCGGAGACACCAAGCAGGCCATCTACTCCTGGCGGGGAGGGGATCCCGATTTGTTCTTCGAAATATTTGACCATTACAACGAGAACCAGACGACTATCCATGACGCTCCACCCTTGGTTGAGTCCTGGCGTTCTTGTCCCCAGGTCATTGATTTCGTGAACAAGGTGTTCGGCGATCTTTCAAGTGTCAAAGACGACCTCGAGATTCCGGAGATCACATTACAAAAGTGGACCAAAGCTTGGAGCCACCATCTCGTTTCTTCGAGCACACAGAAAATCGATGGTTTCGCCGAGTGGGTCTCTGTGAAGAAAAATGAGGGTGACGATGAAGAAGAGGGAGATGCATTAGATCGAAAAGTGTTGGAAATCCTGAATCAATCGACGCCTTGGGAGCGTGGGATTTCGTGTGCCGTCCTCAAGCGCGACAATAAGGGAGTCAATACCCTAGCGGCATTGTTGCAGTCCTCTAATATTCCGGTTGCGGTAGAGGGAAAAACGAATCCGTGTGTGGATAATCCACTAGGTGCCGCTCTCCTTGCAACTCTCCGAATGGTGGCTTCGCCTGAGGATGCTCTCTCGCGCACGGTAGCCTTGGGATTTCCTGCTGTAGCGACATGGTGCTCTGGAGACGTTTGGACCTTTCGCAATAACACCCTCAGCAGTCTGGCTCAAATGGGCTTTTCTCCGACCCTGCGCGGATGGATTGAGTCTGCTTCTCTCGATGATGAGCCTTTTTTGAAAGAGCGCGCGGCGGCTTTTCTGCTTGCCGCCGAAGAGTTCGACACTCGGCGCAAGTCTTCGGATGGAATTGGGGATTTCATTCGATTTTTGGAAAATCGTCAGACTCAGGAAACTGAAGCCGCCGGCGTTGTCCGCATCATGACTGTCCATCAATCGAAGGGGCTCGGATTTGACATGGTCATTGTAAGCGGCCTAGATCAAAAGGGGCGAAACAATGATGGCACCCTACTCGCGCTTGGTCCTTTCCCGAGGGATGTGAAGTGGGGAATGCTGCTTCCGCCTAAGGATATTGCTGAACAAGACGAAGTGCTTTGCAATCAGGTTGAGCTCAATCAGGCTGACAAGAAGTACGCCGAGATTTGCACCGCCTATGTCTCACTCACTCGTGCGAAAAAAGCGCTTTATGTCGTGACGACCGAGTTGGGTGAAAAAACTTCCGCAAAAAACTTTGCTCGTCTTCTCATGTTTCAGTTCAGGGATTCCCCGATTCGCTTAGGGAATCCCTATTGGTTTGAGAAACTGACCCCTACGCCAAATACGGCTGATGTTCCTACTGGATCCGTTGTTTTTCACTCTCCGATCCTAGGAACTCCGAAATCGGTTTCCCCCTCGTCTTTCAAATCCCAAATCCCGACAAGATATACTCCAGAAAGTCCTTCAATAGATGCGGCTGAACTCGGAATCGAGGTTCATAATGCGCTGTCTTCGATCGATTGGATAGATTCTGCCACATCGGATTGGAGTGATTTATCCGAGACGGCCGCCAAACTTGTCCGCGACTTTATGGTTAAGCCAATCGCCGTCGAACTCTTTACTCGCCCGACTGGTTTCACTGATGTTTGGCGTGAACGAGCATTCGATGTGATGCTAGACGGCCATTGGGTGAGCGGCGTTTTTGACCGGGTTGTCGTCCATTGCTCCGAAGATGGGATGCCTTTATCTGCAAGCATCTACGACTTCAAAACCGACCATGGTAGTGCCGCTGAAATCGAAGAACGCTACGCTGGCCAGATGGAAGTTTATCGTAAAGCGGTCTGCAGGCTGCTGTCCCTCTCGCCCGACTGCGTAAAATCGCAAATCCTTCGCGTGCGATGAAACAACTTGCTGATAATTCATCGTTTAAACGAACAAGAAACAATCAATGGATCAGCTCCTATAAGCCCATTCATTTCCAAACAGACACACGAAAATGCACCCTCCGTGAGGAAACGGTTCGGGTACTGTGGTCAGTTGACGGAAAGGCGGATTGACGGGAATCCGCATTCCCGTATCTTGGGTTTATGAAAACAACGATTGAGATCCCAGAAGGGCTCTACAAAAAAGCCAAGATTAGAGCCATCGAGCGCGGCCAAACCCTCAAACAAATCGTTCTAACTGCCCTACAAAGAGAGCTCTCTTTGTCTGAAGAGGTGCCTTCGACTCAAGCATCACCTTGGGCTACTCGCAAAGTCTTGCCAGCATTTGCGCAACTGCAAGCGAATGGAGCCTTTCGCTCCAAACTTGGCGAGCGCGATATTAGCGAGATCATTTCCGAAGACCGCGAGGATCGTCCGCTATGATTTTTATCGATACCACCTATCTCGTCCGCCTTTATCTGGACGAACCAGGATCCGACGCTGTACGCGAGATTGCAATGGCTCACCCTATTGCTGCTTCGTGGCATGCCCAAGCCGAGTTGCTCTGCACGTTCCTTCGTGCATTTCGAGAGGGTCGGCTCGATCTCGCTGGTTACCAAGCTCAGCGCAACCAGTTTTACAGTGACAATTCATCCGCGATATTCCATTGGCTTCCCATTTCTGAGACCACTTTAACTCGCCTTGACCTCATGCTAGAGGTCGCTCCTGCGTCAACGGTATTGCGTGCTGCAGACGCGCTCCATCTGGCTTGCGCTGCCGAACATGGATTCAAAGAAGTTTACTCAAACGACCGACATTTTCTCGCTGCCGCACCGCAATTTGGTCTGAGGGGAGTTAACGTCATCGACTAGGTTTGCTTTTTTCTCCCCTCCCGCCACCAGCAACTCGCCCAAGTGAGATGGAATCGATCGGGCGTGTGCTTAAAATCCGTTTTCGCGGACGACTTCGCTGTAGGCGAGTTGGCCGGGGCGGGGCCAGGAATCTTGGGTTTTCTTTCCGATGGCGATCATGAAGGAAATGACGTGGTCGCCAGGGAGGTTGAGGATTTTGCCGACGGCATCGTAGTCAAAGCCATCCATCGGGCAGGAATCATAGCCTAGTTCCTTCGCTGCGAGCATGAGCGTTTGGCCAGCCATGCCGCAAGAACGCATGGCTTCGTCACGTTGCACCTGAGGTTTTGCGGAGTAATATTGCGCAATGGCGGGAACGAGAAAGTTCTGCACGGGCTCGGGGGCGTTGCGCCAGTATTGGGCGGGATTTTGTTCCCAAGACGAGAGATTCGCGCAAAGGACCACGAGGAGCGAGGAGTCGGTGACCTGGGCTTGATCCCAAGCCACGGCGCGGATTTGTTTGCGAACTTCCATGTCCTTCACAATCACAAAACGCCAGTTTTGGATATTGAAGGCCGTTGGGGAAAGCATGGCGAGTTCGAGGAGTTGGCGCTCCACCTCCTGCGGCATTTGGTGGGTGGCATCGTATTGTTTGATGGCGCGTCGGCCTTGGATCGCTTCAATGGTGTTCATTTGCGAGATAGACTGAGGAAAACAGGGCGGAATGCAATGCCGATACAAACGTTTTTTTTTGGGGGGGGCTTTTAGGGCCGAATGGATCAGGTGATCTCGATGGCTTCGCAGACCTCACGCCAACCGGGGAAGTTCCAAGTATTCGGAAACCCACTGCATTGGTGCGGCTTCACAGGCTGGATGGCGCAATCGCGGCCGTCTAAAAAAATACAGGATTCATCGGGTTGGTCGATGAGGGCGAGTCCATCGCGGCGGGGACGCAATCGCGTGTAACGTTGAATGAACTCGTGTTCCGTGAGTCCCAAAAATCCCGCGATGGCGGAAATGTCGGTTTCCGTGAGTTTAACAAACCCCGGCCAGCGGCAACAATTCGTGCAACGCTGACAGGCGTAGCGTGGGGAATCACTCACGAAGTCAATCGCCGAGGCGCTTGCCGGGGATGAGATAGTTCACCGCGTAGTCACGAACGGCATCCTCGAGGGAGGTTGTCGGTTGAGCGTAGCCAGCCTCTCGGAGTTTCGAGATATCCGCGCAGGTGTAGTATTGGTATTGATTTTTGAGGTTTTCCGGCATGTCGAAATACTCGATCACGGGCTCCTGACCCATTGCGGCGAAGAGGGCTCGGGCAAGGTCGTTCCAAGTGCGGGCGACACCGGACCCGACATTGTAGAGTCCGCCTGCATCTTCGTTTTCGGCCAAGTGAAGGGTCATTTCCACGGCATCCTTGACGTAGATGAAGTCGCGCATCTGTCCGCCGTCGGAATATTCAGGCTTGTAGCTTTTGAAGAGTCGGATGCGACCGGTACGTTGGATTTCGTCGAAGGCTTTGCAAACGAGGCTACGCATGTCGCCCTTGTGATATTCATTGGGACCGAAAACATTGAAATACTTGATGCCGACGATTTCTGGCAGGATTTCCTCGTGGTTGGCATAGAGGTCGAAGAGTTGCTTCGAGTATCCGTAGAGATTGAGCGGACGGAAGCGCGCGAGATCTTCGGTTTTATCATCCATCCCAGCGGAGCCATCGCCGTAGGTCGCCGCGGAGGAGGCGTAAACAAATCGCGCTCCGGAAAAGAGCGCCCAGCGACAGAGCGACTTCGTGTAAGCGTAATTATTGCGCAAAACGAATTCGCTATCCGTGACCGTGGTGGACGAGCAAGCGCCCAGGTGGAAGACGGCGGCGAATCGGCCAAATTTGTCCGAGGCTTCCTCAATGCCATCTAGAAATTCGTCGGCGGGAACGTAATCCTCAAAAGTGAGCGGGCGAAGATTGCGCCATTTCTCATCCTCGCCGAGAGCGTCCGTTACGACGATTTGCTGGATGCCGCGTTGGTTGAGAGCGTGAACGAGTGCGCTGCCAATGAAGCCTCCCGCGCCGGTGACGAGTACGCGGGCTTTCTCATGGAGAAGGATATCTCGGGAGTTTTGTTTTTTTTCACCACTGAGGCGGGATCGTGTGGCTTTGTAGGTGGGTGAGTGCTCGCTCATGGGCATAATTGAGATTTCTAAAGTTTGAGGCCCAGATTGCTAAATGTCTCATCAAAAAGCAGGGTGTTGGCACCAAAGATGGATTTGGCTGTGGCGGTGTAGACTCGGGCTTTTTTGGGGGTTCCATAACGGTATTCCCAAGCCGCTTGGGCGTAATACCAGGCAGGGGAGTCTCCCGGATAGGTGATGTTTTTTATGGAAAGTTTGGCCTTGGATTCGTCGCCGAACTCAATGTCACAAAGTGCGAGTTTGAATTGCAAAAGCTCATTGCGGGGATCCTGCGCTGACAGCATCTGATAGTATCGGCGAGCTTCCGTGTATTTTTTTTGAATGAAGAGCAACTCACCGTAATTGAATGCAGCCGGGAAAAAACCGGGCTTTTTGTGCAAGGAGAGATCGAAATATTTTGTCGCGCTCACGAAGTCCTTTTTCTTCATGTAGACCGACCCGAGCAAGTTGAGGATTTCGGGGTCGTAGGGCTTTTCCTTTTCGATTTCGATGAGCTTCGCTAGGGCCGAATCGTAGGCTTCTGAACGGAAATCAGCGACAATGGACTCCATTAACGCCTGCGAGGACTCCTCTGCATCTGGGGAAGACAATTGGGCCAGAACCGAAAAAAGGCACTGGCTTAAAAGCAACGGAATCAGTTGGTAGATTTTCAAACCAACCTAATATGCGCCACAGAATGGTCTTCGAGCAATATCAAAGCTTACGCCTCCAAGGCAGGCGGTGCGTGGGGAGGGGTCGCCGTGAAGGTGAGGGTGGAGTTTTTCTCTTCAAGGTAGGCGATCGTCCAGCTACTCGGGAGCAAAACAACCCAAAACCCAAAGGAGTCGCGCGCGAGCGTGCATCCACTCGGGAGCATGACATCAGGGCGATCTAAAAAAGGAGCGTCTTCCTTAAGGGCCCATCGAGCAAATTGCCACGGGGCTGTCTCCACGCGGCAGTCAGCGCTGTATTCCGTTTCTAGGCGATATTGCATGACTTCAAACTGCAACGGTCCAACGGCTCCGAGCAGAGGCACACGCGCCACGGCGTCCGGTAGCTCAAATTGTTGAGCTACGCCCTCCTTGAGAAGTTGGTCGAGACCCTCGCGGAAGCGTTTGAATTTGGCCGTGCTGGAATTGCGAATGTAGGCGAAGCATTCCGGCGGAAAGCGGGGGATCTCGCTGAACTGAAGAGAAGGATCTTCACTCACCGTATCACCGATCAAGAAATCGTAATTCCCCACGATGCCGACGACATCGCCCGCCCAGGCTTCATCGACTGTCTCACGGTCCTGGGCAAAAAGGCGTTGGGAATTGCCGAGGCGAACGGCTTTGCCTGTGCGAATATGCGTAGCCAACATATCGCGGCGGAAGCAACCTGAGACGACGCGAATGAAGGAAACGCGGTCGCGGTGCTTCGGGTTCATGTTCGCTTGGATCTTGAATACAAATCCTGAGAACGGCTCGTCGTCTGGCTGGACAACCTTGGATCCACTTGGGCGCGAGGTTGGGGAGGGGGCCAGCTTGAGGAAATTATCCAACAAAAGCTGGACGCCGAAATTGTTCATCGCGCTTCCGAAAAAAACCGGAGTCGATTTGCCCGCGCTCACGGCTGCGAAATCAAAGTCCGTGCCGGCGCCATCGAGTAGCTCGAGTTCGTCGCAAACCTTCGAATACACATCCGGAGCGAGTGAGGATCGGACCGCTTCATCCTGAATGCCACCGACGGAAACGGGAGCGCGGTAGGTGCCGCCGGGAGTTCTTTCAAAAAGGTGGACGGATTTTTCGCGACGGTCGTAAACGCCCTTGAAGTCGACGCCATCGCCGAGCGGCCAATTCATGGGCAAGGCGTGAATGCCAAGGACAGACTCGAGTTCATCGAGGAGCTCAAGCGGAGGCCGCGCTGGACGGTCGAGCTTGTTCATGAAAGTGAAGATTGGAACTCCTCGCTGACGGCAGACTTCAAAAAGTTTGCGCGTCTGAGTTTCGATGCCTTTACCCGCATCGATCACCATCACGGCAGCATCCACGGCGGTGAGAACGCGGTAGGTGTCTTCCGAGAAATCTTTGTGGCCGGGAGTGTCGAGGAGGTTCACCACGCATCCGTTGTAGTCGAATTGCAGGACTGTCGAGGAGACCGAAATGCCACGCTGCTTTTCGAGTTCCATCCAGTCGCTTGTCGTAGCGCGTTGGTTCTTGCGGGAGGTGACGCTACCAGCGAGTTGGACTGCGCCACCGTAGAGGAGAAACTTTTCGGTGAGCGTCGTTTTTCCAGCATCCGGATGCGAGATGATCGCAAATGTGCGGCGACGGGAGATTTGTTGAAGGGCGGCACTCATATTTCAAAAGGTTTCGGAATTTGGGTGAGGAGCTTCACTCCGCCTTTGCGAATGAGCGCGACGTCCTCATGTCTCACCCCGCCAAGGCCTGGCATGTAGATGCCGGGCTCCACAGTGATGATCTGGCCTGGAAAAAAGGTGGTTGTGCCGAAACGGGGGGATTCGTGGACTTCCAAGCCAAGGCCATGACCGGTGCCGTGGAAAAACCCCTGCCAACGACCATTGTCAATCTTCGTAGGGTATCCGGATGCGGTAAAAAATTGTTTCAGCTTCTCATGGACGGGACCGCCCTCCACGCCAGGCTTCATTGCCTTGATGGCCATTTTCTGACCCGTGAGACAGGTCTCCCACATGTGGCGCTGAGCATCGCTGGCGTTACCGCGAACAACGGTTCGCGTGAGGTCGCCGTGGTATCCGCTCCGGGCATCGCGCGGAAAGATGTCGAGAATGATCAACTGATTCGCAAAGAGGGGACCGGCGCCACGTGCATGCGGGTCGCAGGCGTGTTCCCCACACGCGACAATCGTGTCACCACGGGCTACACCGCCGGCTTGGAGCACAGCCGTTTCCATTTCCAAACGGAGTATTTCCGAGGTGAGTTGGGAACCGCGATGGGTCAGCTTGTAGTCTTTCTGAATTCGGGCGCCGCGAAGGATCTCTAATCCCCGATTCATACCCGCCTCAGCGATGCGAGTGGCGGCTTCCATCGCTTCGATTTCTGCGAGGGATTTGATTTCCCTCTCCGGTAAAAAGGCTCCCTTGGATGGTTTGAGGGCAAGCCCGAGGGCCTTGAGTTCCTTCGCCAAGCCGAGCGGGAAGTCGGATGGGACTTCGACTTTATTGACTTTTTTGGCCATCAGCCAAGCCATCACGACTTTGGCGAACGTGGGACGTTTTGAAGACGTGCGCGCGGCGATCTTTTCAAAATCGGAATAGGCATCCACCACATCGACTTTGGCTTCCGCACGTCCGCGATCGACCTCGAGATCACTCAGGAGAAGGTGGGTTTTTCCCTCTACCTCTAGAAACGAAAAAGCATCTGGAGCGCGAAAACCTGATGCGTAAAGCATGTCGGCATTGGCTTCGCTCGAGGCGATGATGAGTTTGGGACGTGCCATGTGTGAAAAAGGGGACAATCTAGCATCCCCAGTATCCTTGGGCTAGAAGAATGGAACTACCGAGATGCCTCGATGTTTTGATCCTTCCAACTTTGCTCGCAAGCAAAGGAATTGTTTGATTACCCGATTGAAATCGCGGTCTTTTAGGATCCGTAGCTTTTTGTGAAACGCTTGCGACTTTCGGATTCCGGTTGGTCGGCGGTTTTTGCAGGCTCGGATGGGGCTTCGGCGATTGCCGATGCTGCTGGCGTTGGCTGGGGAACCGTCTCGGTCGGTGCGTTTGCCGTGGCTTGCACGAATGCGAGACGGAGGTCGTTTAGCACGCCGCTGAGCATTTGCGTCTCGTCGTTGGAAAGATTCCCCCGAGTTTTATCCTCCAGCATTTCCAGCATGTCTATAAACATGCGGGCATAGGGAAGATTGATCTCAGGTTGATTTGTTTGGGGATTGGGAATGCGACCAAGGAACATGGCCGCTTGCTGAGCTTGCATCATGACAAGTTCCATGAAGCGTTGAGCCATTTCACCAGCGTTGATAGAGTTTCGAACTTCGGCCATAGGATTATTTGTTTTCGGTTTGTTTGTTTTTTTCGGGTGGGAGCACAGTGGCTTCCACCGCTTTTTCGGATGAGAAGAATTTAGCGGCGACACGGCGGGTATCATCCAGAGTGACTTTTTCGATGTCTTCTTTACGGCGCTTGTAGGAATCGAAGCCCAAGCCCATCAATTCATCAACGGCGCAGGCGGCGGCAAAGGCGCTGTTGCTCTGGTTGCGAATGGCTTCTCCCCCGATGATCTTGGCGCGGGCGCGGGTGAGTTCCTCCTCAGTCAGGCCGTCTTTGGCCAAATCGGCAATCTCGGATCGCATCTCGTCGGTAACGGGACCGACTTTCTGTGGGTCTGTGCCCAGATAAAAGAGGAATGCACCCGGGGCGAGACCGCAGAACTGGGTGGCTCCGACAAAATAGGCGAGGCCCATCTTTTCGCGAATGCGGTTAAAGAAGCGGGAACCGAGATCGCTCGAGGCGACGCTGATGAGTTCCAGCGCGATACGGTCGGGATCCTTTGCCGAAGTGCCCTGATAACCGATCATCAGGACGGCCTGTTTTTTATCCAGATAGGATTTTGCTGGTGGAAGGCTGCGATTCGGCGTTGGGGAGGGGACTTCCTCAAATGCGAGATTCCCGGCAGGGAGGGCAGCGAGGTGCTTCTCGAGGAGTTGGCGAACGTCCTCGGCTTTCACATCACCGAAAACGGAAACCACGCCGTTGCGGGCGGTGGCGAAGTTTTTGTGAAATTCTTTGAGTTGTGCTTGAGTGATAGCGTTGACCGAGTCGGGGGAGCCCAAGTTGCGAAGTCCGTAGGGATGGGATCCAAAGAGATTTTCGCGAACGAGATTGCGGGCGACGGACGTCACTTGCTCCTCGTCGGCTTTGATTCCAGCCACTTGGCTTTTCTTTTCGAGTTCGATCTCGCGCTCTGGGAACAGAGGGTTGAGAAGGACATCCGAAAGAAGCTCTACTCCCAAGACCAAGTCGGGCTGCATGATGTCCACCCCGACGCTGAATGAATTATTCCCGCTATCCGAGCCGATGCTGCCGCCAACGCCTTCGATCTGGTCGGCCAGTTCCTCTGCAGTGCGAGTTTTAGTGCCTTTGAGAAGGGTTTGCGAGTAGAGGCGAGTGATGCCATTCGTTGTCCGCGTCTCAGCGAGGAGTCCTCCGCGGAAAACGGCATTGATGGAAACCAGCGGCAATCTCGCATCTTCGCGCACAAGGAGACGAAGTCCATTCGAGAGAGTGAACTTCTGGATCTCGCCAGGCTTGATATCCGTCGCGCTGGCTTTTTTACCAGCAAGAGAGCCTGTGGGATTGAGCGACGTGATGTTGATTGTGTCATCACGGAGGTATTGGTTCGCCACACGCTGGATATCCGCCTCCGTGACATTGGCTATCAAGTCGATGTAGTGTTTTGAGAAGTTCAGGTTGCGGGTCAGCATCCAGTTTGAACCCACATCACTCGCCTTGCCCCGTGCTGTGGTGAGCGCGCCTAATTGCGAGGAGAGAATGGAACGGCGGGCACGATCAAGTTCCCCTTTTGTGACGCCATTTTTTTTGAGGTTTTCGAGAATGGCGAGGGATTCTTTTTCAGCAGCATCACGTTTGTCGGGATCGGTGACGGCCTGCATCACGAAGATGCCTTCATTTTGTAGAGAAAACATCCCAGCAGATGCGCTGTGAGCGATCTCTTTGCGCTCACGGATCTCACGATTGAGACGAGAACTGGCCCCACCTCCGAGGATGTCACCGAGGATTTCGAGTGCGGGAGTATCCGAATTGGTCAGACCCGGAATGCGCCAAGAAAGCGAGAGGCGGGAAAGCTCCGTAGGGAATTCCTCGTGAGTCACACGTCGGCCCATTTGCGCTGGCTCGCTGGCGATGTAGACCGGATCGAGTGCCACG
>JBILZC010000144.1:0-3750 GCA_044377415.1 Terrimicrobiaceae bacterium | reverse complement strand
GAGACATCCAGTTGACGATTGTGCAGACCGTCGCCCTGTCTGGAGCGGTGATTGTGACGACACCGCAGGAGGTCGCGCTTATCGACGCGCGCAAGGCCTCCGCCATGTTTGCAAAGACGAATGTTCCTGTGCTCGGAATCGTGGAGAACATGAGCTACTTCCTGTGTCCAGGCGATGGCAAGCGCTACGATATTTTTGGCACAGGCGGTGGTGCAAGGGAGGCCGCCAGATTGGAGGTTCCGTTGCTCGGCGAAGTTCCTATCGAGCCACTCGTTCGCGAGGCGGGAGATACTGGCCGACCTGCTGTAGCGGCGCATCCCGAAAGCGCGGCGGCTAGCGTCTTTGAATCCATCGCTCAAAAAGTCCGTCAGGTTTTGCCCTAACTGGTGATCGGCGCACAGATCAGGGTCGCGCTATGGTTTTTTCGCTTGGTTGACGCGCGACTTTCGAGGCGTTGCGGTCGATTTTTTCAGTGAGGGCAGCGTTGTTTGTCTCGAGCTGAAGCGCCTTCTGCCAGTAATGGAGGGCATCAGCTGTTCTGCCTAGCTTTTCATGGGCATCACCGATGTGCTCGAAAACCACAGGGTCGGATTTTTCCATCGCTTCGGCGGCCCGCATGAGTTCAGTGAGGGCTTTGGAAAATTTCCCTTGGCGAAGCCAAACCCAGCCGAGGCTATCCATGTAGGCGCCGTTGTAGGGGTCGAGGCGGACTGCTTGTAAGATGAGGCGCTCGGCCTCGTCGAGATTCTCATTTCGGTCGGCCCACATATAGCCAAGATAGTTGCACGCTTCAGCCGAATTCAGGGGATCCAAGGAGATCGCTCTCTTAAGCAAATCAGCGGCCTTCACGGTATCGCCAGCTTTTTCGGCTGCGCTTCCGTAGCTGATAAAAAAAGCGGCATCGAGAATTTCTGGGCTGGAGATGGAAGCTTCGACCAATGTCCTTTCAAAAGTGAGAAGCGCTGCGGCATGGTCCTGCTTATGGCTCAATGCCACCGCTCGCAAGAGAGTGAAGCCGATCAAGAAGGGGAATTTCTTTTCGCCTTCGATCGAAAATTTAAGAGCAGTTTCATAATCTCTGGCACGAAAGGCGGCGTGGATAATTTCCTCCTGACGGCGTGGTTCAACGGGGGCGAGAAGGAGAGCCTGCCTCATGTTATTTATGGCAGCGGCGGGATTTCCTAGATCCAACTGGATGCGCGCGAGTTGGTCGTAAGCGGCGAGGTGGAGAGGGTTGTCCTTGATAATTTCTTCGAGGATTTTCGCAGCGTCAGCTCTTTCTCCTTCCTGAATCAGGCAGTCGGTCAGCTTTTCTCGGATTCCGGGTAGACGGTTATTTGTGGAGAGGGCTTTGCGATACAGCTCTTTTGCCGGACCTGTTTGTTTGCAAAGCACGTAGTAGTCTGCGGTTTTTGCGATGGCATCCGAATCTCCGCCTGTCAACTTCGCGGCCTTGTCTACGAGCTTGGTGATTTGATCGAGCTTGAAAGCGCTCGATTTCCCATTCGCGCGAGAGGAGTCGCGTATGCGAATATCTGCGATTCCAAGCCAGTAAAGGTAGTCTGAATTTTCGTGGCGGGATGCTTTCTGGAGGAGGGATTCGATTTTTTGATTTTGGCCGGTGGAGCGGTAAACCTCCCACAGCGTTTCGTAGATCGAGGGCGAGTTAGGGTTCCGCTCGAGAGCATGCAGGGCGAACTTTTCAGCGAGTGCCGGCTTTTGAAGTTGGCGGAGGTAAATTCCAGCAAGAGCGAGTGTGGGAGCATCTTCATCCGGGGCCGCTTTGGCCGCATCTTTCAGAATCGATAATGCCTCGGCGGTGTCACCACCACGGAGAAGGTATTCGGCTACCTCGACGGACAGGGAAGTGAATCCAGGGTCCCATGCCAAAACCTCCCGCTTGCTTGCAAGTGCCTTCTCGGGTCCGTCGGTTTCCTCGTCTAAGAGCGCCTGCAAATAATTGGCTTGGGCGCGGGCCATTTTATCTGATACCTCGGAAATCTGGAGCGGCTTGGGATAGGAAAACTCCTCGGGAATCGTCCAGTCGTTTTCGGTGGCGCGGGCGGAGCAACCGAGAATAGCGAAGCACAAGATCCCTGCAAGGGAGGCCCATACTTTCACCGGATACTGCGATCCCGCTGCGTGGTTCATTTTCTCGAATTTAAACGAAATGCAGGATTTTTCCATAAAATATCCCCAAGGATGAGCTTGCTTTCGCCTTTTTGAAGAATGCTCTCGATTCGTGGGCGCTTCTCGGTGACCCTCCTGCCCATCGACAAAATGGACACCATGCGACAATCACTCAAGTCGGCCTTCGGCTATGATGAATTCCGTCCGCTGCAACGCGAGATCATGGAATCCTCGATGGCCGGGCAGGATGTGTTCGCTCTCCTGCCAACAGGTGGAGGGAAATCGCTTTGCTTCCAACTCCCCGCGATTCTTCGCGAGGGTTTGACACTTGTTGTCTCTCCTTTGATTGCGCTGATGAAAGATCAGGTCAGCCAGCTCGAAACAGCGGGTATATCAGCGACCTTTTTGAACTCGTCATTGGGAGTGAAGGAAACCAAGGCGCGTCTGCGCGGACTGCATGAGGGGCGGTATCGTCTTCTTTACGCTGCTCCCGAGAGGTTGTTACTCGACCATTGGAGAGAGAATCTTCTGAGCTGGAATATTACCTCCATCGCGATTGATGAGGCTCATTGCATTTCCGAGTGGGGACATGATTTTCGTCCGGAATACCGCCAGATCTCGCGCCTGCGGACGCTTCTTTCGGATGTCCCACTCATGGCGCTGACGGCGACGGCAACGGAAAGGGTCCGGGAGGACATTGTTAATCATCTTAAACTAAAAGCCCCGCAAGTGTTCGTTGCGAGTTTCAATCGCCCGAATCTCTCCTACCGCGTTCTTCCAAAAGATCAGCCGGTGAAGCAAATCATCGACTTCATTCGCGCGCGGCCCATGGATAGCGGGATTGTCTATTGCGCGACAAGAGCTGCCGTGGATCGTGTGGCCGCGAGTCTCAGCGACCGTGGATTTTCTGCCCTTCCTTATCATGCGGGCCTCACAGCTAAG
Organism: Terrimicrobiaceae bacterium; assembly: GCA_044377415.1. Taxonomy (GTDB): domain Bacteria; phylum Verrucomicrobiota; class Verrucomicrobiia; order Chthoniobacterales; family Terrimicrobiaceae; genus UBA967. The sequence continues at coordinate 678 of JBILZC010000144.1, read as the reverse complement.
GAGCGGGAACTCAATCAGGAGCTCTTCATTCGCGACGAGACTCGGATCATGTGCGCGACGATTGCTTTTGGAATGGGCATCAATAAGCCGAATGTCCGTTGGGTTATTCATCACGACCTTCCGAAAAATATCGAAGGGTATTATCAGGAAACTGGACGTGCTGGGCGGGATGGTTTGCCGGGGGATTGTATTCTCCTCTTCAGCGCAGGCGATGCAGCCAAGCAAACGCATTTCATCGATGAGATGTCGAATCCGAAGGAGAAGCAGATCGCCCGCGATCAACTCAATCTCATGCTCCGCTACGCCGAGTGTCCGACCTGCAGGCGCCGTGAGTTGTTAAATTATTTTGCTGAGGATTATTCGGTGCCGAATTGCGCGGCGTGCGATAACTGCATCCAGCCCCGTGAGACCTATGATGCCACCACGCAGGCCCAGAAACTACTTTCCTGTGCCTATCGTGTTCGACAGGGTGGACGCTTCGGTGTCGGACTGAATCACCTCATCGAAATCCTCACCGGCGCTGACACCGAAAAAATCCGTCGCTGGGGGCATGACCAACTCACGACTTATGGGATTGGCAAGGAATTGAGCCGCCCCGAGTGGAGCGCTATCGGGCGGGAGTTGCTGCGAGCCGGGCTTCTGGCGCAGGATACCGGCCAATTTCCCACGATTTCACTG
>JBILZC010000077.1:0-11419 GCA_044377415.1 Terrimicrobiaceae bacterium | reverse complement strand
CGCGCCGTCCGCGACTATGCCGCGAAGCACCTCGGCAGCGAAGCGGTCGTCATCAGCGCCCAAATCGAAAGCGAACTCGCTGAACTCCCACGCGAGGAAGCCCTGGAATTTCTTTCTGGCCTCGGCGTCACAGACAGTGGCGTGAGCCAACTCATCCGCGGGGCCTACCACTTACTCGGCCTCCGCACCTATCTCACGACCGGTCCGAAAGAAACCCGCGCATGGACAATCCAGGCTGGCGACAAAGCTCCAGCCGCCGCCGGCGTCATTCACAGTGACTTCGAACGTGGCTTCATCGCGGCGCAGATCGTCTCATTCGACGACCTCATGGCCTGCGGCACCGAAGCCAAAGCCCGCGAAGCTGGCAAGCTCCGCCTCGAAGGCAAGGAATACACGGTCCAAGACGGCGACGTTGTCGAATTCCGCTTTAACGTCTGATCACGTCACTGCGGACTGGGTGTATCCATGCAATGTAGAATGGGCCCCTTTGGACTGAGCTACATGTTTCTAGCTAATCGAAAACCGATCACCGTGTAGCGGATTTCGGGGCTGCGGCTGACCCGATAGTCAACCGATCCCTCTCCATCGACATGCATACAGCTCCCTCCGCGGATGCGGCAGGCCGTACCGGCCTCATCCCTGTCCCAGCACCACTCCCAGACATTGCCACTCATATCGTGAATTCCGAGTTCGTTGGGAGCTTTTTGCCCAACAGCATGAGACGCGCCATTGGCGTTTTTATCATACCAAGAAACAATATCCACATTGTCACTCCCGCTGAATTTGAACCCCCGACTCAAGGCGCCGCCCCTCGCCGCCCATTCCCATTCTATCTCTCTGGGAAGACGATAACCATTTGCCGCTGCGTCCATATTGATAAAAATAGATCCATCAGGCCCATATTCACCGTTTGAGTAAGTTTTCCCGTTGATATTGTAAACCGGATTAAGGCCCTCCATGCAGCTCCTCGCATTGCACCACTTCACGGCATCATACCAATTCACAAGGGTGATCGGATGGCGACTTCCATTGGCCTCACCGCTCTCCATTTTGAACCCATGAGCAAGCCCCCAAAGCCTCACCCGATCCCATTCCATTTGAGTGACAGGATACTTGCCGATTCGAAAAGCCTCCACTTTCTTCCCCTTGAATTCCGATTCCTCCGGCAACACACCCCCCGCAACCGTGGTCATGATATTCATATCGAATTGACCACTTATTCCTTCTGCGAAACCCAATAAAATCCGACGACGCTCACCAAGCTTCTTTATCCCCAGATCATCCAAATCCTTATCGGTGAGTGTATCAAGGATATCGTCCGTAATGCCCTCGCCTTCAAAAAGAGGCATGTATTCCTTGAGGTTTTCTCTCTCTAAGACTTTTGTGATGGTTTTTATCATAACAATAGTATCGCAGACGAATTCCTCATCGCGAGAGGGGCGATCACCCCATCGAGAATCTGAGGGCCACTTCCCTACTTTTCTTTGCGAAAAAAACTATCGCCAGACTACCGACCAGAATCAAGCGAACCGAAAAATAAAAGCCCCTTCAATCGGACTCCAAATTCCGAAAACTCTCAGTCAATAAAACTACAGATATACTCGCAGATCCCACCTTCCACGGCGATGGAGAAGCCCGACTTGGCTGGTACGTCGAAGAAAGTCCCGGTCGTGTAGCCAACATTGGCTTCGCTATTGTCGAGTTGAACGGTGCAGTCGCCAGACACGATCTCCATGCGCTCGGCTTTGTCCGTTCCAAAGTGGTAATGGCCAGAATAGATCAGCCCGAGGGTCTTTTTGCTGCCATCAGCAAAGACGATGCTGTGGCTAACCACTTTCCCATCAAAATAAACATTGGCCTTCGTGATGGCGGTGACGTTGGAAAACTCAGATGGGATAGCGCTCATGGTGTTCGTAGATTGAATAAAGCAAGCCCCCCTCCGCAAGCCTTCGTTACACGGATGAGGAAAAAAGGACGGAGCGAGATTTGGCTATCCGCTGACGGAATCCTGCTGAGGTTCGTTTTTGGCAAGATAGGCGCGGAGGTGACTATGATCCGGATCGAGAAGCTCGGGGTCTTTTAACAAAAGATCTTGGGCGGCTCGGCGGGCCTCGGTCATGATATCGGCATCACGCAAGAGGTCGCCCAAACCCAGCGCCGGCATGCCAGTCTGCTCAGTGCCGAGGATATCGCCGGGCCCGCGAAGCTGAAGATCAGCCTCCGCGATATCGAAGCCATTTGAGGTTTTTTCCAGCACCTGAAGTTTTTCCAGATTCGCATCCGCCGCACCTGAATGCAGGAGAATGCAATAGGATTTCGCGGCTCCACGGCCGATACGGCCTCGGAGTTGGTGCATCTGGGATAGACCAAAGCGCGCCGCATCTTCGATGAGCATGATGGTGGCATTCGGCACATCCACCCCAACCTCAATCACCGTCGTCGCCACAAGAACGGAAATCTGTCCGCTCCGAAAATCGCGCATCACCGCATCCTTCGACTCCGCATCCAGCCGACCATGAACAAGGCCGACGGTGGCCGGCGCAAGAAGCTCACGCCATTTCTCGTATTCCGCCGTGGCGGCTTTCGCGACGAGTTTTTCGGATTCTTCAATGAGCGGATAAACAATGTAGGCCTGCCGTCCGGCGGCGGTCTCGGTGCGGATAAAAGCGATAATGTCGGGCAGCTTCGAGGTATCGCGAAGCGCCGTGAGGATCTTGCCACGCCCGGCTGGCGGGGCCTTCAAAATCGAGACATCCAAATCCCCGTAGAGCGTCTGCGTGATGGTGCGAGGAATCGGCGTGGCGGTCATCACCAGCACATCGGGAGCATCGGCCCGAGCAATAAGTCGGGAACGCTGAAGGACACCGAATTTGTGTTGTTCGTCGATGACAACGAGCCCGAGATTCTCGAAAGTCGTCTTCTCAAAAAGCACGGCATGCGTGCCGACAACGAGAGGCGGGCCTTGGGGAGCGCTTTCGGAAAAAAGCCCTGACAAAGTCCCGTCGGTATCCGGCGTCCCTTCCTGACGAGCCGCCGTGCGAAGGGTGACGGGGATACCGAGCGGATCGAGAATGCGGCGAAAATTGAGATAGTGTTGCTCGGCGAGAATCTGCGTGGGAGCCATGAGTACGGCTTGGTGTCCGGACTCGTGGGCTTGGATCATCGCCCGGAGGGCAACAAGCGTTTTGCCAGACCCGACATCGCCTTGCAAAAGGCGGTTCATGCGATGCGGAGAAGCCATATCCGCCGAGATTTCGGCCATGACTTCTTGTTGGGACGGGGTGAGATCGAACGGCAGGGTATCTTCGACTTTTTTCCAGAGGAGACCATTGCCTGGACGCGCGAGGCCACCCGAGTTTTTCACTCTGCTGCGGCGATAAGCCAACTGAAGCTGAACCCCAAAAAAGACATCACGCACGAGTTGCACTCTGGCGACCTCCGCTTCCTCCAGACTTTGGGGAAAGTGGATCGAGCTCCAGATATCGAGCGGCAGAGGGTTGGTGTCGGCGGGATCTGGCCACAGACGGGGAATGGCAGCGAGATCGGTCACATCCAAGGCGCGGTGGATATATTCCCTCAAGACCTTCACTGGAACCCCATCTCCGGCGGGGTGAACGGGCGTGATGCGGTCGAAGTGGATCGAGGCTTCGGCATCATCCTCGATCACCTCGAACTCGGGATGCTCCATGACGATCTGGCGGGAACGTAGGCGGGGTTTCCCAAAAACGACGAGGCGGTTCTCGGTGGCGATCATTTTTTGGACCCACGGCATGTTATACCAACGGCAAACGAGCGGGGAACTCAGGACGCCAGCCTCTTCATCCTCCAAAGTGAGCTCAAAAATCCGTCGGGGACCGAAGCGGCGGTAACTGGTCTTTTTGACAACACCGAAGAGGCAAACAGAGGATTCCGAAGCGTAATCCGGAAAGCGGTCGAATTTCCGGCGATCCTCGTAACGGCGAGGATAATGACGAACAAGATCCTCCAGAGTCAGTAAACCCAAGCGCTGAAGGGCAGTCCATCGTTGCCGCGTCACCCAATCCAACGATTCTAAACACGTATCCGGTGGGAGGAGACTCATTCCGAACTCCGGATTTCCATGATCTGAATTTGGGGTTCGGAGCGGCCCTGCCAGTGATTCCATTCCAGCGTGTAAGCGATATCCCAAGGAGGACGGGGCATGGCGTCGAGCGGAGCATTGAAATAAACGGCCGCAATCCGGCGCCGACCCGCACCGAACTCGATGCGAAGATGCTTCTCCTTCATGACACGCGGTGTCCCAGCAGGAGTGACCGCGCGAGAAAAGAGAACGGGCCTCGCATTATGGGAACCGAATGGTTCCAGCAAATCTTGCGCCTCCAGTGTCGCGGGGTCGATCTCATCCAAAGGAACCTCGCAATGGAGATGGAGCTTCGGCGCCAACATATCCGGAGTCGCCAACAAGCGTGCGGCCGCCTCCAAGGTATCCCGGAAGGCATCGAGGTTTTTTTCGTCGATCGAGACGCCTGCCGCCATTTCGTGACCGCCAAATTGCGTCAAATGAGAGGAGCAATCCCCCAAGAGCCGAACGAGCGAAAGTCCTTCAATACTCCGTCCGCTCCCCTTCCCTGCCCCATTTTCATCAAAACCAATAATGAAGGCGGGACGGTGAAACTGACGCATGATTTTTCCTGCAACGACACCGATCACGCCTATATGCCAATCCCGACTCCCGGCCACGATGGTGACATCGGTATCGGGGTTGAATCGCGCGGAGATCGCAGCCACAGCTTCCGCGGCGACATGGCGCTCGACAGTTTGGCGCTCGCGATTGTGCTGATCGAGAGCGAGAGCGAGGCGATTTGCCTCGGCGTCATCATCGGTGAGAAGAAGTTGAAGGGCTTGATTTGCGGACCCGAGGCGACCGGCGGCATTGATGCGAGGTCCAAGACGGAATCCGATATCAGCCCCACGAACCGGAGAAGAAACTCCAGAAACCGCCTTCAGCGCAACAATCCCCGGCCAGCGGGTGTTTTCCATCCGATCCAGTCCATGACGGACAAAAATGCGATTCTCGCCAACCAAGGGAACGATATCCGCGATGGTGGCCATGGCGACGAGATCCAAAAAGTCGCGCAGATCGAGGCCGGGCACCGGCTGGGATTTCAGAAGGGCGTGGACGAGCTTGAAAACAACGCCAGCGCTGCAGAGGTAGTGAAAATCGTCCCCGCACTTCGGGTTCACCAACGCCAAACAATCCGGACGCTCACTGGCGAGTTCGTGGTGATCGAGAACAACGACATCAACCCCAGATCGCTTGAGTTGGGCAATCTGGGAAACCGATGTCGTGCCGCAATCCACCGCAATGAGGAGTTGGGGGTTGTGGAGTTCACAACAGCGCTTAAGGCCCGCCTCACTGAGTCCGTAGCCTTCCTCAAATCGAAGCGGAAGAAAGCAGGCGACATCGACCCCGTAAGCCCGAAAAATGCGGGCAAGAATGGCCAAGGACGTCGTCCCATCCACGTCGTAGTCACCATAAAGAACAACGCGTTCCTTCCGTTGAATCGCGGCTAGCACGCGATCCCGAGCGAGGACCATGTCGGGAAGAAGTTCCGGCGCGCTCAGGGCGCGAAGCTTGGGATTTAGGTAGGTGTCGGCATCAACCGGATCGGTGAAACCCCGATTAACGAGAATGCGAGCGAGAAAAGCGGGAATAGACAACTCGCGTTGAACCGCCTGAACAACGGCGGGGTCGGAATCGGAAGAAAAAATCCAGCGGCGCTGCATGAACGGGCGTCAGGCTGCGATACGCTGATGATTTGTGGTCAGTCGCTCGTAGAGAGATGCCAAGGATGCCACACTCGCGGACCAGGAGAAATCGGTCGAAGCCACGCGATCCGAAAGGGTTTGCACCTCCGCGTCGCTGAGAAACGCCGCATGGCGAATCACATCGAGCAACGCATCCACTCCATCACGATAAAAAACGAGACCATTTCCGTGAGTCGTTACTCGATCGTAAGGCTGTACGATCTGGTGGAGTCCGTCGCAGTGGCGCGCTAGAGGAACGATGCCATTGCGCATGGCCTTTGTGAGAAATTCACAACTCGGCTCGAACTCAGCCGGAAGAAGAACAAAGTCACCGGCCTCGAATACACGAGTCAACTCCGCAGGACCGACCTCGGGAATATGAACGAACCGTCCGGCATGCCGCCTCTCAGCAACCAGAAGTGCTAAGCGATCTTCCTCACGCACTTCACCAAGCAGAACGACAAAAATATTATCCGAAGGCAGACGGTCCATCCCGCCGAGCAACACACCGAGCCCGTTTCCAGCAGTCGACGCGACATCAACAAGAACGATTCGAGAAGCGTCACCCGCTTTAATGGATGAAAAAAGCTCACTGCGGGATTTTGAGATGTCCTTAGCCGCAGAGGACGTCACAGGGAATGCATTGGCATCGAAGCCAGGTGCGATTCCGATCAATTTATTGGCATGCTCACGTAAGACGCTTTCCAAGCCACATCCATGCTCGGGCGTTTGCATCGCCGAGACGTAACGACTGCCAGGAAGCACCACCGCGTCAGCGAAGACGATCCCCGACTTGAGAAAATTCATGCTGCCGTAAAACTCCAAGGCCGCCGCCGAGAAATAGGAGGCAGGGAGATTCGTAAGAGCAAAATCGTGGCTCCAGAAATTCCCCTGATACTGCAAACTCTGAGGAGAAAGCACTGTCACGATACCGAGATTCTGCTCACGCACGAAGACAGGCACCAGAGCAGGTTGCCACCCATGCACATGAATCGCATCCGGCGATTCGCGGCGGGCAACCTCGACGACGCATTTTGAGAAAAAGATAAAGCGGGCGGCATTATCCTCGTAGTCGCGGCCATCCATTCCATAGAGGCCCGTCCGGTCAAAATATTCATCCCGCTCAATAAAAAGCAGGCGCATGCCCTTGGGATCGACGGCCTCCCAGACAACGCAATTCAAACGAGAGGAACCCAGCGGAACAGCAAAGCGAACCTTGGAACGCTTGAGCGTTAGGGATTTTTGCTCCCGCACGCAGCGATACAGGGGAAGCACAACGAGAACCTCGTGCCCAGCTTCCGCCATTTTCGTGCACAAATCCGAAACGACATCCGCCAGTTTTCCGGTTTCCGCATAGGGGGCGAACTCGCTGGAAGCCATCAGAATTTTCATACGCGAATCATGCGAAACATTGCGCCGTTAGTCTAACCAAAAGAAGACAGACATCACCAGAAGCCAATCTTCATCTGGGCATAAAAAAACCCCGCCGAAGCGGGGTTTTCTAAATTGTGGAGAAAGGAAGATTACTTACCTTTTTTTTCTTCGATGAACTTGATGACGTCTCCGACGGACTGAAGTTTTTCAGCGTCTTCGTCTGGTACGTCAACGCCGAACTCTTCTTCGAAGGCCATAACGAGTTCGACCGTATCCAAGGAATCGGCCCCAAGATCCTCGATGAAAGAGGCGCTAGGTGTGACTTGCTCAGCGTTCACGCCGAGTTGTTCAATGATGATATCTTTTACTTTTTCTTCGATGGATTTTTCAGACATGGGATTTAATATGAGTGCAGGATGTGAGTAATGAGCGATCGGAAGATTTGCAACAAGTAATTTCGCGACAAATGAACCAAGGCGGGCGACAACTTTGCTGATGATAAAAAGACGTCAAGCGCAAACTTCCCAATGAAGGCCTCAATATTCGAAAAATCGACCATCCTGAAGGCCTCCTGCGAAAGCGTTTTTGCCTTCCATGAATCACCGAAGAACATTTCCAAAATCGCGCCTTCTTCACTCCACGTGCATGAGGTCGCGTGCGACGACTCCGCCGTGACCGGTGGGATTTTTCGGATTCGCGCCTCGCAATTTGGCATCCCGATTCATTGGGTCGGGCAATGGGATCAGGTTGAAAAGCCCTCCCTCCTTGTGGACACGGCGCTCGCATCGCCATTCGCGGTTTGGCGTCACAGTCACATATTCTCACCTCATCCAGAGGGGTGTCTGATGACGGATCGCGTCGAACACCGACTCAAGGGTGGTTTTTTGGGAGCCATGGTTTCCCGCTTCCTACTGCCCATGTTCTTCGCGGCTATGTTCCATGGTCGGCATGTGGCCACGCGGCGCTTTTTTGCGAGATCAGTGCCGTCGAGCGGATAGAACCGCTGGGCTGGGCTTCACCAAGCGATCAACAAAGCGCTCCCAACTCTCTTGCCCCGCCAGAATCTCGATCTCGACCCGCATATAGTAGAGCGGAACCTCGGGATCCATAATGCGAGGGATGCGGACAGCGTCTTTCTCGGTGGTAAGAACGGCATCGAGCTGCATCCGGGCGCAGCGGCGAATAAAGCGCTCGATTTCCTTCACGGAATAGCGGTGGTGGTCGGCGTAGGACTGAGTGAGATGCAAGTCGGCACCGAGAGACTCAAGGGCTTTCTCAAAGCTCTCCGGAACCGCAATGCCGCAGAGGGATCCGATTTTCAGTCCCTCCAGAAAATCTAAGGACTTTGTCTCGCCGGTGACAAAATTCCGCAGGTGCTTGGGACGATGCGTACACTCGATGATATCCGCCGTCCGGTTGTAGCGGCGAATGCGAGCGATGAGTTCCGTATTATCACTCCCATCGCACTTAGTAATAAAGATGTGAGTGGCGCGGCGGAGATTCGGCGGTGGCTCGCGGAGCGTTCCACGCGGCAGCATGTGCTCGTTGCCAAAGGGGGCCTGTCGATCAATGAGCACGACCTCCAGACCATGCCGCATGCGGACGTATTGAAACCCATCATCGAGAATGAGGGTGTCCGCTTGAAATTGGTCAATCGCATAAATGCCGCTCTTCACGCGGTCGCGGTCCGTGAGCACGACAACGCCACGGAGATTGTTCGCAAGCATGAAAGGCTCATCGCCCGCCGTCCGCGAATCCAAGAGAAGAGAAACCCCATCGGACACCACACGCGGAACGAAAGGGGATTTGTTGCGAGTGAGCTTCTCGAGAAGTCGCACGGCCAGCGGGCGGGGCACACTTTTATAACCTCGACTCAGAATCGCCACCTTGCGTCCGCCCTCCTGCAACGCACGGGCCAGCATTTCGACAACCGGTGTCTTTCCCGTGCCGCCAACGGTGAGATTGCCCACACTGATCACAAGGACCCCATGAGAATGACTGCGAAAAATCCGGTTGCGGTATAACGCCAACCTAGTCTGAACGATCAGCCAATAAAGGCCCGAGAGACACAGCAAAACAAAGCGCAACGCGTCCGCCCGCCATCCATGGCGGCGGTCAAGGATGACATCCATCGCAAAGGATTCGAGCCCCTCGATCGATCGTCTCATTTTAAAATACGAACACCTGAATTATCCGCCCGAACGCCGATGACGTACGCTTGCTCGAAACCGGAGGCCATAAGCATCGCGGGGGCAATTTTATCGGGCCGCTTGGTCGTGATACAAGCCATGGTCGATCCCGAACCACTCAGCCAACCTCCGATGGCTCCAGCAGCGGTAGCCGCTTCCAAAACCGCCGGCAAACTTGGCAACAACTTCGCGCGATAGGGTTGATGCAGTCGGTCACCGAAACATCCAGCGAGTTTGCCGTAATCACCGCTAGCAAAAGCACCCGCAATCGCGGCCGCATTTCCCACGGAGTAGGCGGCATCCTTAAGAGTGATCTTCGCCGGAAGAACGCTTCGCGCCTCAGTCGTCGCCAATTCGATCTCTGGGATCAGAAGCAGGAATAAAAGCGCTTCACCGACCTTGTAGCGTTGCACTGGGCCCTCTGGCGGAGCGATGCAGAACCCACCGTAGGCTGCGGGCGCGGCGTTGTCAGGGTGCCCCTCCAACTGGGCACAAAGTCGAAAAAGCGCGTGTTTGTCGAGCGGGCGAGCAGCGAGTTCATTGAGGCCATGCAGAATACCTAAGCGCACAGTGACGCTACTGCCGAGTCCCCTCGAGCGAGGCACATCCCCCTCCACAGTCCACGAAAATGCGAACGGCTTGGTTTTCGCCACGCTAAAAAACAACTCCCCCGCTTCCTTGGCCATGTCCCCGACTGCAGCGCCCCTCCCCTTGGATACGGTCGTGATATTGTAGAGCTTCAAAGCGATGCCGAGAGAGTCAAAACCCGGCCCGAGATTCGCCGTCGTCGCCGGCACCCTGACTTGCACACTATTCATCCCGACACTTTGAGCCAAAGGAGGGGCAATGGAAAAGACATCTTTCATTGACTCTCTTCGATTAAAAGCGAAGCTTCCGGCGAAATGAAACGGCGTATGCCAAAAATCCCAATCGAGTCGAAGTGGACGCGTATTCCCGATGAATACCGTAAACTTTACATCGTTTGCGCATCGGTGACCGCGCTGTTCCTAGCATTCAGCGGCTCTGCGCTCGCTCAGGATGCCCTCACTCTGCGCATTGGAATGTTTCCTAACATCACTCACGCACAAGCACTCGTGGCGGCAAACATGACCCGCGAAGGCAAAGGTTGGTTCGAGTCCAAACTCGGCCATCCTGTCAAAATCGAATGGCTCATTTATAATGCCGGATCGTCTGCGATGGAGGGAATCTTTACCAAAGCAATCGACATGACATTTGTTGGTCCAAGCCCCGCGGTGAACGCCTACGCGAGGTCCAATGGGAAAGACATTCGAGTGATGAGCGGCGCCATCCGTGGCGGCGAGGCCCTCGTTGTGAATGGCACCGAAATCCAAAAACCCAGTGATTTGCGTGGCAAGACCATCGCAACTCCCCAACTCGGCAACACCCAAGACGTCGAGTGCCGAGCTTGGTTGATCGACAACGGCATTCGAGTCACCCTCGTTGGCGGCGATGCCCGCGTCCTTCCCACAGCCAATCCCGACATGCTTCCCCTTTTTAAACAAGGTCAACTCCAAGCCGCATGGACAGTCGAACCTTGGGTGACCCGCTTGATCAATGAAGCTGGTGGGCGAATTTTCCACTCGGACCCTGATGCACTCACCACCGTGCTTGTCGGCAGCGGAGAGTTTTTGAATAAAAACATCGAACTCGCTGCGGACTTCAAAAAAGCGCATGAAGAACTCACGACTTGGATCCTCGCGAACCCAGAGGAAGCCCGCCGCCGGGCTCGAGACGAACTCACCGCGATCACCAAGCGTGAGATCAGCCAAGCCCTTGTAGACGAAGCCTGGACTCGCTTAACTTTCAACTGCGAGATCACCATTACCCCATTTGAAAAGTTTCTCGCGCACGCCAAGCAGGTCGGTTTTTTGCGAGCGAAGATCAACCTTCAAGATTTGATTTGGAAACCATGAGTATCGAAAACGCCCTCATCAATATAGCTCCTGAGCGCATCGAAATCGATGGCGTCACAAAATCCTTCACCACCAATCGAGGGACTATTGTGGCTCTCGACAACGTGAGCGTGAAAGTCGCCGAAGGGGAATTCC
>JBILZC010000143.1:0-3913 GCA_044377415.1 Terrimicrobiaceae bacterium | reverse complement strand
GAGTTTGATCGTCTTTACGTTTTTGTAGTTCGTCTTAATTTTTCCTCCGGAGAATTCGGATATGTAAGCAAGCAAGTTCGGCAAACTGCCGTTGTCGATATTGTCGGGTTCCACACCTTGGCCGGGGGTCTTCCGCTTGACCGTGCTGATGGTGGAGTCCCAATCGCCGCCATCGTATTGGCCGATGTAGGCGGTGAACTCAAATTCTCTGGATCGTGTGCCGGTGCCGCTTCCCGAGCCCTTGCCCCAGCCTCCGGTGAATCCCTTAATGCCAGCGGCAGCGGCTGCCGTCATGCCGGTTCCCTTCACTCCGCCGACAGGCGCAGAGGGCTTCGGTGCGGACATTGATGAGGCTGAAGGAGCAGCCGTCGGCACGGGGGCCATGACCATCTGTGCCATACTGAAACTCGATGGCGCGGTCGCCGTGGTGGTGATGGCGCTCACGGGGGAGTTGTTGACTGGGGTGGCCGTGACGGAGACATCTTGAGTGGGAGGCATCTCCTGCGGGGTCGTCTCTGGCGGAGGCGCATTTTCCTCGGTGCTGCCAACGAAGCCCTCGCTTCCGCCTTCAAAGTCTGGAGGTTCCTGTACGGCTTGGAAGAGAACCGTGGTGCCGAAAATCGCCACAAAAATCACATGGATGAGAAGCGAAATCGTAAAATCCCGGGAGTTGCGGAGCTTATCTACAAACTTAACGACGAAGTTGTTTTCCATAAGGGAGGCTTTTACTGCAATGTCACTTGTCTATCCGACCGCATGCGGACTGGGCTATTCGGTATCGATGTTTGGTGCCGGATTGCATGAGATATTTTTGACTTTTGAATGATAGCGAAGAATTGGGGGTTAGGCTAGAGATGCCAATGGAACCTCTTTGTTAGTGGATAAACTGATCTGTATATAGTGAATGAAGGACTTCGCTTCTTCAACAAAAAATAATCCTTTTTTAATGGCCATGTTCCAACTGAGATTCGAGGGCTTTTGAGTCGAGCGGGGGGCGGTTATTTTTGGAATGGTGTCCTTCCTGTGCAGACCAAGCGATGCGGAATCCGATGGATGAGCCGCGCCCATTCGGGTCGTTCGCATTGCGGGCCGAGGACATAAGTCCGGTGCCGCAGAAGTCCCAAGCGCCGCCGCGCAAGGTGTGGTAGGTGCGCGAGGCGTTGTAGTTGTCCATCACCCATTCCCAGACGTTGCCGCTGAGGTCGTAGATCCCAAGGTCATTTGGCAGGAAGGAGTCGACGGGAGAGGTGAATTCGAAGTCATCCTTTTTGAGGGATTGGTGGTAGTTGCCAAAGCCTTTGCGCGGCGGGTAGCCTGGTCCCCAAGGGTAGCCTTGCTTTTGCTTGCTTCTCTCGCCGGGGGTGTCTTCTCCCTCGTTCGGAAGGCCGATCGCGGCGCTCCACTCGAGGTCGCTGAGCATCCGGTAAAATTGATCCTTCGGCATGATCCCTTCATCGCGCTCCTTGGAAGTGAGCCAGAGGCAATAGTCTATCGCTTCGTGCCAGGAGACGTTAACGACAGGGTGCGTTAAGTCGGTGGGGTTTTTCTGATCAGGGAAGGGGATGCCCTTTGCCGTGCAATAGAGCTCGTAGTCCTGCACTCGCACGGGATGTGTGCCGACAAGGGTTTTGAATCGGGAGATCGGAACAAATGAGAGGCCCACGCTGTTCACGTGCGGGTTCGAGACGCTCGCGTGCGGCATTGGAGAGGCTACGGCGTGCGCCATGTCGGAACTCACTTGAGCAAATGCGGCAAGCAACCGCCGGCGATCGCCAATGCGGGCAACCCCGAGTTCAATCAGGTCTTTATCGGTGAGATATCCTAGAACAGCATCGTCCACACCTTCCCTGAAGAAATTTTCAAGAAGGTTCTCTCGCCTTTCTGCTTTGAGAATGGCTTCAAGCTGTAATGTTATTTCAATAAATCATCCCCCTGCGACCATGAAAAAAAACAAATCCTAGCCTGTCTTGGGGGAGTAGCACCAAACAATAGGCAAGAGGTTTTCTGTTATTTTGAATTCAGGATGCAGGATAGAAAAGAGCGGATTTGATAGCAAGTCATAAGCGTTATCTCCCCCGATTCAAAAATAGCTTCAATGCCAAGACGGCAAACTATCTATCCAACGAGGCATTAAGAAGTTCCTCCGCCGCGCGTGCGCTAGCACCTTCGGCTTGAAGCAAGGAAAGAATGCCTAACAACTCAGCTGATAGTTTTTCTCTCGCGGGGGCATCTTGTAAGAGTCTCAGCGTCTCCGAAGCGAGGGCGTCTGGGGTTGCCTCGTTTTGGATGAATTCCCGTATAATGTGCGGGGCGGGGCGGGCGGGTTGCCGTGGGTCGGTTGGGGGGTGGATGCGGTAATTGTTAAGAATATTAATAATCCCGAGGGCATTCACGTCCACTAAACGCCTGCCAACCTCGAAGGTGAGCCAAGCGACTCTGTAAACAAGGGCATGGGGAAGGCCAAAAAAAGCGGCCTCGAGTGTGGCGGTGCCGGAACAAACAAGGCCCGCTGTGGCGCGTTGCATGAGGCCGTGAGCGTTACCGACATGGATCGTGATCGGGAAATCGCCTGCCATCGCCCGCATTGTGGTGGCGCGTGCCTCACTGGCCGCCGCCGCTTCGAAGCGAAGGCCCGGCATTTTCTGAGAAACAAGACGCGCCGCATCGAGCATGACAGGAAAAATGCGGCGCACCTCGCGGTCGCGACTCCCAGGGAAGAGGCCGAGCAAGTCTGGTTCGCGAGGAAGGAGGGATTTCTTGGCCGCGAGAGCTTCAAGGAGAGGGTGGCCGGTGAAGATCGTTCGCAGGCCGCTTGCTTCGTAGAGCGGAGCTTCAAAAGGAAAAACACAGATCACGAGATCCAGCCAGCGGGCCATCTTGGGTATGCGGCCTTTGTTCCATGCCCAGACTTGCGGGCTGATGTAATACAGGATGCGGCCCGTGTAACCTTGGGCCCGAAGTGCCTTTGCGAGGCGGAGGTTGAATCCAGGATAGTCCACCAACACGACGGCATCGGGCTTTTCCCTCCGAATCGCTCCGAGCATAGCGTGGAATTTTTGTCGGAAATACCCATAATGTCGTAGCACATCCCAGAGTCCAACGACAGCCGCGCGCTGCACCCAGTTATCAAACTCAGGGTCACTGAGCGCCGCCATTCTTTCTCCCCCTGCGCCACCGAAGCGGATGTCCGGGCGAAGATTCCGCATGGCGTTCATCACCTCGACCGCCCGCGCGTCGCCGCTCTCCTCGCCCGCCACAAACCAAAAATAGGGCGGTCTCATCGACATGGGGCGCAAGGGTGATGCGGATGGTTGGGTATCAAAGAAAAAATAGCGGAATGCGTAGGCATGGATGGACAACTCCCATATCACGGCCACGTTGACAGAAAATCGAGTCTTTGTTTTTGACGAAAAAGATTGCTGTTGGGATAGGAGGGCAGTTATGGTGGCTGACTCGCATGCGGTCGTCGTGTCCGCGGGCCGCTCTTTCATTCCTTACTAAGAAGCGGTTGCGATAAACCAACAGGAACAATCAACCATATGTCAGCATTGAAAGAATTGATCGCCAGCTCGATCAAAAATTATCGCGAAGGTAGCATCGTCAAGGGCACTATCCTTGAGATCAGAAACCGGGAATTTCTCGTGGATATCGGATACAAGAGCGAGGGAGTGATCCCTGCCTCGGAGTTCGATGAACCCGATCAAGTCGAAGTCGGAGACGAAGTCGAAGTCTTACTCGAACGCCTTGAAAACGACGAGGGCATGGTCGTCCTCTCGAAAGAAAAAGCCGCCCAGCGTCAGAACTGGGAAAAAATCGTCGGCGTCTTCAAAGGCGACGGACTCATCAAAGGCAAGGTTCGCAGCGTCGTCAAAGGCGGCCTCATGGTCAACGTCGGTGTGGAAGCTTTCCTCCC
>JBILZC010000076.1:0-11888 GCA_044377415.1 Terrimicrobiaceae bacterium | reverse complement strand
CGGTCTAAATGCATTGCGGCACTCGGGACGATTGATGGTGATTTTTGCGATGCCCTCCGCTTTTTCATAGCGGATATCTTCAAATTGCAACGCGGGTTTCCACTCAAGAGCCATCTTCATAGCTAAGTAAAATAATCACGACCGGCGTGGCTTCCAATGCCGAAATTCAAGGGTTTGATCGATGAAGAAAATCAACAACGCACTGGGCCGCCTCCAAAGGTTCTTCTATAAGGATCTGGTGACCCGTCGCATTGATGATTTTCAAATCGGAGGAGGAGCTGGTTGTCGCAAGTCGCTTTGCGATTTGAACGTATTTCTCATCTGCAGAACCCGCCAAAAATAAGCAGCGACCACCATAACCCTCCATCTTATCCCAAAGGGAAGGAAGGACGCCAGAACCCCATTGATCCAGAGAATCGGCCAACGCTTGAGGATTTTGTTTTAGCCTCGACTCGATAAAGGAATTCTTCAAATCCCAGTTTCTTGCTGGAGAGTGGAATACAGGAAGATTCCACCACTCACTCAAAAACACACGAAAAGAGGACTCCGAGGAGATTGCTCTCAATTTTTTAGCCAATTGAGAATCCGAAGATTTCCTCAGGTCACGCTGACTTGGTATATCGAGACCTGCGGTAGTGGAAATTCCAACAAATCCTGAGAACTTTGTCGGATCTGAAAGAAGGCATTGCAGGCCTAAACGCCCTCCGAGGGAATAACCGATCAACGTCACTTCATCCCACTTCTCCGTATCGAGGAGGGAAGCAATTTGAGTTTCAAAAGAACCCGCAGACACAGGTGGACTATCTCCATGTCCGGGAAGGTCCGGAGCAAGAATACAGAGATTCGCATTAAGTCGGAGTGCCTCACGTGCAAATGCATCCCAATCGAAGCCTGTGCCCATGAAGCCATGAAGGCATAACAAAGCCGGAGATCGTGCACTTCCCCAACGATGAATTTTTAGTGGGGCCATTTGAAATCCAGTTCGCAAATCCGATCCCGGATGGTTTTATGGAGTCTCGCATTCGTATCACGATCCGTCACACACTCTACAATTCTCGGCCCAGCAGTGACTGAAGAAAGACATTCCTGAAGAGAGGAAACAGACGTCGGGTTGTGGTATTCGATGCCATACTGAGCGGCGGCATGGGCGAAACCAAAAGGATGAGGGGTTTCCCAATATTTCTCTCTTTTATCCGGATCCACAGCGAGTGGCAGGAAACGAAAGATCCCTCCACCATGGTTGTTCACGATCAGAAGTGTCACGGATTGGTTCAAGAGCAGCGGCAAAGAATTCAAATCGTGCAAGGCGGCAAGATCCCCAATGAGAGCCAATACTGGACGATCTTTCGCCATGGCGACACCCGCGATCGTCGCGATATTTCCATCGATTCCACTCGCTCCGCGATTACCGAAAACAGGGAGCGCTTTCTTCCCAAAACATTCTGCTGAAGCATCAAAATCTCGTATAGGCATGGAGTTCGCCAGAAAAAGCGTGTGGTTAAGCGAGAATGCAGCACGGGCTATGAGTCTCGAGATTTCGGGTTCAGATAGCGTGTCGCATGCTCCGAGTTGATCCTGAAGAACAAGCGCACATGAAGTGTCAGCCGATTTCCAAGCAAGATTCCAACTTGGGGAAGAGGGGGAAGTCATCGAAAACGACCTGCAAAAATCCCATATCCGCATACGAATCAAGTTGGGCTTTTGATCCCACGGATCAAGGGGCAATGGCGATTCCCTCACTTGAATATAGTCGCCCTCACGACATGAGCTTAGCCATTTTCCAATCCTCTTGGAGACAAGCGCACCACCAAAATGAAGAACTCGATTCGGGCGTGGAATATCGCTTTGCTGTAAAATCCAATCTCCATGACGAATAATGCCAGGCATCAACCGAGCGCCAGATAAGGCATCACAAAAAATAGGCCAACCGAGTCGGGTCGCCCATTCGATGATCTCTGGCACATATGCTTGCTCGCCAGCGGATAACCTGCCAATGACGACAACGCCATAGTCGGTGGAAAAAAATGACTCTAAGGAAACTGGTGAAGGCGGGATTTGAGTTTGGGAGGATTTTGGAAAATCAATCGTGGGCAATGATTCATCGTCTTCTTTTTCAAGAAGAGGTTCGCGAATCGGCATATTCACGTGGACGGGCCCGGGGTTGTCCCCTGTGGCCATAGCCACAGCTTCGTAAATAGACTCCATGAGAGACTCCTTCGAGGCGAAGTCGTTTTCTGGACAAGGAAGCTCACTCGTTAATCGTACAAAGGTCCCGAAAATTCCGGGTTGAAGAATCGTCTGGTTGGCACCGGTGCCGCGAAGTTCAGGTGGGCGATCTGCGGTAATAAAAATAACAGGCACTCCGGAATGAGAGGCCTCCACACAAGCGGGAAGAAGATTGGCAACAGCAGATCCACTAGTCGTAATACAGACGGAAGGAAGACCCGTTGCCATAGCGTGGCCTAGGGCAGCAAAGGACATTCCCCTTTCATCGTAATGAATGGTCACCGCGATGTCTTCCGTTTCTGCGAGAGCAGCAATAAGGGGTGAAGACCTGGCTCCCGGACTCATGAAAAAATGACGAACCCCGAGATGATATAGCGTATCAATCACGATGCGCCCTGATTCACGATTTGTGAGTGAGAACCGACTCATGGAGCTAGGATATGAAGGACACCCGAAATTTTATCTTCGAGTTCAGACCACTCACGTTCGGCGTCCGATCCCTCGACAATTCCTGCTCCGGCAAAGACATTGAGTCGTCTCTCAAGCAAATGCATAGATCGAATGGCTACACAAAACTCGGCATCCTCGCGTGAAATCCAGCCCAGCGGACCGGCATACCAACCGCGATCAAAGAACTCATTTTCTTCAATGAAGGAACGCGCCGCCATCGTTGGCGAGCCGCATGTGGCTGGGGTGGGATGCAATCCCTCAAGTATTTCACCGTCGGACAAGTCAGAAGCAAGTTCGCCGCGTAACTGGGTACGCAAATGCTGAACCCGAGCGAGCTTAAGAACGTCAGGGGTTTCATCATAAGAAGAGTTCACGCAGAGTTCGCGGAAGGCTCTGGATAAATCGTCCACGACAAGCCGGTGCTCGAGTTGTTCTTTTGAAAAATCTCTCAACTGGGATTCCAATCGCGTGTCTTCGGCTGGGTCGAGGCTGCGGGGACGGGTGCCGGCAACGGCCTCGCTTTGCAAGTTGCGAGCGACTCGGCGGTAGAGTTGCTCGGGACTTGCACCTAGAAATGCACCGGATTCCTTTGTCGGCTCAAAGCAAAAGTGAAAACAAGACGGAGTCTCACCCATCAGCAATCCCAAGAGCGCATAAGGGGTGATTTTTTCGGCCAACTCAAAGGTGGATTGGCGAGCTAGAACGACTTTCTCCAAAAGGCCGGAGGAAATTTTTTGAAGGGCGAGATGCACTGCTTCGGACCATTTCGAAAAAGGGGGTTGATCACCTCGGGTCAATACGCCTGGTTTTCTCAGCTTGCCCATGCCATCGAGCCCAGCAATCCATGCAGCGATGGCAGAAGTTTCCAGATCATCGCGCGTGAAGTGGATTGCGAGCTTGGTGGCAGAACCCACCCGCGTGACTTCGGCCTTAGGAATAAAGTAAAAGTCACTGGGAAACGGCCATTGATGCGCTTTAGATGTTTGAGCAAATCGAGAACCTCCGAAAAGTCGAATGCCGGAGTCCGAATTGGCCAGCAAGTCAGAAAGCTCGGCAACGCTACCCGATGCCACTTGACCAAATGCGAGTAATGGAGCCCCTCCACTCCGTGACCTCCAAAATATTTTAGGAAAGAAGGGGGCGGATTCCAACCAACGTGGACTTAATGAAAAATCATCATTCAGGATCCACTCGCGCCGCAAAATTTCGTCTTTACTGGAAAGATCCGCTGCTGATGGCCCCAGCAAATCGGGCCAATCTCCAGCACGCAATGGAATCGGATGATGTGTAAAAACGGGCGTCATTCTTAAGATATTACGATAGGAGACATCTCAAAGGTGTGGAAACATTTCAGAAAGTGAATAAAAGATATTACTATCCACGCTATGACAAGCCCTGCCGCATTCAGAATCATTCGACGGATTCAATTTGCTGACACCGATGCCGCTGGTGTCGCTCACTTTTCGCGCCTGCTGGTTATGGTGGAGGAAGCCGAGCATGATTTTTTGCGTTCCCTGAAAATCCCCATCCTCACGGAATCCTCGGCTTGGCCATGTGTGGGTCTTGACGTGAGCTATGTTGGAAAGTGTGAATTTGGGGATCTGATCGCCATTGAATTACGCGTTGCCAATATCGGGCGCACTTCAGTCACATACGAGTTCCATGCATTCCAGACGACAGCATCGGATCAAACCAAGGTCTTCTCAGGTAAAATGGTCAAATGCCACATTCTTCCTGGTAAGCCAGGGGCCACAGCGCTACCAGATTGGATTCGTGATATTTTGGGGGCGTTTTTGCCACACGCAATCTGAGTTTTACTCTTTTTCAGGCAAGGAAGACGGCGCGGATTCAGATGGCTTTTTGCCAAATTCCCCTCGCTTGAGATAATGGTGATAGCGACCAATAATACTGGCCACGTATTGTTTTGTGAGAGGAAAATCCATAGTGCTTCTGAGGTCTTCAGCGCTGAATTCTGCAATGTCCCCGGAACTTTTTTCCCATCGCTTAACGCGAGTTCTCCCCGCGTTATACTCAGACAAGGCAAAAGGAATCGGATCATCTTTGTGGGCCCAATGCTTGATGGCTCGCCCGAGATACCAAGTGCCGATCTCAATATTCGTTTTCGGATCGAATAAATCCGTTGGAACGAATGTCTCCACCTTTTCCGCTTTGACCCAATCAGCCGCAGCCACCTCCGTGATTTGCATGAGTCCTCGCTCACCATGGCTTCCTTGCATTTGGGGCTGAAACCGAGTTTCACGCCAAATCACAGCTTTCACCAATGATGGGTTCACACCATGTCGTGCCCCAGCTTGAGCGATCAGAGAATCATAGCGGGAAAAACGCGCAGCGAAGATCACCTCTTGCACCAAATAGTCCCGCATCGGACTCTTTCGAATATAAAAGTAGCCAGCCGCAAGCAACAGGCTGGCGGCAACAAATAGGGCAACAAGCACCCCAACCCGTGCGGGACGAATCATAGGTAAAACACTAACCTTTTGGATTCAGGAAATCAATTGCTTGATATGTTTGCCGATTTCCTCTTTTCGCGGAGGCCTATCTTGATGCAAGTTGAACAGATGCTCAATTACATCTGGCTCACCCTCGTGCTCATGGCCGTTCTTCTGGGTGGTTTTAATGGTCACTTGCAAGAAGTGACTTCAGCCGCATTTGAAGCCTGCAAAAATGCCGTTATGACAATAGCGCTTCCACTGGCCGGCGTGATGGCTCTCTGGCTTGGTTTGATGAAGATTGCTGAAAAGTCGGGGCTGGTGAATCTGCTGGCAAAAGCCCTACGTCCCCTCCTCTCTTGGCTCTTTCCGGATGTGCCTGCAAATCACCCAGCCATGGGATCGATGGTCATGAACATGGCCGCCAATATGCTCGGGCTCAGCAATGCCGCAACCCCGCTTGGACTTAGGGCGATGCAAGATCTTGAAAAACTCAATAACCGTCCCGGTACGGCGACGAATGCCATGTGCACATTTTTGGCCATCAACACGAGTTCCATCCAGCTCATACCTGCTACAACAGTCGCCCTCCTTGCCGCAGCCGGATCGAAAAACCCTACCGCCATCATCGGAACTGCATTTTTTGCGACGTGTTGCTCAACATTGGCGGGTATTCTCGCGGTGAAGTCCCTCGAGCGTTTACCGATCTATGCCCTGCCACCAGCGGAGAAACCCATTCCTGAAGCCGCGATGGCTGAAGAAGCTCCTAGCGAAGAGAAATTCGCCTCCCCCAAATGGTGGGGACATCTCGCTCTCTTTTTGTTTGCAGGTTGTTTTCTTTGGTTCGGTTGGAACTTCATCGCCACTTCCCACGAATCCAAAAGTCTTCTAGTGAGTGTGGTGGAGGGTGTTTCCTACTTGGCTATCCCTTTTTTAATAGCCTTTTTCCCTTTGTATGCGTCGCTATGCCGTATCCCCGTCTATGAGGAATTTATTGAGGGAGCGAAGGAGGGCTTCCAAGTCTCGATCCGTATCATTCCCTATCTCGTGGCGATTATCAGCGCTGTTGCCATGTTTCGAGCAGCAGGTGGCATCGATATCATGGCAAAAGCTCTAGGTCCACTACTGGCGGCCATAAAACTCCCCACAGAGCTTTTCCCTCTCGTTCTCATGCGTCCCCTGAGCGGCAGTGGATCCAACGCCATCTTTGCGGAATTAATACAAAGCCAAGGCCCCGATAGTCTGCTCGCAAAAATGGGAGCGACAGTCCTTGGCAGTACGGAAACGACATTCTACGTGATCGCTGTTTATTTCGGTTCGGTTGCTGTCAGACGAAGCCGCCACGCTGTTCCAGCAGGCCTCATTGCGGACATAGCTGGTGTCATCGCCTCGATCGTCATTTGCCGCCTTGTATTTGGAAACTGACATCTACCCTGCGCCCAGAAAAATCAACGTGGCACTACAATTTCACGCTGAAATTGGATTGCTAGTCGGGGCTATGATGATGAATATCCCCACGTATGTCCTTTTCCACACCGAAACTTCCAGCCGTAGGCATCGTTGCCAATCTTTCCGATGAAGACCGTGATACACTTAGTTCCTACGGAACATTTCACCTCGCTCCCATTGGCGCCGTCCTCATCGAGCAAGGCCAATCCCACGGCAAGCTTTTCTTCACTTTGTCGGGGTTGATGCATGCGCGTCGCGTCGATGAGGGAAATGATATCCTTCTTGGTAAAATCGAATCTGGCGAATGGGTCGGTGAGATTGATATATTTGATCCCTTGAGTGCCATTTGCTCTGTCGTCGCCGTAGAGCCATCGCAATACTGGGTTATCACCCGCCAGGACTTGGAAGATTTTCTGAATAATTACAACTCGGCTGGAATCATGCTTATGATCGGTCTAGCCACCACCCTGAGCCAGCGTATTCGCGGCACCACAGCCAAACTCGCTGAGCAATCGGACATCAATAAGTTCCGCGAAATGACGGTGGAATTTGAGTAAAAGCTCCGCCAGCGAGTTAACGACTGCGACCTCGAATTATTGATCTTCGCGCCGGTCATCGGCGCGTTCTTCGAAACGGGTGTATTCCTCAAGGAAGGTGAGATTAATATCACCCGTTGGCCCGTTACGCTGTTTAGCGATGATGAGAGTGGCCTTCCCTGCCGCCTCTTTTTTGGATTCATCATCCTCGGCATAATATTTTTCACGGACCAGCAATCCGACCACATCCGCATCTTGTTCGATTGTTCCTGACTCACGGAGATCGCTGAGTCTTGGACGACCTTTTCCGTCACCAGTGCGCTGTTCCGGATTTCGGTTAAGCTGAGCGAGTACGATGACCGGTATTTTCAACTCCTTGGCGAGCGCTTTGATGCCGTAGGAAATTTCTTGGATTTCAATCTGCCTGTTGTCTTGTCCCCTTTTCGAGTTCGAGCGGAGAAGCTGGAGATAATCAATCACGATTAACTCAATCTTCTCCCGATTCCGCAGACGACGTGCCTTCGCCCGCAATTCCAAAATACTGAGACCCGGAGTGTCATCGACAAAGATTTTTGCCTTGGAGAGAACGCCGGCAGTGACACTGATGCTTGTCATCTCATGCTTGCCGAAGAATCCTTCGCGAATTTTCTGACCATTCACTCGGGCGCGAGAGCAAAGCAAACGCTGCACGAGTTGTTGGGAGCTCATTTCCAGGCTGAATACAGCCACAGGCTTGTTGCCATCGATCGCCACATGCTCTGCGATGTTCATCGCAAATGCGGTCTTGCCCATGGAGGGACGTGCCGCAATAACAAACATTTCCCCCTCGTGAAGACCATTGGTCATCCGATCAAGGGAGGCAAATCCAGTAGGAAGCCCAGTAATGCTGCCGCGAGTGGTAACGAGTTTTTCAATCCCATCAATCGCTTGATCGACCATTTCCTTGAGCGTGGGCATCGTCGCACGGAAGCGCTCTTCGCCAATCGAGAGAATTCGGGCCTCAACTTCATCAAGCAGGATTTTTACATCACCCTGCTCTTCATAAGATCTCGCCACATATTCGGTACAAGTGCCTATCACTTGACGAAGAAGAAACTTTTCTCGGATGATCTCGCGGTAGTAGTCCGCATTGGCTGCGGTGGGAACAAAGGTAAATAGCTCGGTGACAATCCCTGCGCCCCCAACCTCATCCAGCATCCGACGATCTTCCAGAATTTGCGTGAGCGCAATCAGGTCAATCGGGCGACCGGTATTCCGCATCTCCACCAGAACTTCAAATATCTTTTGGTGAGAAGGGAGGTGAAAGTGCTTTGCCTCCATCTGCGAAATACAATCATCGAGAACGGTCGAGGAATGTAAAATCGAACCAAGAAGACCTTTCTCCGCATCGATACTTTGAGGAAGCGCGCGGTGGACATCAGGAAGATATGCGCTGGCGCGCTGATTGTAATCGACGGGCTTTTTCTTTTTCCCCTTTCCATCTCCACCGCCATTAGCGGAAGGATTGTTGCCTGCGGTCGGCTCAGCAGCTGGTGAAGGCATGGATGTAATTAGGAGAAATGATAAAGATTAAACCGACGGGGGTGATGAATCTAATAAAACGGTAAAGCGAATTTTCCAAAAGAAAAACGGGAAAGTCGTCTCAATGTGAGACAACTTTCCCGCAATATCGAGTGAAATTTATTCTTTGTTGGTGACTTTGCGACGGGGCTTACGTTCCCCAGATTCCTCGCTGGAGGCAGGAGATTCAGCACTAGCTGGGACATGCACGTTCACTTGCACTTTGAGTGTAGCAGTGACATCGCCATGCACCTTGACGCTCACAGTGTGGGCACCACTTTCCTTGATGGCTTTCTCAAGAACAACGGCGTGCTTGGGAAGGTCATCCAACTTGAGATCTTGAATAAGGCGATCATGAATGTCTTTAGCTGTCACAGATCCGAATGCTTTGCCGGAAACACCAGCTTCAAGTGTGAAAACGGGCGAAAGCTTATTGATTTTGGAAGCAAGTTCCTCAGCAGCAGTAACCTCGCGAGCTTCACGCTCGGCGCGCTTGGCCTTGAGGTGATTGATTTGCCGAGTCGAGCCAGCGGTGATTTCAAGAGCCTTGCCCTGCGGGAGCAAGAAATTGCGAGCAAAGCCACGGCGGACTTTAACGATATCTGCTTCAGCGCCGAGGTTCGGAATGTTCGCGGTAAGAATAACTTCAGTGTAGGCCATAAAATGATTTAAATAAACGGGAGGCAAATCGTATCGGGCATCTGACCAATGTCAATACAAGCATTTCGGGAATTTTTAAAGATTCTTCGATGCCCTAAAAAAGTACTGCCCGTCGCAGCGAATGCTACAACGGGCAGTTGTTCCCCCCAGAACAAAAATGAAGTTATCTGCGATTCTTCATAGGACAAGAACTATTTTACAAAATAAATTTCCGATCATGAAATAGAAGGATGAGCGGGCTTGCGGAGGGCCTCACGGATGGCGATATTCCGCTGAATGTTTGCGAGAGTATTACCCGATCAGGCTGCTGGCCGATTGCTGGATTATCGAATTCCAGAATCGATGGCGTCCTCGATCGGTGTTGGATCTCGGGTACGAGTACCGGTTCGCACTCGACTGCTCAATGGCACCGTTATTGAGATTCTCTCGGCCTGCGAATATAATTCCGTGAGAGATATCACCCAACTTCTGGATGACAAACCCATGATCCGTCCAGCCCTGTTGGAACTCGCTCGATGGATGGCCGACTATTATTGCTGCCCTTTGGAAACGGCCGTTTGCAGTGTGCTGCCCGTGGCTGTGCGCGATGGCCGCGTCTCTGTCAAAAAACAGAATTCGGCCCGCTTGGCTTCACCCATAAGCGAGGAACAACTCGCCACGCTGTCTCGCAAAGCACCGCGACAAGCAGACGCCCTTCGAGTCCTTATCAATGCCTCAGGGCCCCTCCCCGTATCCACGGCTGCGGACCAAGCCGGGGTGAGTGATAGCGTTTACCGCACTTTGGAAAAAAATGGCTTGGTTGTCATTGAAGCCGGTGTTGTAGCGCGGAACCCTTACTCCGAGCGCTTCGTAGCTAATGCAGAATTGGTCCTCAATTCAGAGCAAACCGAAGCCATGATCGCCGTGCGCGAAGCGATGGAAAAACCCGGTCAGCCGATATTGCTTTTCGGCGTCACCGGTTCAGGCAAGACAGAGATCTACCTTCGCGCGATCCGCGAGGCGATCAATCATGGCCGAACCGCTCTTGTACTTGTTCCCGAGATCGCACTGACTCCCCAAACGGTGGAGCGCTTCAAATCTCGATTTGCAGATATGCAGGACAACATAGCCGTTCTTCATAGTCATCTCTCCGAAGGCGAGCGCCATGACGAGTGGCATAAAATCCACGACGGCACAGCGCGCATCGTCATCGGAGCAAGAAGCTCGATTTTTGCCCCATTGGAAAATCTGGGCGTGATCATTGTTGATGAGGAACACGAAGGTTCTTACAAACAGGACGAAGCCCCCCGCTACAATGCCCGCGACATGGCTGTTCTTCGTGCGTCACGCGAAGGGGCGGCCGTCATCCTCGGTAGCGCGACTCCTTGCCTCGAAAGTTGGTATAATGCCCAATCTCGCAAATATCGACTTGTCCGTCTCAACCAACGAGTGGACGACAAAAGCATGCCGGTCGTTCGTGTGGTGGATTTGCGTCGTCAATCCCGCGCAACGCCAGAGGGCGGCATTCTAGCCCGACCGCTTGCAGAGGCTATCGAGGGCAGGATAGCGAAGGGGGAACAATCAATTCTGTTTCTCAATCGCCGCGGATTTTCCACATCCATGATCTGCGAAGCCTGTGGCCATGTCTGTCAGTGTCCGGACTGCAGCATTTCCCTCACCTACCATCGCGCCGCAGAGCGTCTTATTTGCCACATTTGCGGTCACACCCGGAAAGCCCCAAAATCTTGCCCGAAATGTTCCGATCCGAAAATTCGTTTCGCCGGTATGGGCACCCAGAAGGTCGAGGAAGCTTTGAAAAAGATTTTCCCAAAAGCGCGGATCGCCCGCATGGATGCCGACTCCATGACCCGCAAGGATGCCTATCGCGAAACGCTTGGAGCTTTCAAGGAAGGGAAGATTGATATCCTGATTGGCACGCAAATGATCGCCAAGGGCCTCCATTTTCCCAACGTGACGCTGGTGGGAATCGTCAATGCGGACCTCGGCTTGCACATTCCGGATTTCCGCGCCGGAGAAAGGACATTTCAGTTGCTCACGCAAGTCGCCGGACGTGCGGGACGGGGCGAGATGGAGGGGGAAGTTTTTGTGCAGACGTTCACCCCATTCAGCCCTTCGATCCAGTTTGCACGCCATCATGACTTTCAAGGATTCATGGAGCAGGAAATGGAATTTCGGGAAAAGTTCGGATATCCCCCCTTTGGGAAAATGGCATTGATCACCCTGCGTGGAACCGTTCGCGAGAGGGTGGAATTTTCCGCTCAGACGCTCTCACGCAAACTCAAGGCCGCTGCGCTTGAGGGTATAACCATCGGCGAAGGAATTCCGGCACCTCTCGAAAAAGCCAAGACCTACCATCGATTTCAAGTCTCGATGAGGGGAAATTCCTCCATGCTTTTATCACGGCTTGCGAAAGAAACATTGCAGACCTTAACCATGCCCGAGGACGTTTTTGTGGCCGTGGACATCGATCCGCTCCATCTTATGTGAACGATGCGAGTTCATCCTGTCATTTATTATTTTTTTAAAAGTTTCATCCGACTTGTGTTGGTTGTGATTT
>JBILZC010000075.1:0-11948 GCA_044377415.1 Terrimicrobiaceae bacterium | reverse complement strand
GAGTTCTACCTCGCCTACGCTGTCAAAAACCAACTCCTCTATTGCCTCGACGCCGGTCATTTCCATCCGACGGAAAACCTCTCGGACAAAATTTCGTCCGTCCTGCAGTTCGTTCCACGCCTTCTGCTCCATGTGAGCCGCGGTGTCCGCTGGGACAGCGACCACGTCGTACTCTTCGACGATCCCACCCGCGCCATCATGGAGGAGCTTGTGCGCGGCGACTTCCTCGACCGCACCCACATCGGCCTCGACTTCTTTGATGCTAGCATCAACCGCATCGCGGCATGGGTCATCGGTACCCGAGGGGCTATCAAGTCCCTTCTCGCCGCCCTCCTCGAGCCTGCCGCGCAGTTGTCTGCTGCCGAAAAAGCGGGTGACAATACGACGCGCCTTGCCCTTTTGGAGGAGGCAAAAACTCTGCCGCTCGGCGCGGTCTGGGACGAATATTGCAGACGACAAAACGTTCCTGTCGGTCCGGCTTGGATTCAGGAAGTCAAAGCCTACGAGCGTTCCGTGCTGGCTGCCCGCAACTAATCTCAACCCTACTACACAACCATGAATCCACTTCTCGGCGTCATTTTTCACTGGCTCGGCGGCCTTGCATCCGGCTCTTTTTATGTTCCATACAGGGGAGTCAAAAAATGGTCTTGGGAGACCTACTGGCTCGTCGGCGGATTCTTCTCTTGGCTCGTGTGCCCATGGCTTTTGGCTTCCATCTTGACGATTAATCCGGCTGCCGCGATCGGTAGTCAGCCTTTTTCCACACTTGCATGGACCTACTTCTTTGGCGTCCTTTGGGGTTTCGGCGGCCTAACTTTCGGCCTTGCGATGCGCTATCTTGGCATGTCGCTTGGGATGGGTGTAGCACTTGGGTATTGCGCTGCTTTCGGCACGCTCTTGCCACCGATCCTTAAGACCTTTATGCCGGACATTCCTGTGGGTGAAACCATTGGCCAAATCGCGGCGACATTTCCTGGCAAGATCACACTCCTTGGTGTGGGTGTCTGTTTGCTGGGGATTTGGGTGGCTGCGCTCGCTGGCGCGAATAAAGAGAAGGAAATGCCTGCGGAAGAGAAGTTGAAAACAATTAAAGAGTTCGACTTCAAGAAGGGACTGCTTGTGGCAACGTTCTCTGGTGTGATGAGTGCCTGTTTCAGCTTCGGCTTGACTGCAGGTGAACCGATCGGAAAAGCCTCTGTGGCTTTGGGCACGGACGAACTCTGGTCGGGCCTCCCAAGCCTTATCGTGGTGATGCTCGGCGGGTTCACGACAAACTTCATCTGGTGCGTTCTCCTCAACATCAAAAATAAGACCGGCTACCAGTATCTCGCCACTCAAGCCACTCCCGAGCACGCTGGGTTGGTTGCCGCGGGAGGTGACCATGGTGGGGGCGGAGGCGCCCCAGTGGTGATTGATAAGAGCGATCTCCGTATCCCAATGCTGAGCAATTATATTTTCTCCGCATTGGCTGGAAGCATTTGGTATTTCCAATTTTTCTTCTACTCGATGGGACATATCCGGATGGGCGGCTCAAATGTCGACGGCTTTGGATTCTCGTCATGGACGCTCCACATGGCCTCGATCATCGTTTTCTCCACGATGTGGGGCTGGATTTTCCATGAGTGGAAAGGCTCCTCGAAGAAAACCTACACGCTTATTGTCCTTGGCATCCTCACGCTCATAATTTCCACGATTATCATCGGCTACGGCACCTACCTGAAAGGTGTGCCCGCCGCCGGCCACTAATTCCCGCGCACTTCAAGGAATGCTGATGCAATGGCGCCCTACCTCCAAGGGAGGCTGGGGCTTTTGCCAAAGGAGAGGATTGCAGCTACGGGTTGCAATGATTGTCTGGTATGGACGCAGAATCATGGCTGCGTTGGGACCAGATCGAGGCCAAGATAGACCCGGTGACATTCATCACTGGAGCGAAAAGGGCGGGGGCGATAGCGGCGGAGGGATTCTTCAGAACATCGGCCGCCAGATTCGCGGCCATCCCGCCATTTTGCAAACCGACCTCGATCGCAACGGTGCGACTATCTTGCTCATTAAGTCCTGCCAAGCGCCCACCCCAGTAAC
This sequence comes from Terrimicrobiaceae bacterium, assembly GCA_044377415.1. Taxonomy (GTDB): domain Bacteria; phylum Verrucomicrobiota; class Verrucomicrobiia; order Chthoniobacterales; family Terrimicrobiaceae; genus UBA967. The sequence continues at coordinate 9,869 of JBILZC010000075.1, read as the reverse complement.
CCAGCAAATATCCAAACGTATTATGCAAGAACACAGCCAGCAGGAGAACCGCGCCAACACGAACAATCTGCTCCTGACTTTTGGCCGCAATCAATCCACAGATCAGGCAGATGGCGATCATTGACGTGGCTGCAAGGCGCTTTTCCGCCAACTTTTGATCCCACGCCCATCGATTCATCAAACCATTCGCAATGAGTCCGAGCGCCACTGGGACGACCACGGTGGCCAGGATACTCCAAAACATCCCGACATAGTTCACATCGATGTTTTGTCGCGCGTAAAGATACACCATCAGCGGCGTCATGACGGGAGCGAGCAACGTCGATACGGCGGTCATGGTCACGGATAATGCCACATTCCCTTTGGCTAAATACGTGATCACATTTGAGGATATCCCGCCAGGGCTGGCTCCGAGTAAAATCATGCCCAGCATCAGTTCCGGAGGTAAATCCAACGCCTTGGAAACGATCCACCCCAGAAAAGGCATGATGGAAAACTGCAATACGGCTCCGACGAATACGCCCTTGGGCATTTTCAAGATCCGCGCGAAATCCTTGACCGTGAGAGTCGCGCCCATTCCAAACATGGCGACTTGTAGCAAGATCGATAGGCATTGAGAGTAGTCGAAAGGGAGGTATTGGAGGTAGATCTGAGGATACACCAGACCGGCTAACACGGCAGCGACTACCCACGAGGCAAAGCTGTAAGTGCGGGTCTGGGGCAACGTCGCGATGGTCAGGGCGACAGCAATTACCAATAGCAACCCGAACAATGAAAAGCTCACTTCCATATCAGCACGGGAAGGGTCGGAATTTTGTGCTGGAATGCCAGATCAAAGGGATCGTTGCTCGCGCGGGTGTATCCAATTCGGCCAGTCAAGTTGCAGAAAATCATAAGTAAAAAAACGAACGAAACATCAGTTGATTCGAGGTTTAAAAATGAACCGATGCCGTCATGATACAGCGTTTGCAAGCGGTCGCACTGGTAAAATGCCGCCCTCAGCTCTACACAGACCACCTTTACTTTGGGGACAACGCATTTGTCACCGCTAGCCATGCCCCGGCATTAAGTGGGCGCAGAGAAGGGAAGGTGACAGGATTTGCAGGACTTTCAGGATTTGCAGAATCGAGACCTTTGGGAACCAAGCAACAGCGAGGTTGCGCGGTAGGCTGCATAAGCAGACCGAAGGGTGAGGCATCCTGGGTGGGATGCGAACCAACACTGCCTGCCGCAAGGCAACTCCGAAGGAGGAGCAGGTCGGGAGAGCCTGCCGCAAGGCATCCCGCAGGGCGCAGCGCCAAAGGGATGGCGCAAGTCAATGCATAGTGTTTTTTTGACCGCCAATCCCGGTAAACCGTGATCTGTCTCCCGCGCTGGCGCGACAGAAAACTTCCCCCTGAAAACATGGTCTGGTCAGACTTGCAAACTTAAAACTTACAAACTTAAAGCTCCGCCATCTCTTTTTGTCATACGTTTGCACGACATGACAAACCTTTCAAATCGTTGCATTATTTTGTATGAATTACCTACAACCTTTTGAACGAGTTTCTCCATACTCCGTCTCCGAGCCGCTTCCGCTCTACGCGCGTGGGCCTTCTTGCGCTTTTTTGCGCGGGGGTTCGTGGGGTGTGTAGGGGAGTGACTTCCGGGTTTTCCAAATTCTCTTTCGCCTGCGGAGCCTCATTCCAAATGACTTTGCGGGCTTCGGCGGGTTGCTTACATCGGCGCTCCGTTTAGCCCCCTGAACTTTTAAACTCAGACCCAAATTCTATGACAAAAAAATTGGCCTTAGCATTAGCAATAACGACCCTCTCGATACTAGGTGCCCGCGCAGGCGAAGACTGGGTTCGTTTTTCCCAAGATGGCAGTCAGATTTTAGTGGAGGCTCCGGGTGTTTCGAAAATGCAGGGCGCCACGCATGCGGTCTTTTCGACTGAGGGGAAATACAATTATGTAATCAGCAAAGATGCGCTGGTGGATCCGATCAAGCAGTCCACGGCCAGCACTCCGTTTGGCGAGGCGGCGGTGAGCACGGCCACCTATGGAGTGAAGGGTTCGCCCTTCCAATACACCGTCACACTCAAGCGCCTGAAGAAGATTCGCGCCTTCACACTGCAGGGGGTCTTCCACAACCGCAGTGACAAAAACGTGAAACTCGAATCGTTCGATTTGTTCGACACCTTGAAGTCTGCGGGAGGCACGTTCGCTGTCGAGAACGCATCCGATTGGCTCGTCACTCCGCTCATGCAGGACAACGAGGCAGAAGATCTATCAAAAACGAAAAAGACCTTCCGTGACGCGGTGATCGTTTACCACAAAAACGGGCAAGGTTTCCTAGTAGGACCGGTCGGTCCCGCCGAGGCCTACACGAGTGTGGAATTTGCCAATGGGGAGTTTAACAGCCGCTCCGAAATGGAAGGCGTACTTGTTGCTGCCGGCCAAGACCGCCGAAGCGAAGAGGTCGTTTACTGCTTCGAGGCGACGACGACCGCGACCGATATCTGGACCCGCTGGGTGGCGATCACCCACAAAGCCCGGACCAAAAGGGGACCCGTTTACGGATGGTGCAGCTGGTATGACCGGACCACAAAAATCGACGAGGCCCACATCCTGAATGTCGCGGATATCCTAGCCAAAAATCCCAATGTTTTCGGCAAAGGCATCCTACAAATCGACGACGGTTACCAGAAAATGGATGGCGACTGGAGCGCGAACACGAAGTTCCCAAGCGGCTTGGCTGCCGTAACTAAAAAAATCCGCAATGTCGGCTGGACTCCCGGTGTGTGGTTCGCCCCACTCATGATGAACCCCGAGCATCCGTGGATGAAAGCCCATCCCGATGCGATCCAGACAAACGCACTCGGCATTAAGAATTTCATGAACGCGAATTGGTTTCATCCCGATGGAGCTAACTGGCTCGTACCTGACCATCCCGAGACAAAGAAATTCCTCAAGAACATCATCAAAAGTTCCCGCGATAACGGATTCGGCTACATCAAAATTGATTTCAACGGTATCGGAAGCAAGTTCTACGATCCCACCAAGACGAGCCTGCAAATCTTCCGCGAGCTCTACACGCTCTACCGGAAGGCCGCTGGAGACAAAATGTATATCCTCTCCTGCCTCGGCCAACCTACGCGCGGCGTGATCGGTTTCATCGATGCTGCCCGTGTGGGCCCCGATTCGCATCCCGCCCACTTTGAGAAATGCTTGAAGTCGGTCCTCCGCTTCCAAATCTACGATAATGTGTGGTGGCAGAATGATCCCGATGTTTCGTATCTTGCCACTGGCTTGCCAAGCCGCGTGCTCGGTCCCACACCTCAGGGAGAAGAAATGTGGAAAACATGGCATGCTATTACGACTCTGGTCGGCGGCACCGCGATGAATAGCGAGCCCCTCCAAGCTGAGGATTGCCGTGCCGCATGGCGCCAAGCCGAGGTCATGCGACCCGCGAGCGCGGAGCCCGCGCGACTCTTGACCCTCGGGTACTCACCTCAAAACACAATTTTCGGATTTGCCGCAGCACGTCCCTATGGCGACTTTGCGGTTTACAATCTCTACAACGACAGCCCAGGCACGAAATCTCTCCCGCTGAACTTCAAGGATGCCGGTCTTCCAGCAGGCGTGAATTGCGCGGTCTTCGACTACTGGCAAAACAAGGTCATCGGTTACGCCAAGGATTCGTATGCCACTGCGCCGCTTAAGTATTACGCCTCAGCCCTGTTGCGCTTCACTCCTTTGAAGGGGGATTCTCCGATACTAGTGGGTTCCAATCTCCACCTCTCCATCGGAGCAACAGAGGTCCGCGATATCCGCGTCAAGGCCGATGCACTGGAGATCAAACTCACCGATGCCGGCGCGCAGGATGGCACTCTCACCTTCTTCAGCAAAAAACCGCTAGAAGCCAAGGGAGCCAAAAATTGCAAAATCGTTTCGGTCGAATCCGCTGGAGAAAATCTCTGGAAGGTCAACTTGAGCGGCCGCCAATGGGGCAAGTCGCAGTCGGTCTCGCTGGTGATCAAATAAACTCCCGCAGCAGCGCATTTTTCCAATGAGCAGCGTTTCACTCACCAACGAATACCTTCAGGTGCTCGTCTGCGCAGGCGGACTCGCGCTTTCCCCAACTGGCTCCCAGAGCGGACCGGCAACCATCCGGATCGAACTGCCAGGGGCCATGCGCCGCGAAGCCACCATTGTTGAGTGCGCGGATGAACGCCGAGGCAAGGGGCGGAGCTTGGTTCTCAAGCACGGCGACCGCATCACCACAGCAACGATCCATGATCAGGATCCGTTTGTTTATCTGGAAAGTCATGTGGAGAACGCGGGCGGAGAGTCGGTCGTGTTCGACCAAATCCGTGTCGCCGACCTCGTCTTTGAATCTTCCGAAGGTGCAGACGCCTCGAAGTGGAGCACGCTCGGATCAGGCGGAATGAAGCCCGCAGGCACCCCCGAAAACAGCTTCGCTTACTATGCCGTGGCGGACGTGGCTTCACGAAACGGAGTTGTCTGCGCGTGGCTCACTCAGCAGCGCGGCTTGGGCGCGATGCTCCCTGTCTTTAAGGACGGCCAACTGCGCGTTGGTGCCGAACTGGAATTCGGCAACCTGCGCATCCAGCCCAACCAAGCCCGCGAGACAGACACGCTGGTCATTGGATTTTTCTCCGACGTGCGCCTCGGGCTCGAGCGATTTGCGGATGAGGTGGCGCAACATTACGACATCCACTTGAAGCCGAAGCCCGATGTCTTTTGCACATGGTATGCCCGCCGCCATTCTGCAGACGGAGCCCTCACCGAAGACGCTCTCGCGGTGAATGCCGCCTTCGCCAAGAAGCATCTCCAGCCATTCGGCTTGAATGTGTTTCAGATTGATGACCACTGGCAGGCTGACAGCCACAGCAAGTCCACTGTCGATGAGAACTTGGATAAGGGTCCGATCAAAATCTTCAGAGAAACGAATACGAACTACCCGAGCGGAATGCCACTCGCGGCCGAAAAACTCCGGCGTGATGGCTTTGTTCCGGGCATCTGGTACATGCCATTTGCGGGTGAGAGCAAGGGCGCGGCGACCGATTTTCCGCCGGAGATTTTTGCCAAAGATCCAGAAACTGGGAAACCGATTTCCAACACCCGCTGGTCGGGAGCCACGATCGACTCGACCTCACCGGACGGCGAAGCCTTTTTGCGCGACCGATTCCAACGCATCCAAAAGTGGGGCTACTCGTATATCAAGGTCGACGGCCTGCACCTCGGCGCTCCGAGCCACAATATCTACGTCCACCGCATCCCGGCGGGAAAATCCCTGCGGCCCGCCGTCCTCCACAACCCAGATAAAACCTTCATCGAAGGCTATCGCTACGGATTAAAAATGCTCCGCGAAGAGACACCCGGCACCTTTGTGCTCGGCTGCACCTCGACGCAAAACATGGTCTCCTTCGCTCCGATCTTCGGCATGGTCGATGCCATGCGGGTCGGACCAGACAATGATCTGGCGACCAAGGGAGACTGGAAGGAACTCGTCTTCGGCGCGGACTTCGCGGGCAATCTCTGGTTCCTCAACAACCGCGTCTGGTATAACGACCCAGATCCTTTCTACGTCCGCGAATCCAATCCGCTCGCGAAAGCGCGATGGATGGCCTCGTGGCTGGCCGTGAGCGGCGCGATGAATACCTCGAGCGAGCGGTATGCCGAGTTACCTCCCGATCGACTCGACATCATCAAGCGAACCCTGCCAGCGCATAACTTTCCAGCGCGTCCAGTGGATATCCTCGAGCACGAAAAGCCCGCCCTCTGGATCGTCGGCAATGATCGCCTGCATATCGTGGGCCTATTCAATTGGGATGAAAAAAATCCCACCACCCTCGCGTGTGATTCCGCCCGCATGGGGCTGGATACAACGAAGAAGTATGACGTCTTTGATTTCTGGGCGAACCGCTACTTGGGAACGGTGAGCGGCACATGGAATGAGACATTGGAAGGGGCCGGTTGTCGGGTGCTCGCGCTCCGCGAGACAGCCACCCACCCGCAACTTCTCTCGACCTCTCGCCACATCACGCAGGGCCTCATCGATGTGAAGTCGGAATCTTGGGATCCCGCCGCTCGCATCCTCAGCGGCACAAGCGCCATGGTGGACAGCGATCCCTACGAGCTTCGTCTCGTCTGCCCTGATGCCCTCTCACCCACCAACATCAGCGTGAACGAAAACGATGGCACCTGCTCTGGGTTCACCCGCGAGGGCAACCTCGTTCGCGTCACCATCACGCCTAAAAAAACCGGCGCGGTGGATTGGGCACTTACGTTCAATCTCAAATAACATCGCTTCTAGGTTGCTCTCGCACCCTTGGATCGCCCCTCAGTCGATATCCTAATATGAATTCTCTTAACCTCACCAAGCTCGCGATACTCCCACTCCTGTCTGTCAGCCTTCTGCTTCTCTCCGCCTGTAAGCCCGCAGAACCCCCGAAAATTGTCGCGACAGATACCGGCAAAAGCGGTCCGGGTGCACAAACGATCAAAGGTGGGGATGTCACTATGACCTTCGGAGCGGACGGCAAACCGCTTTCCTACACGCGTGGGAATGGGTCAAACCTGATCAACACCGCCGATCCAGGCCCAGGATTTGTTCTCACCACCGGCGCGGGGCCTACAGAAAAAAAAGTCCCGCTTTCTTCCTTGGAATCTCAAAATGGGAAGTTAATCGCCACCGGGGCGGACAACTCCCGTGTCACCTTTGCCGTCAACGCCGAGATCAACTACATCTCCTTCCGCATCGAGCGAATCGAAAATATCCCTGAAAATTCGGAGCCCATCTTGAGTTTCAGAGCCAACTTTAAAGGCGTGGGCCCCGAGGCGGTCGCCTTGGACTACATGACAAATGCTAGTGGACTATTTGCCACTCGCCGCTGTTTTGTGGAGGTCGCATGGCCGTATCTCTGGAAACGTGGCGATAAAGACCCGCTCGGCGGATTCGCTTTCTTCATTCCCCTCAATGACGAAGACCAAAACGAGGCCCTTTTACGCATCTGGACGGAGGAAAAACTTCCTCACCCGAAAATCCTAGGCCAATGGACCTACGAGCGCGCCAAGCAATGGGTGAAAGATTGGGAGGAGAAATTCCGCGATACCCACACATTAACCATCAGCGCCGAAAAACCAGAGGACCTCGATGTCCTTTTCGAATACGCTAAAAAATTAAACGTCAACCGCATCTACATGCACACGGACACCTGGCGCGGAGCCTATTGGGTCTACGACCGTGATCCCTTGTCGATCAATAAAGCGGTTTTCCCTCGCGGCGAAGCGGATCTGAAGGCCTTCAACGATAAGCTCAAGGCGAATAACATGGACGCCATGATGCACACCATCTGCTACGGAATTGGTCCTGAGGGCTCCAAGTATCTCGGGAAAGGCAAAAAAGCCGACAAGCGATTGGCCAACTGGGGGAAAGGGAAATTGGAAAAACCCATCTCCGCCACTGATAAAACCATTCTCTTCCGCCCCGATCCAGGGGTAAAAGTTCCCGTGAATTCAACCAATGCACCGATGGGCTCAGCCGAGTCCCAAGCTAATTCCTATGGGGGTTGGTGGAAATTCACCGATGTGCTGATCGGGGACGAGATCGTGTCGTGCAAATTCACCAATACCGATCAACCCGTATGGACTCTCACCGAGTGCCAGCGCGGAGCCTCTGCGGCGGCTCATGACGCCGGCACAATGACGATCGGTCTTCTCAAGGCCTACGGCCAAAATTACTATCCGAGCAGCATGACGGATATGTGTGAAGAGACGGCCCGAGAATATGCGGAATTTTTCAATCGTCTCGGCATCCAACACCACGAATACGATGGCGCGGAAGACCATTGCGATGTGCCGTGGGGGTTTTCCAAATGGTCGATGTTTGTTTATCAGAATACGGACCACCTCATGACCAGCAACACTTCTGGAGGGACGCCCAATCCCTGGGATTTGGTGTATCGGTTTAAATCAGGCGGTGTTTCGAACATGACGAAAAGAGGGGGTGGCAGCGCCGCCCTCGCACTGGATCGCGACGGGCGCCTGTCCACCAGCCCGATTGAAAACCACTTCACATTGGCTCGTGGCGCGGCAAGTAACAGCACAGGCTTCGCCATTGGAAAACCGGAACCGATGTTCGGACTCTTTCCAAAAACCATTCAAGAGCATGGCTTGGCCACGCTCGTTGCAGAACAATATGCACTCTGGCGAGAACTGGCTCCTAAATTGACACCCGAACTCCGCAAACAGATTTCGGGGTCCATTTACCATGACAAGACGCCCAATGCCTTGGATGCGGGCCATCCCGTTGGCAAAACGATCTTCGAGGCTCGGCGCTCCGACGGTGGCTACGAAATACAGCCCTTTTGCATCATGGTACGAGGCAACAAGGAAGATGTGGAATGGAAGACCGTTCAGGAATTCGGTCCCATCATGCCTCGCCAATATGTCGCTCCCGGCATGCGCTTGAAATTGGAAAATCCGTATCAGCGCCAATCTCCCCAATTTATCATCCGTTTTTTAAATGGTTACTCCGATGGAGCCGTCGCCACAACAGCGGGCCCAGCGGTCGCTGCGAACAAAGATATGGAGGGCTATATGATTGGGGCTGGCGTGAACGCAGAACATCCCGCCCCGACAGCAACACCCGCAGCGACTCCTGCTCCAGCCGACAAGAAAGCGGATGCCACGGCCATCTACAAAATGCAACCCAAGGCCGCGCAGATCACCAATCCTGGACGCCATCAGTTCAAGGATATCGAGTCCGCGCTCGAAGTTTCCTTTGATAACTCGAATAAAGACGAAGTGTTCCTGCCATCTGGCTTGCCGAGTTACACATTCAAAGCGAATCCCCAAAACGCGCGCGGGGTGGGTCTGACTGTCACGGGTGACGGTAGCGGAGCTTACTTGATCGTGCAGGTTGGCCCCAGCAAGGACTATGTCGTCCCGATCGACTTCACCGGAAAGAAAGACATCGTCATTCCGATTGGCGAGGCTGCCAGATCCACCGGCACTTGGGGAATGCGGTATCACACCAAGCGCGCTGGCTATGGGCCCGTTAGTTCCGTCTCCATCGGATTCGGACGAGTCATGGCAAAAACCTATCCGAAAGTCTTGGTGGAAAACCTCCGTATGCTTGGCGAAACCCCTTCCTCGATTAAAAATCCAGTCATCCACGCTGGCTTAGGCACGCTGACGATCCAAGGCGAGGTCAAGAGCGACCAATACCTCTGGTATCAAGGCGGAGACAAGGTCGGCGTGTATGATCTCAACTGGCACCCGTTGGCGACCTTGCCTGTCGTGCTGCAGGATTATGCCGTGGACAAGGGATTTTCGGAATTCTGGATCGATGGCGAGTGCGGCAATCCACCGCCATGGCTCGACGTGCAATTCATCACCAAAGGCGACGTCATTCCGCTCAAAAAGGAGAAATGAGACCATTGTCCCTTTGAAAATGGACTTTGTAGCGCAAAAGAAAGGGGGCATGGCCGTCTCGGCCGTGTGGACACTGGTCTACTTGCTCGCACCTTGCCCATTGGAACCAAGGCGCATGCCAATGCACACAGGCGGGACGCCTGTGCCCATTTGCAAAAATCCAAAAGCAAGCGGCTTTTGGTATGAGCGGGAGCGAACGAGTCAAAAGTGTAGCCTAGGGTGGGCAACCGCAGCGTAGCGTAGAACACCCGCGCGATAGCGCACTGACCTAGGGGAGAGACAATCGAGCGCCGGGGCAGGCGCGAGATAGACTAACCGAAGGTTGGCCCGAAGGGCGAATCGAGGCCTTTGGGAAAGGTCGAGATAGACTGCCGCAAGGCAGCTCCGAAGGAGGAGCAGGTCGGGAGAGCCTGCGAATCAACTGA
>JBILZC010000142.1:0-3973 GCA_044377415.1 Terrimicrobiaceae bacterium | reverse complement strand
GCCTCGACAGCCACTGACATGCCGCTCGACTACCCGGCTCCATTTAACAACCTCACCCGCGAACTCCGACGCCTCCCTGGCATCGGGCCTCGAAGCGCCGAGCGGATCGCTCTCTGGCTGCTTAGCCATAAAGACGCGCGTCCTGCCGAGCTCGCTCGAGCCACCACGCTCGCCTCCGCCAGCCTCCATTCGTGCTCCAAGTGTGGATTTTTTGCCATCGAGGAACTTTGCGAGATTTGTCAGCAACCTTCGCGTCAAGGTCGCGAAATCTGCGTCATCGAGCAATCCACCGACATCCTTCCCCTTGAGCGCAGCGGAGTATTCAGTGGCCTGTATCACGCCTTGGGTGGTCGCCTTGCTCCGCTAGACCATGTCGGCCCCGATGATCTTCGTATCGCCAGCCTCATTGAGCGCATTCGCTTGGAATTCCCCACCGAGATCATCCTTGCCCTCAGTGCCGACGTCGAGGGCGAGGCCACCACCAACTACCTTATCGAAATCCTCGCCCCGCTCGGAGTTCGTACCACCCGCATCGCCCATGGTCTCCCTGCTGGCGGAGGTCTCGAGCACGCCGACCAACTCACCCTCCAGCGCGCTCTCTCTGGACGCCGCCCCGCCTAAAATATTCTGTTTTTTTAAAAACAGCCCCTTGCGTTTTCAAAAAGAACGGTTACCTTGTGATTTCCCAAAGGGGGCGTAAAGGTTTCGACTTGAAGTGAGAAGCCCGGCTCGCATGTCGAGGATGATTCGTTGGCCTCGTAAAAAATCGGATCAAACAAACTAAATGCAGATTACGAAGATCTAGCTCTCGCGGCTTAATTAGCCACGACGCATTCCAGCCAACGCCTGCTAGGCCGGAGTGTGACGACAGCAGGCTGGCCCGAGCGGGTGCAACCGCCGCCACGGGTGAATCGATTTCGTGGATGCTTTGGAGAGGGATGCGTGACGGTTCGCCCGCCCACTCCGAGATTAAAGATCGTCTAAACATGTAGAAGGTTGTGTGGATTGCCTTAAGGACACGGGTTCGACTCCCGTCGCCTCCAGCCTTCGCTCGCAGCGCAGCAAGAGCGAAGGCTGTCCCGCTGTAGATGCTGCAGGTGGCCCCCTTGGCTAAGACGTCCTGTGGTTGGGAAAACCCCTTTTTTTAAGGGAGTCAGCGATACATATTTTCCAAAGATACAATCCATTCCCTCAAAGGTATTTTCATCTTTTGGAGGAAGATCTCAATCTCTCGACTACCGCTGGGCATCCCCATGATCGCAAGCGGATCTCATTCACCGGTTATTCCCGCAGGCCTAGTAAATCAAGCTTGATTGCAGCCCGCGCGCTCAGGCCGAAGGGTCGGTCAATCGAAGTCATTCCGCTGTTTTGGACAGTCGTTTACAACGACAGAGGGTGAGCCTCTTTCGTGATGTTAAAGATATATTACAAACCGAACTCTGCAACGCCATTCAAGTGCTGTAGGCCATCAGCGTCATGAGGACATTGACTCCGACATTCGCAACGAAATTCATTCCATTGAGACGCTTGATTGGCCCAACTCTCCCGAATCGTATCCCAAGTCAACGGATGAAGGAGCATTGCCAAAAGCGAGGTGCAAAGGCAGACTGCCGCACATGAATTCCACTCCACACATTGCCGCTACAGCTCCTGCTAAAGTCGAACTCGAAGCCGGTAAGGACTATTGGTTTTGCACCTGCGGGCTATCTGCGACGCAGCCTTTCTGCGACGGATCACACAAAGGGAAGGGATTTACTCCGCAGAAGTTCACAGCCGAAAAGACCGGTCCAGCTTGGCTTTGCCAGTGCAAGCAGACGGAGAACGCGCCTTTTTGTGACGGCGCGCACAAGGCGCTCATTCAGCCCGAACAGTAAAAATCTGCTGCCCGTTTGGGGCTCTACTCAAGCGTGTCGTCGAGAGCGGCAAGGAGTTCTGCAATCGTGGATGATGTTTCGTCGCCCATGTTTGAGATGCGGAATGTTTTGCCTTTGATCTTGCCGTAGCCGCCGTCGATGACGAAGCGATGCTTCTCGCGGAGGCGCTTGATCCAAGCCGCCACGTCAATGTCGCGGTTGTTTTTCACGCAAGTGAGCGAGAGTGATCGGTAGCCTTCGGGAGCAAAGAACTCGAACCCGCGAGCGCGAACCCAGTCGTGGACTTGGGCGTTGAGTGAGGCGTGGCGGGCATGGCGGGCCTCGACACCCTCAGTGAAAATATCGTCGAGCTTGGACTCCAAGGCGTTGATAAGCGGAATCACTGGCGTGCTCGGTGTCATATCCTGCTCTTGGTTTTTCGCAAACTCCACAAAATCGAAGTAGTATCCACGATCCGAGATGGATTCCGCACGCTTCATGGCGCGTTCGGAAACAGCAAAGAGGGCGAGGCCGGGAGGCATGGCTAGGGCTTTTTGGCTTCCTGTGAGAAGGACGTCGATGCCCAGTTCGTCCATCGGGATCGGCTGGGTCGAAAAGGAGGAAACGGAATCGACAACGAACATCACATCAGGAAACTCGCGCAACACGGCGGCGATTTCTGGGAGAGGATTGCGAACACCGCAGGAGGTTTCGTTGTGAATGAGGGTGAAAGTATCGAATCCACCTTCGGCGAGTTTTTCGCGCACCATATCGGGTTTGATCGCTTCACCCCACGCGACTTGAAGGGCGACGGCCTCCTTGCCGCAACGCTTGCTGACGTCCACCCACTTGTCCGAAAAGGCTCCGCAGGCAGCGTTGAGGACTTTTTTGGTAGTGAGGTTGCGGATGGATCCCTCCATCACTCCCCAGGCCGACGAGGTGGAAAGAAAAACAGGACGGGTGGTGCCGAAGAGAGTTTGAAGGCGGGGCTGAATACCGGCGTAGAGTTTTTTAAATTCGGATCCCCGGTGGCCAATCATGGGGGCGCACATGGCGCGGAAGGTTTTTTCAGACACTTCGACCGGACCCGGAATGAACAGTTTGATGTGTGGTGTGGACATGCGAAAATGAGGTTACGCAAGGGAGGAGGGCGCTGACCAAATAAAATTTCACTTAGGCGCGGGAATTTCCCGGATTTGCATTTCGGAACGCATGGGATCATGATCCGCCTTTCATCGATTCCAAATATCCCATGTCCGCCAAAAAAACCAGTTCCTCCGTGTATTTTATCACCGGATCGGATGATGCCGCCGTCAAAAAAGCGGCCAGCGCACTTGCGGCGAAGCTGGCTCCAGGCGCCGATGCCTTCGGTTTGGAGGTCATTGATGGAGGAGTCGAAACCGTGGACGCGGCCGTATCCCAGTTGCAGGAAACATTGCAGGCCCTAGCCACGCTTCCCTTCCTTGGCGGTAGCAAGCTCGTGTGGTTGAAAAGCGCGACATTTTTGGCCGATACCGTGACTGGCGGATCAGAAAGCGTCCTCGCGCTGCTCGAGAAGCTTTGTGATTTCATTGATGCTGGCATGCCTGGTGGAGTTACTTTTTTGGCCAGTGCCATCAAGCCAGACAAGCGACGCAGCGCCTACAAGCGACTCACCAAGGCGGGTGTGACGGAACTGCACGACAAGCCCGACTTGGGATTCCGCACGGGTGAAGAGGAGGTCATCTCTTGGACAGCGCAGCACATTCGTTCTCGCGGACTGAAGATCTCCCGTGAGGCCATCGAGGCGCTTGCGGCGCGCGTGGGACTGGATTCTGGTCAACTCAACAACGAACTCGACAAAATCGAGACGGCCTTCGGGACCGGACACCCGATTGAGGCGAGGGACATTCGAGAATTGGTGTCCGCGACTCGCGAAAGCGGGATCTTTGATATTGGGAACGCCATATCTGCACGCGATCTTCCGCTCGCGCTAGAGACGCTCCAACAATTGCTGGCGCAGGGAGAGAAGGGCGTCGGCATCCTTCTGGCGTCTATCGTCCCCACGGTGCGGAATCTGCATCTCGCTAAAAATCTAATCGTTAGGCATAAGCTCCACCCGCCTGCGGAGCCTCAATTTT
>JBILZC010000074.1:0-11989 GCA_044377415.1 Terrimicrobiaceae bacterium | reverse complement strand
TTGAGTTTTTAAGCCTAAGGTTCGGCGATCATTATTTAGTTAAATAGCCAAATAAATATATCAGCAACAGTGGTCCGCGGGCTTGTTTTTCTTGGTTATGAGATCAATCAAATCCACACACCGAAAAAATTCTAGAAGGCAAGGACAGCGCAAGCGGTAAAACTGATGCAAGCCCCTTTTCTCCACCTCAAGCCATCCAGACTTTTTCATTATGGAGAGGTGTTTAGATACTGTAGATATGTCCGACCCGACTAGGGTTGTGAGGTCTTGCACGCAGCGCTCCCCCTCGATCAAGGCCTCCGCGATCCGAACCCGTGAAGGGTGAGCCAAGGCTTTGATTATTCCCGAGCGCACATCCGAACGGGTTTCTTTTTGCAAAGTCATGAATGAAACAAAGCTTGGCAAAAATGCCAAGTAAAGGCAAAAAAGTGTTTATCTTGGTCTGTCCTCAAGAAAAGGGGCTCTCTATCTTGGCTTGATCGCTTGGGCGATGGGGGCGACGAAAGCGGCGATTTCGGCGTTGAGATTCGGATGAGTTCCAAATTCGCCGATCCGGCGGACGATGGCGCTGCCGACGACGACAGCGTCGCTTTCCTTCGCGACTTCCGCTGCTTGTTCGGGAGTGGAAATGCCGAATCCAACGGCGATGGGGAGGTTCGTGTGGGATTTGATTTCGCGCACTTGAGATCCGATGCTCGTGGAGAGGCTGGTTTGCTCGCCGGTGACGCCTTCGCGGGAGACGTAGTAAATGAAGCCCTCGGCGGATTTCGCAATCAGCTCCATGCGATCGGGCGGAGTCGTCGGGGCGATGAGTCGAATGGCCAGGAGGCTGTGGGATTTCATCAGCTCGGCATTTCGGGCGGCTTCATCGGGGGGAAGATCGAGGATCAGAACGCCATCTGCGCCAGCCGCGGAGGCATCCGCATGGAATTTGTCGAAGCCATAGATATAAACGGGGTTCAAGTAAGTGAAGAGAACGATCGGAATTTCCGACGTGTTGCGGATCTTTCTGACAGCATCAAGAACTCCCGCGACGCTGGCCCCCGCATTGATGGCACGACTCGAGGCCGCTTGGATCGTGGCTCCATCCGCGAGGGGATCGGAAAAGGGGATGCCGAGTTCGATGATGTCCACCCCCGACTTTTCGAGAGTGGCGACCAGTGAGACGGTCGTATCGAGTGTCGGGTCGCCGGCCGTGATGTAGGCAATGAAGCCGCATTGGTTGGCGGCGCGGAGGGATTGGAATTTGGTCTCGATACGGTTGGGCGTGCTCATGGTGTTGAAATGGTTTCGTTGCCCCTAGTGATCCAGATGCCCAAAAGGGAGACATCGGCGGGAGTGACTCCACTGATGCGGGCCGCTTGGCCAAGGGTCTCGGGGCGGATTTGAGTGAGATTCTGTACGGCCTCGGTGCGAAGTCCGTTGATCTTGGCGTAATCCAGCCAATCCGGGATTGTCTTATTCTCGTGTCTGGCTGAGCGGGCGATCTGCTCTTCCTGACGGATCAGATAGCCAGCGTATTTGAGATCGGTTTCGATTTGCTCCCAAACTGGGATGGGAAATTGCGAGAGGATTTCGGAGGGAACGGATTGCCATGTGTTTTCGGGGCGCTTGAGCCAGCGTTCAAGGGGAATGGCGTCCACCTTGAACTCTTTGAGGCGGCTCTTGAGGGTGATAAACTGGTTGTATTTTTCACGGAAACGGGAGGTGCGCTCGGCATCGGCAAGTCCGAGCTCGATGGCTTTGCCTGTGAGTCGGAGATCTGCGTTGTCCTGTCGCAGGAGAAGGCGGTATTCCGCTCGGCTGGTGAACATACGGTAGGGCTCGGGTGTGCCTCGAGTGACGAGATCGTCGAGTAAAACGCCGATGTAGCCTTCATGGCGCGCGACAGTGAGGGCTGGGCGACTGAGGCACTTCAATGCGGCATTTGCACCAGCCACCAATCCCTGTGCAGCAGCCTCTTCGTAGCCTGATGTGCCGTTAATTTGTCCTGCAAAGTAGAGCCCAGGCATACGCTTGGTTTCCAGCGTGGTGTGGAGTTGTGTGGGTGGGCAGTAATCGTATTCCACCGCATAGCCTGGACGCAAAATCTCGGCATTCTCGAGACCGGGAACACTGCGGATGAAGGCATATTGAACATCAAATGGCAGGCTGGTGGAAACGCCGTTGACGTAGATCTCATCGCTATGTCGGCCTTCCGGTTCCAAGAAAAGCTGGTGTTGGTTTTTCTCTGCAAATTTGACCACTTTGTCTTCAATGCTCGGGCAGTAACGCGGACCCACCCCCTCGATGACTCCCGAATAAAGTGGAGATTTATGGAGGTTGGAACGAATGATCTCGTGGGTGGCGGGCGTCGTGTAGGTGATCCAGCAGGGGATTTGGCGCGCGTGGAAGGCTCCATCGCGCCATTCGTTGAGCGTGAATATATCATCTTCGCCACGACGGATTGTGTCCGCCATAAAACTGAAAACGGGAGCGGGTTCGTCGCCGTGCTGGGCTTCGCATTTCGAGAAATTAATGCTTTTTGCAAGGAGTCGGCATGGCGTTCCCGTCTTGAATCGAGCAACTTCAAAACCGAGTTCGCGTAGGCAATCGCTGAACGTGGAAACCGTGTCTCCCAGGCGTCCGCCGGCTTGATTTCGCAGTCCCACATGAAGAAGGCCGCGCATGAAGGTGCCTGTGGTGACGACCACGGAGCGTGTGTTAAAGCGAAGGCCGAGGTTCGTCTCCAGACCCTCGACGCCATTGTCCCCGGTGATGAGTTTGGTGACGTTCGCCTGCTTCACATCGAGGTGAGGTTGGCGTTCCAAGAGGACCTTCATTCGGAACTGGTAGGCTTTTTTATCGCATTGGGCGCGCGGGGCTCGGACGCTGGGGCCTTTTGTGGCATTGAGCATGCGAAACTGAATGCCTGTGGCATCCGTATTGAGGCCCATGGCGCCTCCGAGGGCGTCGATTTCGCGAACCATGTGGCCTTTGGCGAGCCCACCGATGGCGGGGTTGCAGGACATCTGGCCTACGGTATCCGCGTTCTGCGTTAGTAGAAGAGTCACGCAACCGAGACGGGCGGAGGCCAAGGCGGCTTCAATGCCGGCGTGGCCAGCACCAATCACGACAACGTCGTAGTTTTTTGGGTAAACGAAGTCGCTCAAGTTACTGTGTAGCGATGCCGGGTGCGGTAAGCGTCATTTGCAGGGCGGACCGAAGCCAGCAGTAGCGCCGTAGAGGATGTCCCAAATTTCATAACACTTGAGATCATGGATCAAGGACGCCTGAGGCTCAACGAAAAAGCCGTGGCCTCATGGTTTCAGCGCCAGAGATTATTTTTTGCGGATTTTTCGCAGCGGGTGTTCGTCGAGAACATTCGCACGAATGCCATCGAGTTTGGCAGGATCGTAGAGTTGAATACCCACATAGTAGTAAATCGGGCAGACGGGGATGGCGTTTTTCACGAGAAGATCTTCGGCTTCCCGTAGGATTTCAAATCGACGCGAAGGATTGAGTTCCCGTGAGGCCGTGGCGAGGAGGGTATCGTAGGCCGTCGAGCTCCAGCCCGTGCGGTTGTTGCCGCCACCGGTCAGGAACATGTCGAGAAAAGTATTGGGGTCTGCATAGTCGCCGACCCAGCTGGATCGAGCGATGTCATAGTCCAGAAGCGAAAGCGAGTTGAGATAAACTTTCCACTCCTGGCGAACGAGGTTCACATTCACCCCGAGTGAGTCGCGCCACATGTTTTGAAGTTCCACGGCGATGGCTTCGTTGAGTTCGCTCTTGCTGTAAAGGTAGTTCACATTGGGGAATCCCTTGCCAGCTGGAAACCCGGCTTCGGCGAGTAACCGGGCTGCTTGGGCGGGATCAAATGGCAGGCCGTCGGTGCCATGGAAGCCAGGAATTCCTGGAGGAACAAAGCCACTAGCGGGGAGTTCTCCCGCACGAGTGATTTTATCCACGATACGCTTTTTATCGACAGCCAGTGAGAACGCCATTCTCACACGTTCATCCTTAAAGGGACCTCGCTCGCAATTGTAGCGAAGAAAGTAGATTCCTAAAAAAGGAGCTGCATGGAAGTCAGGGCGTTTTTTTAAATCCTCGAGTAGCGCTGGTGGGGCGAGTCCCTTGTCCATCATCAGGTCCGCAAGACCGCTGGCATAAAAATTAAAGGCCACATTCGCATCCGAGATCGGTAGCACGTCGATGGTTTCGAGTGCCACGTTCGCCGAGTCCCAATACTGGGCATTTTTGCGGAGGCGGATTTTGTCATTAATCCGCCAAGTCTCCAAGGTAAAGGCACCATTGGAAATGATGTAGGCGGGTTTGACCCAGTCGTCTCCCACTCGCTTGATCAGGTCGACTGGAAGCGGATGGAGGGTCGGGAAGGCGCAGAGTTGAAGGAAGTAGCTCGTTGGATTTTCAAGATCTACACGGAGCGTCCGGTCATCGACAGCATGGACGCCAACCTCGGAAAAGGTCGCTATTTTTCCTTCTGCAAAAGCTTGGGCGTTTTTGATCGGATAGAGTTGATAGTTATACTGGGAGCCAGTCTCCGGCTTGAGTGTGTGATGCCAAGAGTCCACAAAGTCCGAGGCCTTGAGGGGAGATCCATCACTCCATTTGGCATTGGGGCGGATATGAAATGTGTAGGTTTTTGCGTCCGGCGAGATCTCCCAGCTTTCGGCGACACCTGGAGAAGGTTGGCCGTTTTCGTCGTAGGCACAAAGACCCTCGAAAAGCGCGTTGACGATCCTGCCCTCCGGTTGGCCTGTGATGATCGCTGGGTCGAGTGTTTCGGGTTCGGCTCCGTTGAGGAAAACCAAGTCAGCCCGCTGATCCACCTTTCCGCAACAGGCGAGCAGACATGTTAAAATTGTTATGCAAATCCCGATGGATACCCGTAAGGTCATTTTGTCATGAAACTGATATTCCCGTTGTCTGCAATGCAGATCCGCTTCCAGACGGCTTGCCATGCGTCGTATTTCATCAATAAATCTGTGGCTTATTCGCTTTTATGAACCACGATTTTCGCCGCGCCCTACAGTATTTTTTCCGTGCTTGCTTCTTGAAGTGTCCGGAGTGTGGAACGAAGCCGATCTTCATGCCAATTTATCACATTCGGCGGTTGAGGGATTACTTCACGCCGCTGGATGGGTGTCCGCGTTGCGGGTATGCCTATGAGCGGGAACTGGGTTACTTTCTCCTATCGATCTGGGCGATCAATTATGGTGGCGGGAGCGTGCTCGGAATCGCCATCTATTGTTACTTGGAGTATTTCCATCATCTGAGCCTTCCCCTCTTGCTCCTTTGCGTGATCTCGCCGGTCGTGCTTTTCAACTTCTTCTTTGCCCGCCATTCCAAGGCATTTTTCTTGGCCTTGGATCATTATTTCGACCCGCATATCAAAGGTGGCGGGGGTGGGGGTGATGGCGGCAGCAATACCAAGGAACAACCGAGACCTGCTCCGGTTGCTCCTCAAGTTGCACCTACGCCTGAGCCTGCCGTTTTGGTTTGATGAGAACGCATGTTCTCAAACTGCATTGTCCCGATGCCGTTGGTTTGCTGGCGCGCATCACCGGATTCATTGCGGACTCGGGAGGAAACCTACTTGAGGTCAGTCAATATACCGATCCCCTTTCAAAGTGGTTCTTCAGTCGGCTTGCTTTCACTGGGGGAAAAATTGATTCCAATCCATCGGAGCTCTGCTCGGAGTTCGAGTCCATCGCGACGCCAATGAGGGCGGAGTGGAGCTTGCGACCCAGCGATCGGCCTGTGAATGCCGTTTTATTGACGAGTCGTCAGGACCATTGTCTCACCGATCTGCTTTGGCGTTGGCGATCAGGGGAATTGAATATTACGATTCCTAAGGTGATTTCCAATCATGGCGAATGCCGAGGGATTGTGGAGCGTGAGGGAGTGGCCTTCGAGGAGATCGATTTCCATGGCGATAAGTCCGCTGCCTTTGAGCAACTCGCCGTTCACTTGCGGGATTGCAAGGCCGAGTTGATCGTTCTCGCTCGATTCATGCAAATCCTTCCCGATTGGCTTTGCCGCGAATTTGAAGGACGAATTATCAATATTCATCATTCGTTTTTACCCGCCTTCGTGGGAGCGAATCCCTATCGCCGAGCCTTTGAGCGCGGAGTGAAGCTGATCGGAGCGACCTGCCACTACGCTACATCTGATCTTGATGAGGGGCCGATCATTGAGCAGGAGGTTGCGCGTGTGGAGCATTATCACGTGCCTGATGACCTTGTGCGAATGGGGCGTGACTGTGAACGATTAGCCCTTGCTCGAGGTGTTCGATTTCATGTGGAGGACAGGGTGCTGGTTCATGGGACTCGCGCCATTGTCTTTCGCGACTGAGATCTCTCGCGAATAACTCTAGGCCGTTGGCCTCATTCGGGCGCTGGAATCTCTCGATGGGCTTCGGTCAATCGTCTCATACTCACACTCACGCTTATGCTTTGAGTGCCTGAGCCCTTGAATGTGCCGCGCACCGGTGCGGCGTCCGAGAAATCCCTGCCGACAGAGACCGTGATATGGCGTTCGCCGCACCATTGCTTGTTTGTTGGGTCGAGCGCCACCCAGCGAAGTCCTGGAAGCATGACTTCCACCCAAGCGTGCGTGGCGAGGGAGCCGACAAGGTTGCCTTCCGTGCCATTGGCTCTAGGCGAGTCGGATTCAATGTATCCGCAGACATACCTGCCGGGGATGCCCGCTGCGCGAAGAACGCTGAGCATGATGTGCGCGAAGTCCTGGCAGACGCCTTCCCGTTTTTTCCAAATGCTTGCCAGAGGTGTGGAGTTCTGGGTCACACCGGACTTGTAGGTAAAATGTTCTTTTACCGCTTCGTTCAAATCCTGCAAAGCCACACGAATGGGGATGGAACTTTTAAAAAACTTCTTTGCCCAAGATGGCGCCGGACCACCTGTAGGCACCGCTGCCGTTGGTTGTAAGTAATCAAAAATATCCGTCATCGAAGATCCCAAGATCTGCCTTGCCTCAGCCACATTGAGCTGCAAAGCCTCGAAGCCGAGATCTCGAGGTTTTGTGCAGACCGTCATACGGTTCGTCACCTTGAGGCGCTCGTGGCGCAGGGTCATGGAATAAAAGGTGGCCGCATTTCCGAAATAGTCTTTGTAATCGGACATCTTTGCCTCTGGGTGGAAGTCAATGCGATGCGCTAGCACCTCCTGTTCTTCGCGCTCAGGTGGGGTCAGGCGGGCCTCAAGGTAGGCCTCGCTGACTGGCACACTATAGCGGTAGTCCGTTGTATGAACGACTTCGAAAAGCATTTTTCAGACTTCTTTGCCGAAGCATTTCCCTTTGCCAGATTGACTGGTGATCCCTCTTGCCATGAGGTCAACTTTTCTTGACGGGAAGCTGTGGTCAAGCGCAATCCCGAAGAGTCATTGAAGGCGGCGGATTTTTTCCCTGAGGGATTCGTTGGCCCTTTCGATTTCCATGAAGAGGTGTGGGGCTGAAATCGAGTCGCATCCGAATGACTCCGAGGTGGTGCGTTCCATGCGATCGTTGGTAGCGACGGTGACTTGAAAGTCCGTCCCGTATTTGGCGGCCAGACGCTCGATGATGGCATCCGCCGTCTGTCCCTCGCGGGAGTAAAAAACAGCAATGCCGTGTGGAGACCCTTCACTCGAGGCCTTGGGGCCCTTGCCATCGAAAACGACAGCGACCGTCCAATCTGTGGCATCTTGAAAGCCGGTGAGAAGGCGAATGAGACCGTCGCGTGCATTGGCCGTATTGTTCGCATGTTGGCTCGCAAGATCGGGAGACGCAAAAATCATGCTGTGGCCATCCACGATGAGAATTCTTTGTTTCATTGAACCCAGTCGGGTTTTACTTCGAATCGGGAAGGATTTGTCCGCTGAGGCGTTGGATGCCCTCTTTTGCAAACTGGCTTGCGGGATATTTTTTTCGAGCCTTCAAATACCAAGCCAGAGCGGATCCGGGTTGGTCTTTTTTCTCGTAATCCGTGGCCTGATTGAGGGATTGAACAAAGTCCGCCGCCTGAGTGGTGAGGTCCGCTCGGAGTTGATTGAGGTCGGAGTCGCCCGGGAACTCTTTTTGTGCTGCTTCCACACTCTCCCAAGCTCCGGCGGGGTCGCCGCGTTGAGCGATCTCTCTTGCTTTGATCATGGCGCCTTCCACCGCCCCCATGTGCTGTAGCACGTCCGCGAGTTCCTTTTGCTTTTCGGGATAGAGTGCCGCAGCGGCAATGAATCGCATCTTATCGTTGTAAATCTGGCGGTAGTTTTTTTGACTTTTGAGGCGGTCAAAATCATTCATGGCCGTTTGTTGGATGTCCGATTGACTGGAAATGGTGTTTCCCACTTCTGCTAGAGCCGGATTTCTGGGCCAGATCTCTGCGGCGGATCGGAGTTCCCTTTCCATCGCGGATTTGTCACCGGATACCGCTGCCGTGCGAGCTTTGGCGAGGTGCATGCTACTGATACTTTTGGCCGTTTCGATTTTGGCGAGCGGTTTGCTTGGGTCGAAATCCTTCGCGAGGCCTTCGATTTCATGCACCAATTTCTCGGCGCGGGTGAGGTCGTTGACTTCAAGGGCGGCGAGAAGCTCGTTGCTTTTCTGTGTGTAATTCAAAGCCCTTCGTTTGTCGTCCCGGGAAAGAAGACGAACGCTGGGCATAAATTCCCCTAACGCGAAAGTTTCTTGGAGTCGTTCGGTGGCGCTTTGCAATTCGCCTTGTTCGAGCAAGAATTTGTAGGCCTCCACGCCTTCATTCACATCGCGAATGGCTTCATTTGCGAGTGCATCAATCTGGCTCAGCGAGCTGATGAGCTTGCTAAGACTCTGAGCGGCAGAGGCGGCTCCGCCCGCAATGCTCTCGATGCCCAGATTCTCTAATCCCATTTTCATGCCTTTTGCAGAAAAAGAGTTGCCTGTTCGTTGCGGGGCATTGCCGTTGTAAACATTGACATTCGTGCCCCGATCACCCGCGCCGGCTCCTGCTCCGGTATTGTTGTCCATCACTCCCTCGGAAGCGGATACTTGGGGATTAAATTCGGCGCTGAATTTAGCCTGCCCCGCATCCTTATTTGTGGGAAGGGAGTTGACCATTTTTTTGTATAAGTCGATCGAGTTGTCGCCATCCGAGTAGATGGCTCTGTAGAAGCGGTTGGCGATAATCACATGCTCAAATCGGCGAGTTGCAAGAAACTGCATCATGAGTGCTTGGAAATGCCCTTTGGTGCTCATCTCGGTGAGTCCGATTCGGATTTTGTTATTTTCAATCGTCTGGCCGACTTCGGACAATTTTCTTTTGGTGGAAGCCATTCGCGCATCTCGCTCGATTTTCTGATTTTCTTTTTGCACCTCGGAATCTTTCTGGCTGGTGACGGTGAGGGAGGAGTTTTTCGCTGCCATCTGGCTATTCCATTCGGCGGTGGAGCGCTCTTTTTCGAGGAGGAGATTTTCTCGTTTGAGTTTTTCGATGGTGGCTAGGCTCACGTTCGAAGCATAGATGGCATCCGAGAGTGTGCGGCAGAGGTTGGCGTCTTCTTTGTATTCCGAGGCTTTCTTGAGCAGCGCGAATGCGGCATCTTGGTTTTGTTTCGTGGCCTTACCTGGAGACACAAGGTCAAGTATGCGGTCAATCGTATGCCGGTAGGAGCGATCGGACTCGCTGGTGGCCGCCGACGCATTGAGGAATTTCTCAAATCTGGCGCGAACCATGCGGTTGTTATTGATGTTCCAAAGTTTGCCATCGTAGCTCATGACTTCGCTGCCAGGATCGAAGGCAGGAACATCGCGACCGATGAAGCCCTCGTTCGCCTGAGGAGGTCTGGCTCCCCCGGTGGCCGCCTTGGAGTCGCCCGCGCCTGCAGGAACAGCTTGCGAAAAAAGAGTCAGGCATCCCGCGAAAGAGATAGCTAGAGTAAGAAGCGAAATTCTCATGATTTGCTGATTTTTTTGGTCCGGAGGATTCCCTTTTCATCAACCTCAACGACGAAGATGAGGTTTTGTTCTTTTTGGATATTCATGGAGTTGAACTCGGGGGTCACGAGTAGGGGAAGTTGCTCGTCATCGACGGCGATTGCGATCAGCCTTCCGGAAGTCGGTGACCAAGCGAGGGACTCTGCCACGGTGCCCTTGAGTTTATAAGTGTTTCCGCGAAGGCTATTGGAGTTTTCTAGGTAGGAAGCGGCACTTAAGAGTGGGATGGTCCGGTAGGGATCGGATTCTTGAGAATTGAAAAATCGGGAACCGATAAAAGCGACTACAGCAAAGCCGATGAGCGCGATAAGCCATGTCGGCCGTGGAGAGGATTTCTTTTTGCGAGCCATGACCTTTTGTAGGCCCATCTGGTGCGTAGTTCAAGAAAGTCCTCGTAGAAAGGAAACTTTTGGCAAAGGTTGGGATCCAATGAACGCGCGTTCGAGGGATGCGAGATAATCATGATAGCGCAGAGCTATCGCCATGTTTGGGGGCCAGTCTTGCCAGCGGATAAATGATGAGGCATGCTAGGAAATATGATTGGCGGGATACATTCTCACCGGCGCAAGCGCGGGGCATCGATGGCGGTATGGGGGTTGGATTCAGCTGTATAATGCTATGTTGAATTTCCTCATGCGGCGCATCTTGATCAGTGTGGTGCTCCTGTTTTTTTTCAGCCTCGTTTCATTTTTCATGGTCACCATGTCGCCGGGAAGCCCTTATCCTTGGGGGGAACTGAATCCCAAGATTACGCCGCAGGTGAAGGAGATGTTTCGCAAAAAGTTCCACCTCGACCGTCCCCTCTACGAGCAATACTGGCTGAATATGCGCGACCTTTTCACGGGTCGCCTGAGGAGCATTAAGGACGACCGGCCCGTGATGAGCCGGATCTTCGACCGCTTGCCTGCGACAGTGCTGCTGAATGTCGCCGCAATCACGCTCTCGCTCACTTTTGGCCTCGTTATCGGCGTCTTTTGCTCGAGGTATGCCGGACGCGCGCCGGATAGCGTGATTTCCTTCGGGGTGTTTGTTTTCATTGCGGTTCCCACATTCTGGATCGCCAATTTGGCGGTGATCGGGTTGGTGAAATTCACGGCGGTTCCGGTGCTCGGCACTCAATCGTATGGCATTGCATTTCCGAATGTGGCCTCGATGTGGCTGGATCAAATCTGGCACGTCATGCTCCCAGCGACGATTCTCTCGCTGGGAGGCATCGCGGTGCAATCCCGCTACATTCGGGCCAGCATGCTGGAGACGCTCCGCGAGGGGTATGTGCGAACGGCGCGGGCGAAGGGTCTCGATGAGGGCACGATTTTCTACAAGCATGCCCTCCGCAATTCCATTCGACCGCTCATCACAGGCATTGGTGGGCTCCTGCCGGCGCTGATCGGCGGATCCGTGATCGTGGAGACGATCTTTGCGTATCCAGGAATGGGGAGGTTGGGATACGAGGCTGTTCTGGAGCGGGATTACCCGATGTTAGTCGCGCTGAACTTCATTGTTGCCGCCTTGGTTCTCGCCGGCAACCTTGCCTCCGACTTGCTTTACGCGGTGGTGGATCCGCGCGTGAGGTTGGAATAGCGGCAGGTTTTTACTCGCTGCTGGGCTCTTCTTTTTCGGGGTTTTGCAGGCGCTCCAGGAGGGGGCGCATATCTTCGACCTCATCCCAAACGACATGGCTCACGTAGATCGGAGCCTTTTGGAGTGCCGCCATCGCCATGCAATCACTCGAGCGGGCATCGATTTCCATGATCTTGTGTTGATGGAGTTCGTTTTCGGCCGAGATGATGAGGCGACCAAAATAGACCCCATTTTTGAAATCGTTGATGACGACTCGCTCGACCTTGCCGCCCAGCGCGGTGAGGACATTGGAGAGGAGATCATGGGTGAGGGGGCGTTCTTTTTCGGCCCCGCTGAGGTAAATGCTGAGTGCCGACCCGATCGTCTGGTCGATGTAAATCGTAAAGACCTTTTCCTCATTGCCGAGGAAAACCGCCGTCCCAGCATTGGTCGGAATGAG
>JBILZC010000141.1:0-4025 GCA_044377415.1 Terrimicrobiaceae bacterium | reverse complement strand
ATCGGGAGTCATGGAATCGGGTATCATCTCGACACGCATGAGGGATTACGCTCAAAGATCGGCAATGTCTTCACCAAAAGCACTGCATTCCCATACCGTCGCGCTCACGCCGGATCAGGCAGAAACGCTGCGGATTGTTCTCGCGGGCGAGGGTTTCGATTTTGACCAAAAGCCATACATGCTCTATGCGGCTCGTAACGGAAAGGTGAATGTAGCCGTTTATGAAAAAGGTCCGAAGGCGGTGATTCAAGGCAAGGGACTGGAGGAGTTCATCACTTTTATACTTGAGCCACGCGTATTGGGTGAGGCTCGCTTAGGCTATGAAGAGGTGACAAGTCCGGAGCTTTTTGAGCCTCACTTTGGAATCGATGAGAGCGGAAAGGGCGATCTTTTTGGCCCCTTGGTGATCGCGGGTGTCTATGTGAATCCGGAAATAGCCCGAATATTGCGCGATGCCGGGGTGCAGGACAGCAAAGCGATCAGCTCGGACAAACGGATTCGCGAGTTGGCTGCTGCGATTCGGAAGGCCCGGGTGCCATCCAGTGTCGTGACGATTGCGCCGGCGCGGTACAATCCGCTTTACCGTAAGATCGGAAATCTCAATCGCCTGCTTGCATGGGGGCATGCGCGTGTGATCGAGGATCTTTGTGCGCTGTGTCCGGAGTGTCCTCGCGCCCTTTCCGACAAGTTTGCGGACGTGCGGGTGCTTGAAAAGGCGCTTATGGAAAAAGGCCGCCAGATCACTCTCGATCAACGCACCAAAGCGGAATCCGACTACGCCGTTGCTGCGGCATCGATTCTGGCGCGCGAAAAATTCATCAATTGGCTTGATGAAGCAGGCAAGGCGATCGGCATGGACTTGCCGCGAGGTGTTTCCAGTCGCGTTAAGGAAGCCGCTGTGATGCTAGTTCGCACGCATGGAGCGGAGTCCCTCGAGCAGCATGCGAAGATGCATTTCAAGACGGCGTCGGAAGTGCTCGAGAGTGCGGCAGAGTCCTAGGGTTTGATTGCGCTGTGGAGTTTTTGAAGGGTGGCTTCTGCTGCCTGTTGGGGAGATAGGGATTGAATCTCGGATTGGCCCGAGGGGCTTTCGAGCCATTTGCGAGTGGATTGGAAGGCGGTCTCGAGTGCGGGCGTGAGGAGGCGACTGGCGGGCTTGATTTCGCGGCGTTGGATGATTGCGGCGACAGGGGAGGGTGCGGGAGTGGGTTTTGATTCGCCTCCGCCTAGCCACTCTTGAAGTTCAGGGATGACGTCCTCGGGGGATTGGAAGCGTTGCCAAACGCGATCTTCCCGTTCTGGGTCGATAGAAGTGATGAATTCCGTTGCTAGGCTGTAGTTTGGGGAGTTTGCTTTGATGATTTCTTTGCACCCATCGCTGTGCATTTTGAGTCGGCCTTTAGTTCCTGTGCTGTATTTCCGAGTTTCCATAGTTTCTGTTTCTCCACCCCCCATGATTTTTAGTCCAACCATTTCGTTGCCCAACCCCAAGAGGTTGTCATAGTCTCCCGCACCATGCCCAAGGATACTTCGATTAAAAAAATTCTTCTTATTGGCTCCGGTCCCATTGTGATCGGGCAAGGTTGCGAGTTCGACTACTCTGGGGTGCAGGCATGCAAGGCTCTGGCCGAGGAGGGATACGACGTCGTTCTTGTGAACTCGAATCCCGCCACGATCATGACGGATCCCGAGTTTGCACAGCGCACCTACATCGAGCCGATCACGCCCGAGGCGATTGAAAAAATCCTCGAGAGGGAGAAGCCTGATGCCATTCTGCCGACCCTCGGAGGCCAGACTGCCCTGAATGCGGCGATGTCCCTCGTTGAAAACGGAGCGCTGGAGCGTCATGGCGCCCGTCTCATCGGAGCGAATGCCGAGGCGATCAAGCGCGGTGAGGACAGACTTATTTTCAAAAATATCATGATCGAGATCGGGCTCGATTGCGCTCGCTCCGGTGTGGCGCACACGCTCGAAGAGGCTCGCTCGGTGGCGCTCGAGATCGGTTCCTACCCGCTCATCATTCGTCCCGCTTTCACTCTCGGTGGTGCAGGTGGCGGTATCGCCTACAACCGCGAGGAACTCGAGGAGATCGTCCTGCGCGGCTTGGATCTTTCTCCCGTAAGCGAAGTGCTCGTTGAGGAATCTCTTCTTGGTTGGAAAGAATTCGAGATGGAGGTCATGCGTGACTGCGCTGACAACTGCGTGGTCATTTGTTCCATTGAAAATCTGGATCCCATGGGCGTGCATACGGGTGACTCGATCACGGTGGCTCCTATCCAGACGCTCACGGACAAGGAATACCAAGCCATGCGCGATGCGAGCTTCGCCGTCATCCGTGCGATCGGGGTGGAAACCGGTGGATCGAACATCCAATTTTCAGTCAATCCCGCCAACGGTCGCATGGTCGTGATCGAAATGAATCCGCGTGTTTCTCGGAGTTCTGCCCTGGCCTCGAAGGCTACGGGATTTCCGATTGCGAAAATCGCAGCCAAGTTGGCTGTCGGCTACACGCTGGATGAATTGAAGAATGACATCACGCGGGTGACTCCTGCCTGCTTCGAGCCGGCGATCGACTACGTGGTCACTAAAATCCCACGTTTCACTTTTGAGAAATTCCCTCAAGCCGATCCGACGCTGACGACCCAGATGAAAAGCGTGGGCGAAGCCATGGCCATTGGTCGCACCTTTAAAGAATCTCTGCAGAAGGCCCTTCGATCTTTGGAAATCGGTCGCTTTGGTCTTGGAGCTGATGGGAAGGACACCAATCCCGATCTGGATACTATTCGGCAAAAGCTTCGTGTTCCCTGCGCGGAGCGGATTTTCTTTATCCGTTATGCGTTCTTGGCCGGATTGAGCGTCGAGGAAGTGCATGATATTTCTGCCATCGATCCTTGGTTCCTTGAGCATATTCGCCTCATTATTGTCGAAGAGAAGCGCCTCGCTGCCTTGCCTGCCCCGCTAGGAAGTGCGGATTTCCGTCGAGCCAAAAAGTTTGGCTTTTCAGACCGTCAGCTCGCTCACCTCACAAAGTCAACCGAGCCCGAGGTTCGCACCGCCCGCAAGGCCGCCGGAGTCGTTCCAGCTTATCGTCTCGTTGATACGTGCGCGGCCGAGTTCGAAGCCTTCACGCCTTATT
This sequence comes from Terrimicrobiaceae bacterium, assembly GCA_044377415.1. Taxonomy (GTDB): domain Bacteria; phylum Verrucomicrobiota; class Verrucomicrobiia; order Chthoniobacterales; family Terrimicrobiaceae; genus UBA967. The sequence continues at coordinate 889 of JBILZC010000141.1, read as the reverse complement.
ATTATTCAGGCTATGGTGACGAGGACGAAACCCGTGCTAGCGATCGCAAAAAAGTCCTGATTTTAGGTGGTGGTCCGAACCGCATCGGTCAGGGTATTGAGTTCGACTATTGCTGTGTCCATGCCGCCTTCGCTCTGAAGGAACTTGGTTGGGAAACCATCATGGTGAACTCGAATCCCGAGACCGTTTCAACGGATTACGATACCAGCGATAAGCTTTACTTTGAGCCGCTCACGCTCGAGGACGTGTTGAATATCTACGAGCGCGAGAAGGCGGATGCGGTGATTGTGCAGTTCGGTGGACAGACTCCATTGAACCTTGCTGCCGGACTCGAGGCGAATGGTTGCCGGATCATTGGCACGCAACCTCGAAGCATCGAGATGGCCGAGGATCGCAAACATTTCTCCGCCATGCTGGATAAGCTTGGTCTTCGCCAAACGAAGGGCGGCACCGCTACCAACGAGCAAGAGGCCGTCGATGTGGCTTCGCGGATCGGATACCCTGTTTTGGTGCGTCCGTCCTTTGTTCTTGGTGGTCGCGCGATGGAGATCGTTCACGATGAAGCCGACCTCCGTCGCTACATCCGTACGGCCGTTGAAGCCAGTCCGCAGCGCCCAGTGCTGGTCGACCGCTTCCTTGAAGACGCGACCGAAGTGGACGTCGATTGCATCTCCGACGGGGAGACATGCGTGATCGGTGGGGTGATGGAACACATCGAACAGGCCGGCATTCACTCCGGCGATAGTGCCTGCATGATACCGAGTTTCTCGCTTTCACTAGAGGTCCTAGAAACGATCAAAAAAGCCACGAAAGCCATGGCTATCGAGTTGCAAGTTCGGGGACTCATGAATGTCCAGTTCGCCGTTAAAGACGAACTCGTTTACATCCT
>JBILZC010000002.1:0-95042 GCA_044377415.1 Terrimicrobiaceae bacterium | reverse complement strand
TCGCCCACCTCGCCGCCGAGAAATCGGTCGAGTGAGTAAAGGGAAACCTTGATTCGATGGTCGGTGACACGATTCTCAGAGAAATTGTAGGTCCGGATTTTTTCTTCGCGTCCACCACCTCCGATGAGGCTCTTGCGATGAGCGGAATATTTGGCTTCTTCCTCGCGACGCTTGTCCTCAAGCAATCGGGAGCGCAGGATTTTCAGCGCAGCCTCTTTGTTTTTTTGCTGACTTCGCCCATCCTGGCATCGAACGATACGACCGGTCGGAATATACATGACCTGCACGGCCGAGTCCGTCGTATTCACGCCCTGTCCACCGGGTCCACCGGCGCGACAAACCTCGATGCGAATATCCTCGGGGCGCAATTCGATGTCCACCTCCTCAGCCTCGGGCAAAACAGCAACCGTCGCCGTTGATGTATGGATGCGGCCTTGCGCCTCGGTGGCGGGGACGCGCTGCACGCGATGCACACCGCTTTCGTATCGGAAACGGCGAAAAACCGAGGTGCCAGAAATCCGAAAAATGATTTCGCGAAAGCCCCCGAGGTCGGCGGGGCTGGACTCCAACTCTTCGACCTTTAACCCCAAGGAATCAGCGTATCGGCAATACATGCGATAGAGGTCTGCGGCAAAGAGAGCGGCCTCAGTGCCGCCGGTGCCGGCGCGGATTTCCATGATGGCGTCGCGATCCTCATCGGGCTCGGGCGGAAGGAGCGCCACTTGGACGGCGCGCTCGAAGGTCGCAACTTCCGATTCCAAACGAGTGATTTCCTCTTTCGCCATCGCCGCCATTTCCTTGTCCTCACTAGAGGCCAGCTCACGGTTTTCGACGATTTCGCGAGAGGCCTTCTCAAAGCGGCTCCAAACTTCGAGCAACTCTCTGGTCGAGCCATGCTCACGCAGAACCTCCCTCGCGCGACGGGAATTATCGAAGAGGTCGGGTGAGGCGATCTCGCGCTCTAGCTCCTCGAAACGTCGCCGCTTGCGCTCGATCAACGGTTCAAAATCCATAGGTAAACAAAAACGGTAAACAGGCAGCGAGCCTGTTTACCGTTGATAAAATAAAATCCGAATTAGGCTTTTTTGACGGCTCGGGGAGCGCGCACTGTGCCGTATCGGCGCATGAATTTGTCAACACGGCCGGCCGTATCCACAAATTTTTGTTCACCCGTGAAAAACGGATGGCAAGCGGCACAGATGCCGAGTTTGATATTTTGACGGGTGGAGCGGGTGTGATAGGTTGCGCCGCACGCACACACAATGACCGACTCCTCGTAGTTGGGATGAATTTCTGGCTTCATTTTTAAAAGGGTGTGCATAGTAACGTTCTTTTAAATTGTGACAATAGGAAATCTTCATAAATCCACATGGCGGTATTTTTTCCCCTCCGCGACTTGCGTGAGCATCGCCATGGCATTCTTGGCTGTATCGACTCAGGCCCAAGACCCCGCTCCCACCCCGTCAGTTTCATCGACTCCCGCTCCCACCCCGTCAGCACCAGACTACGCTGACATGCTCACCAAGGCCCTCGATCAAGGATTCGAGGGATTCCAAAAAGCCGAGCCCGCGACCCCTGAGGAATTCCGGGACTATCTCCACCTGCTCGGGCAGATCGTGGAAATGAAAACCTTCAAGGAGAAGCAAGCCAAGAGAACGCAGATTCTCGTTTCGCAAACCGCCGAAGTGGAGGCCGGAATAGCCAACTTCAAGCCGCCCGTCATCAACGCCGATTCGGGTCTCGATGCCTTTGACTCGGCCCGCCTCGACCTCTGGCAGGCATTGAACTGGCTTGCGGCATTGAAAAAAATCGGCGAGTCCCGTACCGAGCAGAATCGGATTTCTTTTGAGGAACTGAAAAAAGCCCAATCTGATCTCCAAGCCCTTCAGAATGCCGGCAATCCCTCCACGCCCCAGTTGGCATGGCAACGGAAGCGGCAGGATCTTCGCGTTGCAGTCGCCTATGCGGAGCACCAAGCCCGAACCGACTCGTCGTCCCATCAGGCGGACATGAAACTTCAGGAAGCCCGCATCAAAATGGCCAACAAATATTTGGGCCACCTCAAAGGGCATGTCGTTTTTCCTACTGGATTGCTGAATGCCAAACGGGAACAGGCCCAGAAGGACGAGGGGGAGAGCGCCCAAACTGCCCAGGATCTCGAGAATCAAGTCAAGGCCTTGCCCTCCTCAGGCACCTTTCGCCGTTACCCAGAGCTCAGCTCCCTCCTCATGCAGGGACTGGAAAACCAAATCCAAATCTCCGAGTATCGCCGGATCGGTCTTCTGATTCGTTCTCAAATCTGGCAGGCGCGGCACGATATCTGGAACACGACCGATCCGAAGTCCTTTGAAAAAACCGCAAGGGCCGTGAATGACCGCATGCAGGATGTGCAGACCTGGCAACCCCTCATCGCCAACCTGAATGCGAAGACCCAAGAGCGCCGCCGAGCCGCACAGGCTCTACTCGAAGACCCGAATCAGAAAGCCCCGGACGCCATTAGGCAGTTAGTGGAAAAATATTTCACCCAAGAAGATGCGGCCCTCTCGAAATGGGAAACCGGATTTGACCACCTTGTGCAGCTCCTCACTCTGGCCAATGCCGATCTCACCGAGCGAAGGGGTCAACTCAACATGGGGCAAAAACTCAATGTCGCAGCGGCCACACTGGGCGGGGAAATTGGCACTTTATGGAATACCGAAATCTTCCATCTCAACGATTCGGTTTTCATCAACGGCGAGGTCATTCAGCGTCCCAGTCCAGTGACTCTGGGAATGATGCTATCGGCCCTGCTAATTCTTATCATCGGTGGCCTGCTCTCCGCCGCCTCCAGTCGCTGGATCCGATCCCACCTCAGTGCCCGGTTTTCGTTGGACGCGAATACCGGCACCATCATCCAAAAGTTCAGCAACGCCCTTCTTCTCGTTTGCATCATCCTTATCGCGCTGGCCGTGGTGAAGATCCCCCTCACCATTTTCGCCCTGCTTGGGGGCGCGGCCGCGATCGCCGTGGGATTTGGTTCCCAGCAACTCGTCAACAATCTGATCAGCGGCATCATTCTTCTTTTTGAGCGCCCGATTCGTATCGGCGACATCATTGATGTCGGGACTTATGCCGGAACGGTGACCTCGATAGGCACCCGTTGCTCGCAACTCCGTCGTGCCGACGGCGTCGAAATCCTCATTCCCAACAGCGTCATTCTTCAAGGCACTGTGGTGAACTGGACCCTCACCGACAGTCATGTGCGGCAGGAAATCCTCGTTGGAATCAACTACGGTTCCCCCGTCGAGAAGGCCCTCGAAATCATCGCCCAGGTCGCCAAATCGCACCCGGATGTTTTAAAAAACGGCGATGCAAACGTGTTTTTCCACGACTTTGGCGCCGACGCCATCGTTCTCCGCCTACTTTACTGGGTCGATAAACAAGTTATCGGATCGGCCAATCGCGTTCCGAGCGAGCTGAGGCTCTCGATTTACAATGCATTGAGCGCCGCCGGCATCGGGCTTGCCTTCCCTCAACGAGATATCCATCTTGCCACGGCAGCGCCGATTTCCGTTCAAGTCTTACCGCCCGCAGCCCAGTAGAAAAACACTCCTCAACGCAACGAATGTTTGCAGGAGGCCGCAAGTTTTTCATATAAACGTGCAAATGCCAAAGACGAGCGCCGCTGTAACTCAGGCCGATTATATCAAGGCCTACCGCATTATGCTTCTGTCCCGCGTGCTGGAGGAAAAGCTAGCCAGTCTTTATCGGGCGGGAATGATCAAAGGCGGTGTCTTCCTCGGTCGCGGACAGGAAGCCTTGAGCGTCTCGGTCGGCATCCATCTTCACCGAGGCGATATATTTGCCCCCCTCATCCGCGATCAGGCCGGCCGTATGGCATTCGGTGACACCGTTCTTGATACGCTCCGCACATATCTTGGTTCTCAGCTCGGCTCGATGCGCGGAAGGGATGGGAATATCCACCGCGGGCGTCCCCGCGATGGCTACTACGCCATGATCAGCCATCTGGGTGCGATGATCCCTGCGGTCTCCGGTGCCCTGTTTGCACGGCGCCTCAAGGGCGAGAGTGGCGTCGTTGGCGCGACCTGCATCGGCGATGGAGGCACATCGACCGGAGCCTTTCACGAGGGCCTCAATGCCGCTGCCGTAGAAAAACTCCCCCTCGTCGTCGTAGTGGCCAATAACCAGTATGCCTACTCGACGCCGAACTCCCGCCAATACGCTTGCGCCAATCTCTTGGACAAGGCCGCCGGATACGGGGTCGCCGGCCACAAGGCGGACGGAACAAATCTTTTGGATTGCCTGCAAACACTCCGACGCGCGGTTCAGAACGCTCGTGAGGGTGGCGGTCCCCAACTCGTCGTCGCCGATCTTTTACGCCTCGTCGGCCATGGCGAGCATGATGACGGTCAATACGTCGATCCCAAATTAAAAGCTTCTCCGCTCGGTGGAGACTGCCTCGCCATTGCCGAACACCACATTCTCGAGCAAAAGTGGGCTACCGCAGAGGAACACGCGTCTTGGCGCCGCGAGGTCGAGACGGAAGTCAACTCCACCGCCGACCGCGTCCGCCGCGAACCTTCCCCCGACCCCGAAGAAGACGACTGGGCGGCCCTCTCCTGTGCGGAATACCGTGAGCATTACGCCACATCATGATCACCTACCTTGAAGCCATTCGCCTTGCGCAGCAGAAGGCCCTCGCCACCGACCCCCGAGTTTTTCTCTACGGCCAGGATATCGGAAGTTTCGGCGGCGCATTCAAGGCCACCAAAAATCTCTCCAAAGAATTTCCCGGCCGTGTTTTTGATGCCCCGCTGAGCGAGGACGCCATCGTCGGGATGGCGATAGGCGCAGCGATCGAAGGCATGCGCCCGATCGTAGAAATGCAGTTTGCCGATTTTTCCACCTGCGGACTCAACCAAATCGTGAATCACGCAGCGACCCTCTACTACAGAACGGGTGTTCCGTGCCCGATCGTGGTTCGCCTCCCATCTGGCGGAACGTCCGGCGGCGGTCCCTTTCACAGCCAGAGCATGGAGGCGCTCTATGCCCACTATCCCGGCTTGGTCGTGCTCACTCCCGCCACGGTCGAGGACGCCTATACCATGCTTTTTGATGCCGTCGCTCTCGATGATCCGGTCATCTTTTGTGAGCACAAGTTCCTTTATAACCATCTCAAAGCCGATTCGCTCCCCGAGACATCACTGCCGATCGGTAAGGCGCGCTTGGCGCGGACGGGACGTGATGCCACGATCGTCACGCACGGCGCGATGCTCCACGAATCTCTCGCCGCCGCAACGGAACTCGCCGAGGATGGATTCGAACTCGAGATTGTCGACCTCCGCAGCGTCAAGCCACTCGACACGGATACGATTTTGGCCTCCGTAGCCCGCACAGGACGCCTCCTTTGCGTGAGTGAGGAATGGCCGTGGGGCGGGGTTACCGCCGAAGTCATTGCGCGCGTGACTGCCGAGGGCTTCGGCCTACTGGACGTTGCCCCTATGCGCGTGAACGCAAAAGACACCCCAGTCCCCTACCATCCCGATCTTTGGTCCGTCCACCGCCCAACCGCATCCACCATAGCCGCCGCAGCCCGGCGCCTGCTACTTAGCTGAACCACCATGGCACTCGTACCCATTCAAATGCCCCAGCTCGGCGAATCCATCGCCGAGGCCACCATCGTCCGCATACTCCATCAAGAAGGCGACACCGTGCAGGCGGATGCCGACATCATTGAGGTCGAGACCAACAAGGCCATGATGGCCGTCACGGCTTCCTGCAGCGGTCAACTCGTCAGCATCACGGCAGAAGCCGGTGTCAGTTATCCCGTCGGAGCCATTTTGGGCCACATTGAGGTGACCAGCGAAGAAGCCGCCCGCCTTGGCCTCGATACTGAGGAATCGCCCAAACACAAACCGGAGAAAAAACGTCCCGCCGCAACAGCAAAGCCCCATACCGTCGAACCGACCATCCCCGGAGGACTGCCAGTGCCAGCCCATGCCGGGGGCGTAAGCTATCTTTCTCCGCGTATGAAAGCACGGATGGCCGAACTAGGTCTCCGATCCTCGGATCTCGCCGGCATCCCCGGTAGCGGCGCGGGTGGACGGGTCACCATCGAAGATCTTGAGCGCTTCATGGGCAGCATCGAGAACAACAAAATCACACCTGCCTCGCCCATGCGAAAGGCGGTAGCCGATGCAATGATCCGCAGTTGGTCGCGTCCGCTAGCCACTGTTTGTCGGCCGATTAATCTCGATAATCTTCTCACCCACCGCAAAAGCCACCCCTCGAAGCCCGGCCCAGCCCTTTACGCCCTTCGCGCGCTTGCGATCGCGCTCGGCGAGAATAGCGCCCCTGCCGGCCGACTGATCGGTGACCGCATCGTTCACCCACCCTCCGTGGATATTGGCTTCGCCGTGGAAGCGGAAGATGGTGTTCTTGTGCCGGTGATTCGCAATGCAGACCAATTCGCGCTCGATGATCTCGTTTCCCGCTACAACCGACTCGTCGAATTGGCGCGGCAACGTCGCCTCCCAGCGAACGATACCGGCGGATCAATCGCGACCATCACCAATTACGGCACCTTCGGCCTCACTCTGGCCACCCCGATCCCCCTCCCCGAGCAGACCATCCTTCTCGGTATGGGAGCCGGACAGACAGTGCCATCGTGGGACGCCACGCAGGAAAAATTTGTTCCCGTCATTGAAGCCCAGTTCACTCTCAGCTTCGACCACCGCGTGATCGATGGCGGCGCAGCCGGGCGACTCCTGAAGCGCATTGCGGAGCTGCTGGAAGCCCCCGAAACGCTCTAGTTTTTTTGACGACTCCGAAAATCCCGGCGATGAGATCACCACTTGCCGCTCATGTATTGCCCTTCGCCTTGTTCATAGGCGCGCTCGCGTTGCTTCCGCTGGCGCGGATTTTTGGAGGCGACTCGATCTGGGCTCATTTTCCGGAACAGGGGATTTATCCACTGCAAACCCTGCTATGCGGGGCTGCCCTTCTTTATTTTTGGAAAGCTTATTCCTGGGGCAAGCGGCAGGGTTACTTGTTTGCGGCAGTCGCAGGACTTGCCGTGCTCGGCTTATGGATCGCGCCTCAGGTGCTGTTTGGTTTCCCTCCCCGCTTGAAGGGATTTGATCCCACCCTATTCGAATCGAGCCCTTTTCTTTACTGGACCTCGTTGCTGGCCCGCTTCGCGCGATTGGTGATTGTTGTTCCGGTTTTGGAGGAGCTTTTCTGGCGCGGATTTTTGATGCGTTTTTTAATCAAGGAAGATTTCACCAACGTCCCCATTGGCGCCTTCCAATGGCGTTCCTTTTTTATCGTGGCAGTGGCCTTCATGTTGGTGCATCAAGCGGCGGATTGGCCCGCTGCGCTCCTGTGCGGCATCGCCTATAACCTCGTGGCAGTCCGCACAGGCAGTCTCTCGGCTTGCATTCTTGCCCACGCGATCACCAATCTCGGCCTAGGCATTTACATTATGTCCACCCGCCAATGGGGCTTTTGGTAAATCATGAAAATCGGACTCGCACAGATCAACTCAACGATCGGTGACCTCACCGGCAACGCACGCAAGATTATTGATTCCTGCCGCTCCCTCGAGCGCCGTGGAGCGGAAATCATTCTCACTCCCGAACTCGTTCTCACCGGGTATCCCCCCCAGGATTTGCTTTTTCAATCCGACTTTGTCCCAGCAAGCCTACGGATGCTGGAGGAAATCCATAGTGCCACGGACTCCGCCGCGTGGATCGTGGGTTGCGTGCAGTGGAATCCCTCCCCCGAGGGAAAGCCCCTCTTCAATGCCGCCGCTATTCTGGAGCAGGGAAAACCAATCCGCTGGGTTTTTAAAACTTTGCTGCCGACCTACGATGTCTTCAATGAGGCCCGGTATTTCGAACCCGGACCGCGACCCTCGGTGCTGGAAATCCATGGTCATCTTTTCGGAGTCACGATCTGCGAAGATGTCTGGCCTCCCGAATACCTGCACCGCCCACTCTACGGTTGTGATCCCGTCGGAATCCTTGTCGAAGCCGGCGCGGAAGCCATCCTGAATCTCAGTGCCTCGCCGTTCCAAATAGGCAAACCCGCCCGTCGAGCCGAAATGCTGCGCTCCCAAGCTCAGAAAAACAAAATCCCTTTTTACTACTGCAATGCCGTCGGCGGGAATGACCAACTGGTCTTTGACGGATACTCCCTCGCCATCGGAGCCGATGGAAAGAACCTGAAAAGCGCTCCCGGTTTTGTGGAGGCAGAGTTGCTGGTGGACGAATCGCTGTCCCAGAAACCCGAACCTTCAACAGACATGGGGGACCTTCGAAGCGCTCTGGTGCTGGGCTTGCGAGACTATGCCTCCAAGTGCGGATTCCGCTCCGCTGTGCTGGGCCTGAGCGGAGGCATCGACAGCGCCGTGACGGCCTGCATCGCCGTCGAGGCCTTGGGGGCGGAGAAAGTCACCGGCATCGCAATGCCATCTCCGTATTCTTCGTCCCATAGCTTGGAGGACGCCGCCGCTCTTGCCCGCAATTTGGGCATCACCTATCACACGATTCCCATCGCGGATAGCTTCGAGGCCTTCAAAAAGCAGATGCAACCCGTTTTTGACGGCCTCCCCGAAGATACGACCGAGGAAAATATGCAGGCGCGCCTTCGCGGACTCACCCTCATGTCACTTTCCAACAAGTTCGGCCACCTTCTTCTCACCACTGGCAACAAAAGCGAGTTAGCGGTCGGCTATTGCACGCTCTACGGCGACATGTGCGGCGGTCTCGCCGTGATCTCCGATGTTCCGAAAACGATGGTTTACGCGTTAGCGGAGTTTTTGAATCGCGATTCAGAAATCATTCCCCGCCGGACCATCGACAAACCACCGAGCGCCGAACTTCGTCACGACCAAACCGATCAGGATACCCTTCCTCCCTATGAAACTCTAGATGCCATCTTGCGACTTTACGTTGAAGAAAATCTCGGGGTGGATGCCATCGTCGCACACGGATTCGATGCCCAAACCGTTCAATGGGTCACGCGCAAGGTGGACTTCAATGAATACAAACGCGAGCAGGCCGCACCAGGTCTACGTGTTACCAGTCGGGCATTCGGAATCGGTCGCCGAATGCCCATCGCTCAAAGGTTCCTGCGGGCCTAGGCCTCAGTCAGACGGCTTTGAAAATCAGGAGATCGACGGAATAGAAACGGCGACATCCGTATCGGCGGAATAGTCGACCCCATCGAGAGCGAATCCGAAAAGCTTGAGGAAGTTCGCTTGATAGCCGGCAAAATCCGCCAACTCGGCGAAGTTTTCGGTATTCACTGCGGCCCAGCGATCGCTGATGAGATTTTGCACACCCTCAGCCATTTCCCAGTCATCCAATCGGATGCGTCCAGCCTCGTCGGGCTGGGGGTTTCCACTGCTCAAGCGATCGCGGAAGAGACGATCCATCTGCTCGATACATTCCTCATGCGACCCGGCGGCCTTCATGATTTTATAGAGAAGGGAAATGTAAAGAGGAACGACCGGGATGGCTGAACTAGCTTGCGTGACGAGCGCCTTGTTGACGGATATCCAAGCCTTCCCGCCAAGCGGTGCGAGCTTTTGATCAAGGGCTTTCTGCGCACGCTCGAGATCGAGTTTGGCTTGGCCGATGGTGCCGTTCTTGTAGATCGGCCACGTGAGCACGGGTCCGATGTAGGAATAAGCGAGGGTCTGAACACCGGGCGCAAGGGCGTTTGCCGATGCCAGGGCTTCCATCCACATCTCCCAATCCTCGCCGCCCATGACCGCCACGGTGTGTGCGATTTCATCCTCGTTCGCCGGATCAATGGTGATCTCGTTCACCACGCCGTTCCCAGTATTGAGGTTTTTATTTGTGTAAGATTCGCCAATCGGCTTGAGGACGGACTTCAAAACCTCTTCGGTTTTGGGATGCGTGCGACGCGGGGAAGCCAAGCTGTAAATCACGCAATCCACTTGCCCTAGGTCTGCCTTGATGGCGGCAATGACCTCCGACTTTATGGCATCGGAAAAGGCGTCGCCATTGAACGAGCGGGCATACAGACCAGCAGCGGCAGCTTCGCGCTCGAATGCGGCCGAATTATACCACCCGGCTGTCGCGGTGCGGTCACCCTCGCTCGGCCTCTCGAAGAATACTCCGACCGTGGCGGCATTCGAACCGAAAGCGGCAGCGATGCGGGAAGCCAACCCGTATCCGGTGGATGAGCCGATCACGAGCACCTTCTTGGGCCCGTTGGCAATTGGTCCACGGTTTTTCACCACGGCAATTTGTTCAGCGACATGTTTGGCACATCCTTCCGGATGAGCTGTGGTGCAAATAAATCCACGGATTTTGGGAGCGACAACCATAAGACCTCGGATTGTGACCACTGGAATCGAAACGCTCAACTTTTTTGTGCAATATCGATTCCGCGCAACGGGGCAAAGTGACCCCCGCTCTTCACACCTTGGCCGAGGGGCAAATATCATTCAACTCACACTGGGCGCAATCCGGCTTGCGCGCAGGGCAACGGCGGCGACCGTGAAAGATGAGGCAGTGGCTGAAGTCAGTCCAAAATGAGCGCGGAAAAAGTTTAATGAGATCCTGCTCGATGCGGATCGGATCGGTGAATTTGGTAAGCCCTAATCGCTGGGATAAACGGGAAACGTGGGTGTCCACGACGATCCCTTCGTTTTTAGAAAACGCATTACCAAGCACAACATTCGCCGTCTTGCGCCCGACCCCTGGCAGGGCCGCGAGCGACTCCAACGTGGAGGGCACCTCTCCCCCATGCCTCTCCAACAATGCCGCTGCCATCGCGCGGATATTTTTGGATTTGTTGCGGTAAAACCCCGTCGAACGAATCAGCCCCTCCATTTCTTCCTGCGAAATAGCGGCGTAATCCGCCGCAGTCGGGCAGCGCCGAAAGAGCCCCGGGGTCACCATATTGACCCGCTTGTCGGTGCACTGAGCAGAGAGAATCGTCGCGACCAGCAACTCCAGAGGATTGGAATAGACCAATTCACAATGAGCGTCCGGATAGATAGCCGGGAGGCGCTTGAGAAGCTCCGCCGCGCGCTCCCTTTTATTCACGATCCAGCGAGAGCTTGCGCGCGCTCTTTGGCTTGCGGTGCGATTTTGTCATTCGGAAAATCTTTCACGATTTGGTCATACGAAGCCTTCGCGCGACCGAGTTGCTGAGCTTTGAACTTGGGATCGGCGCTGGCGGCAGCCTGTTGCTCCATGAGTTGAGCCCCCTCCCAGAGACCGGGCACAGCGGCGGCAGGAACGCCCGAGTAGAACTGAGGAATCTTCATGAAGAAATCCACCGCAGATGCGCGCGCCTCTTCTTTTTTCTTGGGATCCGATTCCTTGTCCGACTTGTCCTTCATGATGTAGCCATAGAGGAGGAAAGAATTCGCACGAAGCTCGGCGGTGGCATTCTGGGCGCGGATGATTGTTCCGAGCAACTTGATGGCATCATCTGCCTTGTCTGCCGCACGGAGCGACTGGGCAATACCATAATTCGCTTCTAGGACTTTAGGCGACCAAGGGTAAAGAACTTTCAACTGCTCAAACAATTGTCCTGATTCCGCTGTTTGCTTGCGTTCTTGGGCAACGCGACCCTTTCCAAAGAGAGCTGTGGCTTGGGCCTCCTGAACCGCCGTAGGAGCAGCTGTTTCCTTGACTCCTTCGGGGATCGGATAATCGGCCATCAACTTCTCAAAGACAGCCTGAGCTTCATCCACCTTGCCGTTCTCGATGAGTGCGAGTCCATAGATGTCCAGATCCTTAGGGCTATAAACCACAGAGGCATTGTAGGCCTCGCCCATCTTGGCAAGGGCACGAGGTTTGTCTTTTTCGGAGATGAAAGCAGCTAGCGTAAAGAGAATCTTGCTCTTCGCGCTGAGATCGGATGTTTTCTCCGCGACTTCTTGAAAGTAAGTTTCCACGTCGGTGTCCGACTTGAGCGAGGAGCGAATCAAGGTGCGCTGGCAAGTCAGAAGCGATTGGAGACCAGCCACGATGTCTGCACTCTGAGGATAGACAGCAATCAACTTCTCCAAGGAAGCCACAGAGGCGTCGATGGATGCTTTCCACTTCTCACGATCTTCGGGCTTGAGTGAGCTGTAATTCGTTGCCAAGCGGTCGGCCTGTGCCCGCTGGAGCTCCGCGATTTTCACCAACGAACCGGGCGAATTCGGGTTCTCGGGATACTTTTCCACAAGCTCGGAGTAGGCCGCGAGAGCCTCATCGGGTTTTCCGCCGACAATGGCGTTCTGCGCGATGCTGTTAAAGGCGTAGAAGACTTTATCATCCTTCGGATATTTCTCGATGAATTCACGCATGAGCTTCGTCACCTCATCCGGCTTTTTATCAGTTGAAAAAACCTGGGCTCTAGAGAAGTAGGTGAACGGAGCTGGAGAGGAATCGGGGAACTTCTCGACGACCTGTGCCAGAGTGGCCATGCCAACCTCTTTCTGGCCAATGGCGATCTGTGCGTTGCCCAGAGCAAATGTCGCCAGAGGCAACAAGACATGGTCGGCGTTCGCCTTGATGAACTCCTCAAACAAGGGAGCGGCTCCGGCATTGTCCCCCTTCTGCTGCATACAAGCGGCGACCCAGTATCCCGATTCGGCACCCTGTGGCGTGTCGCCATATTTTTCTTTGGTCAGCTTAAAAGCGGCGAGTGCCTCATCCCATCGGGCTGTGTCACGATAGATGCTGGCAATACCATATTGGGCAATGAGCCCGATATCCGGCGTGGGATTGCTTGCGATGGTGTCCGAGAAAGTCTTGAGGGCCTCGTCGTATTTCTTGAGGGCGACTTGGGCTTGGGCTTTTTGAGCCACGGATAATCCCGACAAACGCCCCTTCGGATACTGCTCGATCGACTCGTCAAAATACCGGATGGATTCCTCGTTTTTACCTTGGACGAGGTAGAGATTGCCAATGAGGAACGGCAGGTTTTCGGCGATGGGTTTTCCTTTGTAGGAGGCCACAAACTCCTCGTAGCACTTGACTGCGGGAGCCTCCACACTTTGGACGGCATATCCCATCGCCTTGTAATAGAGCGCCCGCATTTTTTCGTCTTCCGTCGTTAGGAATGGCGCAATGTGAGAAATGATCACCCGGGACTCGTTGTGTTTTCCCGAATTAAAGAAAATCTCACCCACCTTGAGGAAGGCGGATGCCGTCTGATCCGGCTTGGCTGAGATTTCAGCGAGTCTTTTAGCCTCACGCTCGAGGTCCTTCTCAAGCTTCTTTTTGAGCACCATATTTTTGGCGCGAAGAGCTTCGACCCGCTGTGGGCCAATCAACTTGATTTTTTCCTTTTGCATTTCCTCCACATCCTCTTTGGGAAGAATTGCTAGGTAGAACTCGGCGGCTTGATTGTAAATGGCTTGGCGCTCCTCCTCGGGACTGAAAGCGCCTCTCATGAAAACGATTTCACCGAGCTGGTAGTTGGCATCGTTCATAAGAACGAGATCCTTTTTATCGGAAATGATTTTGAGCAGGATTTCCTCAGCCCGCTTGGCCACTTCGAGCCCCTTAGCCTTGTCTCCACCTTCGCTGGTGAGGATTTGGGCCGCTTGGGTCGCAAAGGTGATCGCCAGCAGGTTGTTGGTGGAGGGAATCGATGGGCTGGCCGGGAAACTCTTGATGTTCAGCTCCAAATCTTCAGCGCACTTTCCATATTCCTCGATTTGGAACTTGCACATGGCCCGACCATAGATGGCCGACTCGGTTTCCGGGAACTTCGGCGCCGGATATTTGGTGATAAAATCCGAGTAGCTCGCGATCGCTTTCTCATACGCCGCCTTGCGACCCGCATCTGCTGCCGCAAGAACAGCTGCTTTCGCGGTGTAAATTTGCGGACGCAAACTATCCACCAACATCACAAGATCCGCCGTCAGCTCCATTCCCTTGGAAGTGTCGTCCAAATTGGTGAGAGCCTTGTCGTATTCGCCAATGTAGAGCTGACACATGGCGAGCTGAATTCGGCAACTCTGCACCAAAATATCCGTAGGATAACCTTTGATGATTTCGTCATACGCCGCTGCGGCATTGGCATAATCGGCGTTTGCTAAAAGCTCGTAGGCCTTTTCGTTTTCAGCAGCAGCTGCGGGCGACTGTGCCTGAGCCGAACCAGCGCAGATGAAAGCGGACACCACAAGCGAGAGAGCCAAATGGGGGATATTTTTCATAAATAGTGAGGCCATGATTAGCAGATCGTTTGACGGCTTTCCATTCGTTTTTTTGAATTTGGGGAGATTGCCTAATCTTGATTTCCCGACTCTCCACAGCGATTATTTGAAAATGGAAAATTCCGACCCATCTTACCAACCGCCGCCGCTTCCACCGAAGTCGCAAGGTCCCGACACGAGGCAATGGATCACACTCATGCACCTCAGCGCGCTGGCGGGTCTCGTGATAGTGGGGTTCGGTCACATTCTCGGCCCGCTTATCATTTGGTTGCTGAAAAAAAACGATGTTCCGGGCATGGATGCCGCCGGCCGAGAAGTCTTGAACTACCATATCTCTTGGAGCCTGTGGTTTTTTCTCGCAGGCTTGGTGGCCCTGTTTGGTTCCTGCCTCATCGTTCCGATTGCCTTACCAGTCATCCTTGTTATTTGCTGGGCCGTATTCCTAATCATGGGCGCCATTCGTGCCAGCAACGGGGAATCCTACAAATTCCCTCTTACGATTCGCTTTCTATGAGGCATTCGCGAGCATCCGAGGATCGCGAATATTGGCGCGCTTTTGGAAATTGAGAATTAAAGTTCTGAAATGAAAATCGGCATCATTGGCGCGACGGGATATATCGGCTCACGCCTACAAGCGGCGGCATTGGGCCGCGGCCAAGAAGTGGTTTGTTTTTCGAGAAACGAACGTCCTGGATTTCGACGGTTTTCGCTGGATGCCATTCCGGACTTTTCCGGACTGGATGCCGTTGTGAATCTCGCGGGCGAGTCGATCCTCGGATTGTGGACACGCCAAAAAAAAGAAAAAATCCTTCGCAGTCGCGTGGAGACGACGCGACACGTCATGGAGGGACTTTCGCGACTTCCAGACGGGCCACGCATCCTCATCAATGCGTCCGCGATAGGTTACTATGGTGACACGGGAGAGAATTCCGTCAGCGAAACCTCGTCCGCAGGCACCGGTTTTTTAGCAGAAACTTGCAAGGCTTGGGAGGAGGCGACACAAGGCACCGCCGCGAAAAGCGTCCGGATTGTCCAGCTTCGCATCGGCTTTGTGACTGGACCCGGTGGAGCCATGCGATTCGTTCTGCCACTTTTCAAGATGGGCGTCGGGGGCCCCCTCGGCAACGGCCGCCAGTGGATGAGCTGTATCCATGTCGATGATGTCGCCGGCCTCATTCTGTGGTCGATTGCCAATGCGTCGATCTCCGGACCAGTGAATGCCGTGTGCCCAGAACCTGTTCGGAATACCGATTTCACCCGGGCTCTTGCTAGGGTTGTTCATAGGCCAGCCATTTTACCCGCCCCGGCATTCGCTCTTCGTCTCGCGCTCGGCGAGCTTTCCCGGGTCATGTTGGACAGCGTTCGCGTCATTCCCGAGGTCGCATTGACTGCGGGCTATTCCTTCCGCTATCCCAATGTGGAAGCGGGACTTCAAGCCAGTGTGAATCCAAAGGCGTAAATCCATTTCTTCCCATGCCGAAGCCCGTTCTATGAAATCCGCCGCTATGAACAAAGAGTCGAAAATCTTCGTTGCCGGTCATCGTGGCATGGTCGGGAGCGCGATCGTTCGCCGACTCCAAGCGGAAGGCTTCACCCAAATCCTGACCCGAACCCGATCCGACCTCGACCTTCTCGATCGCTCCTCCGTGCGCCGTTTTTTTGAAATCGAACGTCCGGAGTTTGTTTTTGATGCAGCCGCGCGGGTTGGCGGCATTGTTGCCAATTCCGAGAGCCCCGTGGAGTTTCTCGTCGAGAACCTCACGATCCAGAACAACGTCATCCAATCCGCAGCGGACTTCGGTGTAGCCAAGCTCCTCTTTCTCGGCAGTTCCTGCATTTATCCGAAACTAGCACCGCAACCGATTAGCGAGGATTCCCTCCTCACCGGTCCGCTGGAACCCACTAACGATGCCTATGCGCTGGCAAAAATCGCCGGCATCAAACTTTGCCAAGCCTACGCGAAGCAGTATGGCAAAAACTTCATCTCCGCCATGCCGACCAACCTCTATGGCCCAAATGACAACTTCGATCTTCGCACCTCGCACGTCCTCCCTGCCCTCATCCGCAAGGTTCACGAAGCTAAGACCAGCGGCGCTCGCTCTGTTTCCGTTTGGGGCACAGGCTCGCCTCGCCGGGAATTCCTGCACGTGGATGACCTCGCGGACGCCTGCCTTTTTCTCCTCAAAAATTATGACTCCCCCGAGATTGTGAATATCGGTTGCGGGGAGGATTTTACCATTCGTGAACTTGTGGAGACGGTCTGCGGGACATTGGGCTTCGATGGAGAACTCGTGTTCGACACATCAAAACCGGATGGCACCCCGCGCAAACTTCTCAACATCGAAAAACTCCGCTCCCTCGGTTGGAGCCCCCGCATCCCGCTTCGAGAAGGCATCCTCGACGCCTACGCTTGGTTTTTAAAGTCGGCCCGCTAGCGAGCGATTATCTCGAGTCTGTGGGAAATTGGCCGGCAAGGCGTGCGAGAGACCACCATCCCCCGTGCTGTATAACACTCAGCGATCCCGTCAATCCTGCTACTCCTGTAATCCTGTCTCAAATGTGCTTCAGGGTTTAATCAACGCCCTCCAACTCGAGCGGTCGAAGGCGCTTCGTAAAACCCCCAAGTCTTCGGAGGAGATATTCGCCGGTGGTTTTTTGGGATTCAGAAAATACCGCAACGCCTCCAAAAAGACCCCCGGTTGCTCATCCTGCTCGATACCAAGTTCGTCGGGAAAATCGGCATCGATCATCCATGTGCCGGATTCGGTGACCTGCATGAGTTCCTCGGCCCATTGGAGGATCATATCGACAGGCGCACCACCATAGCGCAGGCCGACCATTTCCAAAAGCGACTTTCCATCATCGACATTCAGCAACAGAGCGAGAAAAAATCGGTGGTCTGGATCGCCGATCATCCCGCGCATAGCCGCGATTCCATCCCGTCGAATGATCTCTTCCAACGTCGGCGGCACCGCCTCGGCAAGTGGGCCGTGTTTTTGTGCGAATGCTTCCCACACCTCGGCCCAGGCACCCAGATTCCGTAGATGCCCGATGCCATTCTGAAGAATGAAAAATCCCCGCTCAAAATCCAACCCACGGATCATTTCGATTACGATGTCCGCATACTCGAGATCACCGGTCTGCTCAAGCAGGTCGAGGAGTTGCTTGCGCCGCAAGGTGAGCCCATCATTCTGCACGGGATCGACCGCAAGATGCGGCGGCAAGTAGGTGAATTGGGGCCCGCAAGATGGATCCGAGTGCGTGCGGATGACGACCGATACCGAAGGCGAATCCAAGTGGAACAACGAGTGAATGCATCCCGAACCCGAAACAATCGGCATCGTTGCGCCAGTCTCCAATAGATGCGATTCCTTCAACTTCAGATTCCCAACACGGAAGTGCGAGGTGATCGACTCCGCATCCTCGAACTCGAATAGCGAATGCAAACTCGAACCCTCCATCACATGAAAAGCTCCCGAGAACCCGTGCTGGTGGATATCCGTCGTTCCCTCCATCCAAAACAAAACCTGAATGTAAAAGCGCGGCGTGTCGTAAACGATCAATTCGGGTTGACCAAATCCCGATGCGGACTGCACCGGTTGCGCATCCTCGAGCAGAAACTCGCGCACCAATTTGGGTAGGTTGACATTGTCTGCCGGCGGCCGCTCGACAAGGACAGCCGTTGCGATCTCGGGAAAAGCCTCGGGAGAAAAGTCCAACTTCTTCCAACGATTATAGACCATCTCGCCCAGTTCAGAAAAATACGAATCCATCTCATTGAGATTGGCCCATCCCTGTTGAAGGACAAGAACGATTCCCTCTCGATTGCACGCCTCTTATTTTCGTATTATTCTGCTCCCGAGCGGACGATTCTCAAATACCACCCCATTTCCTATGACCACCCCACACAGAAACGCCTTTCTCCTCCTGCTAGCGCTCATCCTCCTTCAACCGCCTTTGCTCATCCGCGCGGACCCCCAACCAACGCCAACGCCCCATCAAGCCACGGCCACCGTCACTCCGCAGATTCACTACGATGAGGAAGAGGAGGAATCCTCCTCCGCTAAAACCATCCTCGGCTACCCCAAAAAGACATTCGAGGGCCCGCCAGCCAAGGTTCATAGCTCCAAGATATTTATCGGACAGGAAATTTCCTATCCGAGCGGATACTCGCCCGCACGCGTTCAGAACGACGCCACTGGCCGCTTGGTTGTGGTCCCCGCTTCACCGAATTCCTTTCAAACCCGCCAACTCGGAGTCACTATCGAAACAGGCACCACATCGAAATTTGAAAACACGGAGCTAAAAGGCTTCATCAACTACGGGGCCCCCATTCAAACCGTGGTCCCCGTTAAAAACGAGAAAGGCGAAATCATCGGCACTCGAGTTATCAACACCCCTAACCCGATCCTTCAACCCGTTTTCGAAACAATCAAAGAAACACGATAGGTTTTTACGGCAAAATGATTTAAAAATCACGCCGCCTTACTTGGCTGCTACGCTTTTTAGATGCGCATCTAAAGATTTCAGATAGCTGGATCCTAACGCGACCTCATGTTCCCTCGGTCTGTGCTACAAACCCTCCTATTTTACACAAAAAAGTACCACCGCAGTCACTTCTTCCCCAAGATTTGACTGCGGTGGATTTTTTTTCACCCATTCCCCAATAGGTGAAATCCTGAAATTTCAATTCGACCCTTTTCTTTGAACGAATGTCTGTAAATGGGTATCAGACGTATTTGTTGTGTCTAGCGAAAGTTTGACAAAACACCAAAATAAACCCCCAGCGCGATAGGCTTGAATTTCACTCATAGGTGAGATCGCTTGCGGGCAGTAACCCTATCACGCAAGGGTGTTGAGATGAGCGAGCACTTCTGCAAAGGGAACGCTCTCGAGCATGCCACATGCATCGTGCCGCGTGAGGCGATCCCTCGAAACAGCGGGGCTGGTGATGCCGCATAGGAAGCGGGCTAGCGCTCGCTTGGAGCGTAGAGCGGCGTGCCCCTCAGCTCGCAGTGTCTGAATGGCGGAAATGCCCGCAATCGCAATTTCCCATTGTTCACTTCGCGGCGGAGGGCTCGCGACCACACCCGCACAGCGACCGCAATGACCGCAATCCTCCCCCATTACTTCCCCGAAGTAAGCGACCAACCGACGCGTGAGACACCCTGGAGAGGAAGCGAACTCCATAATGCCGTCCAACCGCGCGAGGTCTTTTTTTTCGCGAGCGGTGAAAAGCCCGTAAAGCCAAGTGGCCAGCTCATGCGGAGAACGCTCCTTTGCTTTAGGAAGAAGCCGAAACCGGTGACGGAGACCAGAGGGCTTGATGGCGATATCCCCTGCCTCCTCAAGATAGCTGAGAGCTTTCATTATCCGCTCCCGAGTCTCTCCTGTTGCCGCAGCGGTGGCATCGACATCAACCGTAAGAAACTTCCGGCCACGCTTGCCAGAAGCGAAGAGAGCGGCGAGAAAACGCTGACGCTCCGGCGTGTGGCCCGCGATCACACGATCCTCGGCATGATGAAACGAGATCTGGAACGTGCTGTAGAAGGAACCGGCGGGCTCTAGGATTCCTTCCTTTTCCAGATAGGTGATGACCGTTTCCAAAACGAGAGATCGAATATCCGTGGTGCGAGAGAGGTCATAGCGACTGATGTCAAACTCATCCCCCAACCTCAAAAGGTGATCCACCAAATGCCGCAAGGCACTTTCCTCAGGTGTGTCGCCCAAAATGAAATTCTCCAAAACCGTCAGATCATCCGCGCAGGCGAGCATTTCGCAGTGCGCGGGCAAACCGTCCCGCCCCGCGCGCCCGATCTCCTGCTGATAGTTCTCCAGCGTCTTGGGAAGGTTGAAGTGATAAACTGCTCGGATATCTGATTTATCAATCCCCATTCCAAAGGCGATCGTGGCGACGATGACGTCACACCGACCGCTCATAAAATCGTCCTGCACACTTGCCCGAACCTCGTTCGCCATGCCGGCGTGGTAGGCGCGGGCACGGATCCCGGCCTTTTTGAGGTGCCCCGCCACGCTCTCCGCCGTATGCTGGAGCGTCACATAAACAATGGCGGGAATGTGCGCCGAAGCCGTTAGTTTTTGAGTTAAAAGCGGAAGCCGCTGGTCGGCCGAAACAGGTGTGATGTGCATGGCCAGGTTCCGCCGAAGAAAGGATGTCTGAACGCAGTCCTTCTTCTTGATCCCAAAACCCGCACAGATTTCCGCGACCACCGGCGGAGTAGCTGTGGCTGTGAGAGCAAGCACACGCTTGATTCGGAATTTTTTCGCCAAGGCGGCGAGGCGCAAATATTCGGGGCGGAAATTGTGCCCCCACTCCGAGATACAGTGAGCCTCGTCGATCGCAAGCAGACTGATCTTCGCACGCTTGATCTTAGCCACGAATGTCTCACTCACGAATCGCTCGGGCGCAACGTAGAGCAACTTAAGCGTGCCGCTCACCATACCCTCATACACCGTGGCCACCTCGGCGGCCGTGAGAGTCGAATCCAACCTTGCAGCCGCGATTCCCCGCGCCACAAGCACATCCACCTGATCCTTCATCAACGCTATGAGCGGAGAGACGACCAACGTGAGCCCCTCCAGCAGAATAGCGGGAAGTTGGTAGCAAAGCGATTTCCCGCCGCCGGTGGGAAAAACCGCCAGAGCAGAGCGTCCTTCCAGCAAAGTCTCCACAACCTGACGCTGACCCGATCGAAATCCCGTATGCCCAAAGTGGCGCTCCAATTCGCCCTCGAGATTCTCCATCAATGATCCTTCTTCCATTCGAGAGCGAGTGGACTCCATGAAAATGAGGAAAGCAACCCCGCGATGCATTCCATCGCACAACAAGCTTGCGGTTTAACGAAGACTTGGCATCTGCCGCACAAAGCCGGCATGCCGGCCCGATTTCCCGCCTACAGAGTCTTTCGAGCGGCGATCAGGTAGGCTTGGATTTCCTGCTGCTCCTCGTTTTTCAATCCCGATCGATCCGCCATGTCTTCAACGATGTCGATCCATTCTGGAACCGTATAATTGCCAATCGGCTCGAGAGCGTGGCACGTCGTGCATCGCATCGCGAGCAAACGCCGACCCTTTTCCAGTTTTTCAAATGAATCACCGGAAGACTGTGCCACTTTCACCATCGCGGGAGTGATCGCTGGTGCTCCAGATTGAAAGCTGGCGCAACCTCCAACGAACAACAGCAACCCCGCCAATGTCAGTTTGGCTTTATGCATGGAAAGGATTTCCTTGTTTCTCAAAAATGCATTCCGAAAATCGTGCGCAACTGGAAGTCCGGCTCATCTTTCACGGCCGTCACCTGCATCATCGCCGTCGTAGTCACAAAAAAACGGTCGAAACGGAAGGATGCGTTGGGACCCGCATAAATCACAGGATCTCCCGCCTCCTGCCATTCGTCGAATCCCACTTCATGCAGAAACTCTCCACCCAACAGGAAATGAGGAGAAATTTGGTAACTAACGCCAAAACTTTCCATGAACTCCCCGCTCCGTTCTTCGTAGTGGCCAAATCGCTCTCCCTCCCACTCGGCCTCGATCCCCGCATTGTAGGCCATCACGATGGGACCAAAATTTTTCTGAAGAAGAAGTTTTCCCTCTAACTTGAACTGCTGATCCCCAAGTTTCACTTCCCCGTAAAGCGCAGACCCCAAAAGATCCGTGACGGGATTCGTCATATTGTAAATCAACTCCAACGCCGTCGCCTTGTAGATCGGTCGTTCTTCGCTCACTTTCCAATCGGCCACATAAATGGCCGCCTGCAACCGATCCGTCACGCCGTATTCTATCTCATGACGGAAATCAAATTCGTTGGCTCGTCCGCTGCCCTCGCGGCGCGTTTTCCAAGTCGCAAAGTTTTCAACTTCAATTTCCCCCTTCGCTGACGTGGTTGATTCGTAAACATAGGTGAACCTCCGGTCGCCCGCCGTAGCCACCTCACCAATCAATTGGGTTCCGAGTAAAATAGCGCAAATAGTGTGATTGATTTTCATATATGATGATATTGAGACTTCATCTCATCAAGCAATCAATCGTGTGTCAATGACAATTTTGATGTGAATTCTCGTTGAAGGACTCAAAACGAGAAAGGAGACAGTCCATTTGAGGAATCTCGCTGTTCAAAAGAGCATGCCCAATTTGGACTCAAATGAGTGGTTCCAAAAAAACAAACCGAGAAACACTGAATGGTTTTTTAGAAAAAAACCTCTAACGAATGTTAGAAGTGGTTGCGGGGAGAGGATTTGAACCTCTGACCTTCAGGTTATGAGCCTGACGAGCTACCGGGCTGCTCCACCCCGCGATTAGGATTTCAAATTACACCCGATCTTGGCCGATGCAATAACTTTTTTTATTTATTTTCGGAGGCAGCTAAACGGGACTAAAGAAAAAGGGCCTCCTGTTTAGTTTGAGAGGTCGATTGCGGCGGGTGGTGGGACCGAGAGAGCGGGCGCTTCCAATGGCTGGGATTGAGCGTTGACGGGCTCGGCGCGTCGAACCTCGACTTCAGCGGGAAGCGCTGTGGCGGTGTCTGTCGAGGGGGGCGGGGTATCAACGGGAATGGCTTTGGCGATGGGTATGTTGGCATCGTTATCGCTTTCCGCGCCGGGACGAACGGACTGATACACATCATTGAATCCAACCAGAGCGGAGGCGGTCATCGCTATGGGGCGAATTTTTGTGAGATCGACGGCGGCGGCGGCTTTCGGCCAATCGTCTTGGTCGAATTCCTTCGCGTAGTTTCGGACTCCGCCTCCATGGATATCGCAAATGATGCTGGGCGCCTGCACTTCGGTGGCCCATTCTTTATAAGTGGTGCTGGCCTGCGCGGCGGCGGCGTTCTGTTGTGGAGCCCCTTCCGGCGAAGAAGGCGTTTGCGAGCAGCGAGGCGCCACAAGTAGCCCAGAGGATCGGCATATCTCGATGGGCTTGAGCACGGTTGGTTTTTCGATGACTTTGGATGCAAAGTCCTTTTCGGCCACGTTCATGATTTTAGACCAGATGGGGAGGGCCAAGTCTTTGCCGAAAGCGCCGCGATAAATCTTGGTCGGCTTGTCAAATCCGACCCACACGCCACACGTGATGGCCTGGCTGTAGCCGATGAAATAGGTGTCCGTGAATCCGTAGGCGGTTCCGGCTTTTCCGGCGACAGGGAATCCACCAAGCCCGAATTGCTTCGTTGCGAGGGATCCCTGCCCGCGCTCCATATAGTCACTGAGGCACGAGTGGACCTGATAAGCGGCAGCGGGGGACATAACCTGATAGCGCTTGCGGGGCGCATTGAAAATGGTCTTCGCATTGGCATCCTGAACAGACTGGATGATGTAAAGATCCGCCGGTCGCTGACCGAGATTCGGAAAAACGGTATAGCCGAGAACAATCTCGTCGAGGGTGACTTCACTGCTCCCGAGAAAAGCATTGGCATAATCGCGTATCGGGGAAGAAATGCCAGCCGCGGCGGCAATG
The DNA here is from genome assembly GCA_044377415.1 of Terrimicrobiaceae bacterium. GTDB lineage: Bacteria > Verrucomicrobiota > Verrucomicrobiia > Chthoniobacterales > Terrimicrobiaceae > UBA967. The sequence goes on along the minus strand of JBILZC010000002.1, from coordinate 71,363 downwards.
GTTTTGACTGCTTGGATGCCCGTCTTCATTCCGAGGCGGACAGTGGCGGCATTCTTTCCCTTAACGAGAGCGTCTCGGGCGGGGATGGGACCTTCGTATTCGTTATCGTCGGTTTCGACTCCCCATTCACCGAGAATGCCAGTTTCACCTCCGACCATGACGTAGCGGTTGTCGATGCAGGCATCTTGAACGATTTCACCAGGGAAGTTACCGGATTGGAATGCGGCCGCATAAACAAAGGGCGTGAAGGCCGTGCCGGCGGGGCGCTTACCTTGAACAGCACGATTATACTCACTGTGAACGAAGTCGCGTCCCCCCGTGAGCGCAAGGATGCCACCGGCTTTATTTTCAACAACGAGCGCCGCGCCTTGAAGGTATTTCGGTTCCGGCATTTTGTTACCCATATTACCTCGATTGATGGCCTCCTCGGTCTTCTGCGTGGCGGCGCGGTATTGGGCAAAGGTGGGATGTTTGTAGCCGGGCTGGTTCTCGACAGTGAGAAGGAATTCCTGAGTGGCGGAATCCGCCGCACGCTGGAGGTCGGCATCGAGGGTGGTGAAGATTTTGTATCCGCCATTCATCGTGCGCTCGAAGCCTAGGGCCTTGATCGCCTGCTGACGGATGAGTTCGATGGCATAGCTGACTTTGAATGGGTTCTTCCGCTTGACCACAGCGGTGGGTGACCCGATTTCCTGCTCCAATTCCTTGCGGGTAATGAAGCCCAATTCCCTCATTCGCTTGAGCACAAAATCCCGCGCCTGTTGAGAGTCCTCTGGGTTATTGAACGGCGATAGGGCCTGGGGGCTCTTGAGAAGGCCGGCGAGCGTGGCGCATTGGCCGATCGACATGTCAATGGAAGGCTTGCCGAAATACCCCTGCGAGGCTGCTTCCGCCCCATAGAAGCCGCTGCCGAAGTAGACGCGATTCAGATAGAAATTCATGATTTCCTTTTTGCTGAACCTTTTTTCGATCCGCCAAGCCAGATAGAGCTCGACGAGTTTGCGCTCATAAGTGCGCTCGAGCAGCTCAAAAGAATTACGCGCGACTTGCTGGGTGACCGTACTCGCGCCTTGGGAGATTTTGCCCTTGCGATAGTTGGTGAGCGCGGCTCGGAGGATTCCCATGTAATCGACCCCATCGTGATCATAGAACCGATTGTCTTCGGCCGCGATCACGGCCTTCGTGAGCATTTCCGGCAGGCGCTCATAGGGGACTGGTTGGCGGTTTTGGATGAAGAGCTTTCCGAACTCGCGTCCTTTCCTGTCGTAAAGAATGGAAGCGGATTCCATTTCGCCCATCTGCTCGAGATCGAATTCCTCGGCGCGCTTCTGATAGCGATCGGTCAGAACGCCAAAGGCCACCCAGCCAGCAAAAGCTCCCAATGCCAGCACGACAAGGGGGACCCAGAAGAACTTCGACTCATAAAATGGCCTTCGCACCTTCTCTGTCGACCGCTCCCAACTGTAATATTCCTTGCTGATAGGCGGCACTTTTTCACTTTACCCGCATGAGATCAAGAACGGGAATTCGACAGGAGATAACACGCCAGAAAATCATCGCTCCCGCAAGGCACGAAGGAAGCTCAAGAAGAAAGCCCCGCCTTTTTCCAAGTCGTCGAGGGCAATGAATTCATCGGCCGTGTGCGCTTGGGCGATCGATCCCGGTCCAATCGCAATCGCTGCGGAACCTTTGGATGCAAAAACAGCGGCATCGCAAAACCAAGGCGCTCCCTCAAGTTTTGATCCCAAAGACTGAAGACCCTTGATGAGAGGATGGGCGGGGTCCGTATACAGCGGCGCGGAGCCGCGTATTTGGATTCGAATGTCGGGAACTTTTTTCCGGAGCATTTCTTCAACGAAGCCCATATCCATCCTAGGGATCGTGCGAATGTCGACAGAGGCCTCGCAGTGATCGGGGACAATATTCACTTTCGAACCACCATGAATGATTCCCACACTCAAAGTGGAGTGCCCGAGGACGGGGTCGGATTTTTCGGCTAGGCGGGGGGCTACTTCCCCCCGCAAGCAATCGATGGCATCGGCCATTTTGTAGATGGCATTCGATCCACTCTCGGGACGAGAGGCATGAACAGCGACTCCCGACGTCTCCAAGTGCAGCCAGCATGATCCTTTGTGCGCGTAAACAACATTGAGCGAGGTCGGTTCACCCGCCATCACAAAATCAAAATAGTCGGTGTCAGCAAGCGCCTTTGCACCATGCTGACCAGCCTCTTCGCCCACCAATCCGGCAAACCAGACCTCGTAGGGCAGGTCGGACAAAACATCACGGGCCTCGCGAAGCGCCCAGAGCATCGCTGCCATCGGGCCCTTGGTATCCGAGGCACCCCTCCCCCATAGACGACCGTCACGCACCTCACCGCTGAAGGGCTCGATCGTCATTCCAGCCACGCTGACTGTGTCCAAATGGGGCGCAAAAAGAATGCGGGGGGCGCCAGATCGCTTCGAGGGAAAACAGGCGACCACATTCGGGCGCTGCGGCAGCACTTCCCGGAGAGCCACATCCGCTCCAGCCTCATTTAAAAAATCTGCCACCCAAGCCGCACACTGGGCCTCGCCGGTTTGATCGGTGCCCGCATCGCCCCCATCGGGATTAACGCTGGGAATGCGAATAAGGGCAGAAGCAATTTCGGCGACGCTTTTCATTGGCGATTCAGATACCACTCCACAAATTTCGGGATACCCTCGCGGATTTTCGTGGTCGGATTGTAACCTAGGAGTCGCTGGGCTTTCGAGATGTCGGCGGAAGTCAAAGGCATGTCGCCCTGTTGCTCCGGTAATCGTTCGATGATGGCCTGCTTACCCAAAGCCCGTTCGATCTCCGAAATCAATTCCGAGAGAGTCGTGGTCTGGTTTTCTCCGAGATTGAAAATATCAAAAGCGGGGCCTTCGTAGCGTAATGCTCCTAGGACACCTTGGACGATGTCATCAATGTAAGTGTAGTCCCTGCGGGTCGAACCATCACCATATTGCGGTATCTTTTTCCCGTGGTGGATGGAGTCGGTGAACTTGTGAATAGCGAGGTCCGGGCGTTGCCCTGGTCCGTAAACGGTAAAAAAACGCAAGCAGACGACCTTCATTCCATACAGGTGTGCATAATTCCCGCATAGTTGCTCGCCGGCAATTTTTGTGGCCGCATAAGGACTTAAAGTCTGAGGAAGAGGCTGGTCCTCGGAAAACGGCACCACTTTCGCAAGACCATAGACAGACGAACTCGAAGCAAACACAAACCGCGAAACACCGTTCTTGTGCGCGGCCTCGAGGAGGATTTGGGTGCCCACGATATTGGTTTGGATGTAGAGCATCGGATCCAGTAAAGACGGACGCACACCGGCACGGGCTGCGAGATGGATGATAGAGTCGAATTTGCCTTCCGCCATCACGTCTTGGACAAAACGCGCCTCCCGGATATCGCCCTCCCGGAGAACAACACCAGATCCCAGAGCCTCGACATTCGCGCGCTTGATCTGCGGATCGTAATAATCGTTGAAATCGTCCAGCACCGTCACCCCATGCCCCTGGAGCGCGAGTTGGGCGCATACATGCGAACCAATAAACCCAGCTCCCCCAGTTACCAAAACATTCATCAAGGGAATCTAATTTCCCGCCCTGACCAACAGCAAGAGCTTTTCCCACTTGACGCCCCCTCAAATCGAGAGTTCAAGTGGTGATCTGGCAAACAGAACATTCAAAATAATGAACACAAACTCCTCCACCCTCACCACAGCCACCGGCGCCGTAGCATTGCTACTGAGCCTTTGGTTTCTTGTATCCACTTGGAGCAACCAAGGGCTTCAGCGCAACCTTCAAAAACAACAGGACGCGATCCAATCGCAGCAACTCGTCCTTCAAACCCTCCAACAACAATTTCAAGCCCAGCAACAACAGATTGAATCTGGCGCCCAACTCTCCAACCAGGTCGGGCCAGCCTTGATCCGTGATCTGGCACAACTCCAAATTCAAAATAAAAATCCGCGAATCGAAACCCTCCTCAAAAAATACGGCATCGAAGCCAAGGCCAACTAACCGAAAAAAATTTTATGAACGAATTTGAAACCGACCCCACTGAGAACACGGACTCCTCCACAGGAAGCAGTGCCCAAATCGGCCTCGCCCTTCTGTCTGCCGCCTTTTGCATCTTTCTTTTCTCTCAAATCAGCAACCTCGGCCAAAATGCGAGCAGCATGAGGTGGCAAAGCGAAAACCTGAACCGTCAAATCGAATCTCTTACTGGCGCAGAAAAAAACGCCCAAGAACTGATCAAGCAACGTGAGGCCACTGTTCAACAAACTCAGCAGATGCAAGAGCGCTACACCTCACTCCTCACCGATATCCTCCAGCTCGCAGAGACCGATCCCGACGCGAAAAACGTAGTCGAAAAATACAAGATCGCGAGACAGAAGACGGACTCCGCTCCCGCCGCAGTCGCTCCAGTGAGTGGGGCCACTAAGCCCTAGATCCAATCACTCCAATGGCACGCCGAGCAGCCTTGGCGTTGCTTGCGACCGAACTATGAAAACGTTGCTTTTGACCGGGGCAACCGGCTTCGTAGGTCGGAATGTCCTATTCCAAGAACTGCAGCTGGGCACGCGTATTTTTGCGCCTGTCAGAAACCCAGATAAGCTTCGTCAGCAACTTCTTGGCGAGGGTCTTGCGAGTGATTCCGTGACCCCGCTTCCACCAGATCCCTCGGCTTGGAAAGGGGTGGATCCCACCCATGCGATCCTCTCGGCGGGAGTTCTTTTCGCGCGCGATCGAGCCTCGTACTTCAAAGTCAATGTGGATTGGACATGGGAGATCCTCCGTGCCTTACCGGAAAACTGCCGCACCGTCGTTCTTTCCTCCCAATCCGCCGGTGGCCCCACGCCGAATGGTCAGTCTGCCCGAACCGAGACCCATGCAGACGCACCGGTGACATGGTATGGCGAGTCCAAGCTGGAGTTAGAGCAAAGAATTCGCCGTGATTTTTCCTCGAAAAAGATCGCCATTTTAAGGCCTCCCATGATCCTTGGTGAACGCGACACCGCCACGCTCCCTCTTTTCCAAATGGGCACAAAGCTCATTAGAACGAAGCCCGGATGGCGAAAAAAAGAATTCAGTTTCATCGCTATCGAAGATCTCATCACCGCCATTTCGGCGGCCTTTGAATTGGAATCACGCGGTCCTTTCTATCTCTGCTCGGATCAAAAAATAAGCGACTTCGATCTCATCGATACCGCCGCTCAGGTCGTGGGTGGGCGCGGCATCACACTGCCTGTCCCCTTGAGCTTCGTTAGACTGGCCTCGTTGCTTATCGACTCTATCCCCGCCCTCCGCAAATCGATCCCTAGTCTCACACGCGATCGCGCAAAGGAGATCTGGCCAGATCGCTGGGTGGTGGATTCGAGCGCCTTCCGCGCCGCGACTGGATGGCGAAGTCATTATAACCTCAGCTATGCGCTCCAGAGTGCTTGCGATTTTCTTACGAAAGATGGCCAGTTGATTTGTCGAAATAGAATCTAGCAGAGACCGTCGACACGATGGGAGCAGCCGGTTGAGCTCCAAAAGATCTGCTCGCCACTCCGCCCGCATTTGTGCTTGATAGTAGACTCCGTTCACATGGTTCAACCCAAACTCACCCAAGCCGACTACAGCAAAATCTCCCAACTGGTTTACCAGCATAGTCGAATCCACTTGGGAGACAGTAAAATGGAACTGGTCTCATCGCGTTTGGGCAAGCGACTTCGTGAACATGGTTGCAGTAGTTACACCGAGTATTGCGAACTCCTTCATGGTCGACATGGCGCCGAGGAGATCAACCACCTGATCGACGCAATTTCGACCAACCACACCTTTTTCTTCCGCGAAAAAAAACACTTCGAGTTTTTGGAATCGACAGTTTTCAGTGATTTCAATAAAGACCCCGCCTTTCGCGCCGATGGGCGCTTCCGCTGCTGGAGTGCGGCGGCCTCGACAGGCGAGGAACCCTACTCCATCGCCATCACTCTGGCCCGCCATGCGGAGAAAAATCCGAGTTTCCGGTGGTCAATGGAATGCTCGGATATCAGCAGCACGGCACTCGCCACCGCTCAGGCGGGAATCTACCCCGAATCCCGTTTGGATGAGATGCCTCTGGATATCAAACGGCGCTACTTTCAGAGAGGAGTGGGCTCCCAACTCGGTCGACTGAGGGTGAAGTCGGAACTGCGCGCCAATATGCAGTGGCACCTCATGAATCTGTTTCAAGATTCCTATCCCTTCGATTCCAAGTTTCAGGTCATCTTTTGCAGGAATGTGATGATTTATTTTGACCGCCCGTCGCAGGAATGGCTCGTCAACAGATTGGCTAGGATGCTCCTGCCTGGGGGATATCTCAAGGTCGGACACTCCGAGAGCCTTTCCGGGATCACGCATGGTCTCCAGACGATCCTGCCCGCCGTTTACAGAAAAGCAACGAAATGAGCTTGAGCACGAAGAAAATCAAAGTCCTCATCGTGGACGACTCGATGGTCGTGAGAAAAGTGGTGAGCGATGTCCTTCGCTCCGATCCAGACTTGGAAGTCGTGGGCACAGCGGGCGACCCATACATCGCTCGCGACAAGATCCTCGAGCTTAAGCCCGACGTCATCACTCTGGATATTGAAATGCCAAAGATGGACGGCCTCACCTTCCTCAAAATCCTGATGAAACACCACCCGATGCCGGTGATCATCATGAGTTCCCTCAGCCTCGCCGGTTCCCACATTGCACTGGAGGCCTTGGAGGCCGGAGCCGTGGATGTTTTACCCAAACCTTCCAGTGATCGCTTCATGGCGGATCTTGGGGCCGAGCTGATTTTTAAGATCAAGGCTGCGGCGAGCTCCATGCAAAGGACGAGAGCCCCGCTGGTCGCCCCTCCCGCACACAGGATTGCCTCGGGAACGACCCGATACAACCCCAGACAGTTGATTTTACTCGGAGCCTCCACCGGTGGCACGGAAGCCTTGCGCGAGGTTTTCAGCCAACTGCCCGGCGATCTCCCCGGCATCTGTATTGTTCAACACATTCCTGCCACCTTCAGCGGCCCGTTCGCGGAAAGGTTGAACTCCGTTTCTGCGATTGAGGTCAGGGAAGCCAAAGATGGCGACTTGTTGCGTCCAGGCCTCGCGCTGGTGGCTCCCGGCGACTATCACATGTTGCTACAAAAACGTGGTCCGGAAGGCTACAGCGTCAGCATCAAGCAAGCGGCAAAAATCATGCACCATCGTCCATCGGTGGATCTGCTTTTTCAATCGGCTGCACCGATCGCGGGATCCCGTGCCGTGGCGGGGATTTTCACCGGAATGGGCCGTGATGGCGCGGAAGGTCTCTTGGCCCTGCGCAAATCTGGAGCCATCACCTTTGCCCAGGATGAAAAAACCAGCATCGTCTACGGGATGCCGAAGGTCGCCATGGAGACCGGTGCGGCGGAGAGGTCTGTCCCCCTCCACGGCATTGCCGCCTACATCGTAAAGGCGGCCGGACTTGCCGCCGCATCCAGGATCGCCTGAGCGGCATCGGCGCGGTTCACCTCAGCCGGAATACTCACTTGCACTAATGTGCGGGGATCGAGGATGAGTCCGACTTTTCCGTCACCTAGAATAGCGGCCCCAGCGAGCGCTTTGTTTTGTTTGAAGCGTTCATCCAGGCTCTTGATCACAACCTCCTGTTTGCCTATGAGCTCATCGACAAGGATGCAGCGTTGCTGGTTGGCCGATTCCACGACGATAATGAGGGCGCGCGTGGGATCCGTGGTGCGCGGCACAATGTCAAAGTATTCGTGGAGACGGAGCATCGGACGCAACTTGCCACGCACCTTCACCACTTCGCCTTTGCCATAGATGGTGGAAATCATTTCCGTCGTCGGACGGAAGGATTCGCAAACCGAGAGCGTCGGGAAGATATAACGTTGATCACCAACACGTGCGATCAGCCCATCAATGATCGCGAGCGTGAGCGGTAGAAATATTCGGAATGTCGTGCCCTCGCCGGGCGTCGAGTCGATCTCGATCTTGCCCCGCAGTTTCGCGATATTCTGCTTCACCACATCCATTCCAACCCCTCGACCAGAGATATCTGTGATTTTCTCCGCTGTGGAAAATCCGGGAGCGAAGATGAGATCGAAGATTTGTCGGTCCTCGAGTTCGGCGTCCGGAGCGACGATCCCTCGCTCGATGGCCTTCGCGAGAATGCGCTGCTTGTTGAGGCCGGCGCCATCGTCGGCAATCTCGATCACCATGTTCCCACCCTGATGGTAAGCCGAGAGGCGGACCGTTCCTTTGGCGGGCTTTCCTTTGGCGATGCGGTCGTTAGGCATCTCAACGCCGTGATCGACCGAGTTCCGAATCATGTGCATGAGCGGATCGCCAAGCTCTTCGACAATGGTGCGATCCATTTCCGTTTCCTCCCCCGAAATCACAAGCTCGACCTGCTTTTGAATACTGGCAGTGAGGTCGCGCACTAAGCGGTTCATTTTTTGGAATGTGGCCTTAATAGCGACCATGCGAAGCGACATGGCGATTTTTTGAAGTTCCAGAGCAATCTGGCTTAACTGCTGAAGATTTCGACTGAGTTGCTGACTGCGGAGATTCACCAGATCCGGATGCTGCGAGACCTGGGTCTGGGCAATCACCAACTCACCCACAAGCTCGACCAAGCTGTCAAACTTGCGGGTATCCACCTTCATCATCTGGGACGTCGACTTTTTCTTGGCTTCACCCCCCTCATTACGAGAGGCGGATGCGGCCTCCGAGGAGGCATCCGCACTGGCGCCAACTTCGCCCGAAACCGAATCTTCGATCGAGTTGGGATTGGCTAAAATGTATCGCACCCGGAGGGTGAGATCATTTCCGGGAACATGGATTGGCTCGACAGGCTTGTGCTGGTCGATCTGAAGCTGGAGCTCGTCGATGAAATCCTTCAGAATATCTTTTCCCGCAAGAATGATATCGATGATTTTCGGATTGAGGAGCAAGCGACCCGAGCGGGCGGAATCCAAAAGACTTTCCAGCTCATGCGAAAGGCGGTTGACCGGCATGAGGCGCAGGAATCCCGATGCCCCCTTGAACGTGTGGAAGGCTCTAAAAATCGAGCCGAGCATCTCCGCGTCATCGGGCCGTTCTTCAAGAATCAGTATGCCCTGCTCGATATTTTCAAGGTGCTCACGGGACTCATTGACAAACTCACGCAGGATATCGCCATCGCTCTCCAAGTTCACCGAGGTGTATTCATCGAGCTCATCCGGAATTGGCACAACCTCGGGAGAAGGCTCAGCACTGATTGAAGCCTCGACACCCGCCTCACCCAAATCGGGAGCCATAAACCGACTCACCGGATCCATGCGCAACTCCCGCAACTGGCCAGCGAGATCGTTCAGCACATCCAATTGGGCCTGGGTGTAGTTTTGTCCCGAAAAAAGCAACTCCTCGATAAATGTCGTGGAAAATGTAGCCGCAAGATGGAATTCCTCCATACCTGCAAGCGATGCCGACTTTTCAGCAAGACTCGACAGCAAGTCACGGAGCGGGAACTGCGAGCGATCGGTCCCAGGCTCGGAAAGAATGATTTCCTTGGTAGCCTGTTCGATCCATAGGTCGATTTTTGAAAGATCCTGAGTTGACATAGTTTTTAAATAAACGGCTTACAAGGAGGGAGTCGGCACAAAAATCAGCCCAATCACCCACGCACTCTTCACCATTCAACCAAAAGCAACCCCTCCCGCACATTCTTTTTTAGCGTTCGCCAGCATTTCATTGGCCAGAGAATGGGCCCGCATCAATCTCACACACATTCCTCTTTATAATGGCGTAAAAAGCCCTACCCTGTGACTGAGCGTATTTCTCGAATGCGCAAAAGCATGGCACAGAGACCACAAAACCTCGAAGATCAAATGCGGACATTGGTGGTGGGAGTTGCTGACTTTAAAATCAGCACGGATCCCTTCACTTATATCGCGACTTTTGCTCTCGGCTCTTGTCTTGGCATCACTTTCCACGACGAAAAGAACCATGTTGGTGGGCTCTTACATGCCATGCTTCCAAGCTCCACGATCCGCGAAGGCCAAAAAATCCGCCCACCCATGTTTCTTGATACGGGACTGCCGCTGGCACTGGAGGCCATGGTTCGAGCCGGGGCCAAAAAAAATCAAATCCGCTGTAAGGTTTTTGGCGGTGCCGAACTCATGTTGTCCGACAAATTTTTCCGCATCGGTTCCAAAAACATCGACATGTTTTATCAGCTCAGCGACTCACTCGCGCTCGATGTGGTCGCTTGGGAGGTCAGTGGACGGATGAACCGCACGATTCGTCTAGATAACCAAACTGGGGACGTCATCGTCAAAGTTCCCGCCAAACCGGAGTTCATTCGCTAATGAATAAAGCCGCCGAAATGCAGACCGTGGTAGAGATGACACGATCGATCCCCTGCGCACCTGCCATTCTTCCCAAGCTCCTTAAGCTCACCGAGGGATCTGCCGCTGATATTGGGGAACTCGAAACCCTCATCACGATGGATACAGGTCTCGCGACCAGTGTGCTAAGAACGGCCAACTCCGCCTACTTTGGCAATGCGTCACGCTGCGACAACATCGCCGATGCCGTCCTTCGCTTGGGCAGCAAAACCCTCTACCGGATCGCCGCCAACACACTCACCGGACGCTGGCTTATCCATCCGCTGCGGGGCTATGGATGGGAACCCGGCGACCTCTGTCGCCATTCGCTTTGTGTAGCGATCTGCGCGGAGGTCTTTGCCGGCATGACCAATCTAGCGGACACTTCGACCGCGTATACCGCCGGCCTGATTCACGATCTGGGCAAGTTCGCGCTCGCTTACGCGAATCTCAGCGCTCTCGACGAGGTGGCGAGCCGCGTACCGAACGAATATGCAACATGGCGCGAGGCGGAAACCGCCATTCTCGGCTATGATTCCAGCCAGGTCACCAAAGCCCTTTTGGAAAACTGGGGCTTTCCCTCGGCGTTCATCTCGGTGGGATTTTACTATCAGACCCCGTCACTTGCCCCCGATGTTGATAAACCCCTTGTGACTCTTATCCACGCGGCGAAACACGCGGCTTCCCAACTCGGATATGGAGTCGGAGCAGATGGATATTACTACGAACCGGATGAAAAGTGCCTTGCCGAAGCCGGCTTCACCGAAGATCAGATGGAAGCCGCCCTCCCGGAAATCCTATCCTCCATGCAACGCTTTGTGGCACCGGACGGAGTGGTCCACTTCAACTAATTTCCCCTGAAATTTTCCCACGCTTTGGGCTGGGAAACAAAATCGGGAAGGGCGTGAAGATCGCTCCATTGTTGATGAAAAACCGGGGTCACCGATCCTGACATCGGCGGCACAATCCAACTCCAGTCGGCCGAGACCGCGCGTCCGGCTTTCATTTCACGGGCAGTGAATTCCATAAACTCGGACGAGGCCCGATGGTGATCCACGATTCGCGCCCCAGCGATTTCAAAGGAGTGGAGGACCGAGACGTTCAGCTCCACAAGAGCACGATCCAACCACATCGTCGAAGAGCGCGCCGTATCCAAGCCCATCTTTGCGGCTATCGCAGGCAGAACATGGTAGCGACCGGCATCGCCCAGATCGCGGGCCCCAATCTCTGTACCCATATACCAACCATTGAATGGAGCCACCGGAAAACTCATTCCTCCTAAACGCAGATTCATGTCGGAAAGCACCGGAATCACATACCACTTGAGTCCCAATTCCGCGAACCACGAGTATTGGGGATGCGTGAGTGGAACCTCCATGGCCTGCTCGGTCGGCGGCGGGTAAAGCCGAGGCGATTCACCTCTCTTTTGGATGACGATCGGAAGAAGATCGAACCTAGTTCCCTCGCCATTCCAACCTAATCGCATCGCCTGCCGGGTGAAATCCCGGTTTTTAGGATCTCCAATTATGGATCCGTCTGGTTGCTCGTATCCTGCATAGGAGAGAAGCTGGTGGTTCCATATCCGAACCACGGGCCCCTCTGCGTCCGCAGAAGCAAAGACCGTCACCAACGGCTGAATTTTTCCCTTGTTGGTGCCGATCGTGAGGTGATCCACAAGCGCGGCGTAAATCTCATCGGGATCCGAAACATGGCGCAGATCGCGAACTTGGAGCGATGGCCAGAAAAGACGTCCGATGCAACGCGCGTTATTCCGCCAAGCCATACGGGCTCCATGCTCCAACTCCTCGAAGGTCGGTCTCCACTCACCAGCCAGCAAAGCGGACTGACGGGAAAGCCACTTCTCCTCCGGCCATTGCTTCTCCCTACGACAGGCTTGCAGAAAAGCCATTGTCTCTTGGGTGGATGGAGGGAGGTCATTCGCAACACTCCCCTCTGCCGGTTTCGCAAAAACTTCGGGACACATGATGATGAAGTTACGCCCGATGTAGCGTCAAGGATGTGGAAATATCACCACTCAATCACCGAGCTGGCATAGGTCAGGCCGCCGCCAAAAACAACCAGCAACAAGAAGTCCCCAGCCTCAAATCGCCCGGTTCGCGCAGCCTCATCAAGAGCGATCGCCACAGCGGCAGCGGAGGTGTTTCCACATTTGTCCAAGTTGATGTGAAACTGACTCATCGGAACTTCCAACCGGTCAGCCATGGCTTCGATGATCCGGATATTCGCTTGGTGAGGGATCACGCATTTGATGTCCTGTGGCGTCAGGCCACAACGATCAAGCACGATGTTGGCCGCACGCATCATGGATGTCACCGCCTGCTTGAATGTCTCACGCCCGTTCATTTGCAGCGTATTGAGTTTGGAGTCGATATTTTCGATCGTGATCGGGATGGCACAACCCCCACCCGGCATGTGAAGGATATCGGCGTAGTTTCCATCGCTGCCCATGTGGGTGGTGATGATCCCTCGGGACCCCGGACGCGAGCGCAGGATAGCAGCTCCAGCCCCATCACCAAAGAGGACGCAGGTATTGCGATCCTTCCAATTCACAATGCCGCTCAGCTTATCGGCTCCGATGACGAGAACGGTATCGTAGGCATGGTTCGCAATAAATTGGTTTGCGATTTCGACGCCGTAAAGGAATCCGGAACACGCGGCATTCACATCAAAACACGTCGCATTTTTGGCCCCAATCAAACGTTGCACATGACATGCGGTCGAAGGGAAAACCGTATCAGGAGTGATTGTCCCAACAAGAATCAGGTCAATCTCCTCTACGGTAATACCGGCATTTTCGATGGCCGCCTTTGCGGCCTCAGCGGCCATGTGGCTCGTGAACTCGTTCTCTCCGGCGATGCGCCTCTCGAGGATTCCCGTGCGTTCGACAATCCATTGATGGCTCGTCTCCACCATGACCTCCAGATCGGCATTGGTGAGAATGCGCTCGGGGAGGTAGCTGCCAGTCCCGATAATGGAAGCGGAGCGCCTAGGCTTCGAGGGTATTTCGCGAAGAGTTTTTTTCATGGAGTGGTTTCATCGCTTCCACGATGCGGGTATTGATGCTGAGTTGAACTGCCGTGCGTGCCGCTCGAATGGCGTTGCGAAGGGCCCTCGGAGAAGAATTCCCATGGGCCTTGATACAGATTCCGTTCACCCCGAGCAGAGGCGTTCCGCCATACTCGTCCGTGCTCGTCCGATTTTTAATCGAGCGAAAAGCCCCACTGGCGAGCCAGGCTCCAGCCATGCGCAAAGGGGATTGTTTCAGCTCCACCTTGAGCCAAGAGAAAACCGATTTCGCGAACCCTTCGACGGTTTTAAGAAAAATATTGCCAGTGAATCCGTCGCAGACCACGACTTCCGCTTGTTTTTTGAATATGCCATGGCCCTCGATGTTGCCCACGAAGCGGATCGGTGCCTCCTGAAGCAAGGCATAGCATTCCTTGCAGAATTCCGTGCCCTTGCCAGGTTCGGATCCGATATTCAAAAGCCCGACGCGAGCCTCTTCGACACCAACGATGGCTTGATAGTAAACGCTCCCCATCACCGCAAATCCAACCACATGCTTGGGACTCGGGTCAATATTGGCGCCGCCATCGATGAGCAGAAACACACCGCCCTCTGCTGGAATCAGTACCCCCAGACCAGCGCGGTCGATACCAGGAAGCGTACGCAACTTGATCGTGGCTGCCGCCACAAGTGCTCCCGTATGTCCGGCGGAAACCACCGCATCAGCCTCCCCGTCTTTGACAAGATCGACGGCCCGACTGATCGAGGAATCCTTTTTTTTGCGAACGCTTTCAAGACCATTTTCCCCCATCTCCACGACTTGCGAGGCGTGGTGGTAGGTGATGCGGGACTCCAAGCCCTTGATGTCATGGACATCTAGTTCCTTGCGAACCCTCTCCTCGTCTCCGACAAAAATAATCGAGACATCGGGAAAGTCGCGCAGGGCTTGAATAGCGCCAACAATGGGATTTTGTGGGGAAAAATCCCCCCCCATTGCATCAAGAGCAATTTTCATTCGGGGAAGAAAAATCCCGCGAAACTATTCAGCGCCAATCGTAAGAACTTGGCGCTTGTTATAGTACCCACAAGCTGGGCAGGCGATATGCCCCGGCTGAGCCGCACCACATTGTGGGCATTTGCTCAGCTTAGGTGCTTTCCAGCGGTTTGCTGCCTTGCGTGTGCGCAGGCGCATCTTCGATGTTTTGCGTTTGGGAACTCCCATAAGATTTACTGTTTTTTCGTTTTCAACTTTTCCAATGCATCCCATGCCGATGCGTGTTTAGGAACCGAGTCACGGCTTGCATTAGGCAAGCCATTACACGAGGCAAGGCACTTCGGTCCACCACTGCTATCGCATCTGGGATGCGCTGGCAGGGTGAGATGAATATCCTCCCGAATCTCTGGGGTCAAGTCAATCAACTCTCTTCCCCCCAATTCGAGATGCATCGAAAAAGGGTCCACCTCGACATCGGCCTCAAAATCCTCGAGGCAGGAAACACATTGGAAACGAGCCCGAACTTGGAGCGAGCCCGTGGCAAAGAGTCCGCCATCACTGACCCCCACATCGAGCGAATAGTGCAATGGAGAAACAGGAAAAACTCCCGCCTCCTCCAAACCCAGCGCAGAGGCACTTTCCTCACCCTCGATATACAAGGTTTCTCCTTCAGGAATTTGATTTAGGTGAACTTTCATAGTGGGACGATCATCGCTTAAAGAGCCTTTTCAATCAAACGGAAGATATCTGTATTATCCATGAAGCCGTTGATGGTCTCCGATCCGGGCCCGGTTCCGACAGCGATGACGTCCTCAGCGGTTCCGATCGCGGCGGCCTGCTTCCACGCAGCGGGCTCATTGGATACCGGTCCCTCTGGAGAAATGTGTGTGCCTGACTCGGGACCAGTGGACCAAGTTATCGAGGGAACGCCTTGCGCATTGATCCCTAGTAATCCCGCTCCCTTGTCATTCCGAAAGGGGAAGCCATTCAACCTCATGCCGCCCACACTTCGCTTGCCTGCGACAATCACCAGGGCCTTCGCGCCGGCGGAATCCACAGCCGCCGCGACGGCCTCGTCCAGCGCGAGCATTTCTTTCAATGTTCGCTCTCCTTCATTTTGCGTCGCCGCCTTTCCCGAGAGACCGGCATCCACAATCAAAAGGTAACCCCGAGGGTTGTATTGAAGTAGCCGGATCGCATTCCGCACCAGCATAGCCAGGGTCGGTTGGGTACTGGTGGCGGAAAATTCATCGCTAAATTCCATGTTTCCCATACTGAAAAGCCCGAGTGTTTTTGGCGTCTGCCATGACGGCGTGCTTTCGAGTTCCGCCTGATTGCGAACAATATCGTAGCCCTGATTGCGCATTTCTAAAATCAAGTCCCGGCCATCGGTGCGACGCCCCCCCTTGGAGTCCGGCAAGAGATCAGCGCCCCCGCCCCCTAAGATCACGCTCACATCGGCGCCCTCGACGAGCTGGCGGGCCAGGTTTTGGTAATCCAAAGGGTCTGGCGTCTTCGCATAAAAGGCCGCCGCAGTCGCATCCGTGATCGAGGCATTCGAAACGATACCCGTCGTTCGACCATGCTGACGGGCGATCTCAATGAGGTTGGGCAAACGCGCTTTTCCCGCAGCCATGACGAGAGTTCCATTATTCGCTTTCTGCCCGGTCGCGATCGAACTGGCCACCGCCGCTGCATCGGCCACGGCAAAATCATTCGCGTGGGTGGTGAGTAGCGCCAAGTGCGGAAACTTGTCGATCCGCAAGCGATGATCCGCTCCGCCTTGATAGTTTCGAGCCGGCGTGAGAACGGACGGCGTGAGGTTGTCGGACAAAAACAATATGACCCCAAACGGACGTTGCACGACCCAGTTCACGTAGAAAAGACCACCCAGTCCAAGGAAGATCAACAGACACACCAAGGCCAAAAATCGGTTGCGATTTTTTTTGTTCATGGAAAACATTTGCGTCGGCGCCCTCAATCGGGCAACATAATTCACTTACTGCCCTGTGGTGTAATGGTAACACAGTGCCCTTTGGAGGCATTATTCATGGTTCGAGTCCATGCGGGGCAGCCACTCCCGCCACCATTCCAGAATCGATTCGATCCTTGAGATTGCTTCTCCCGCTCTTTATTCTTTAAACCAGCATGATGACGCACCTCCCAAAAGAATGGCGCTTTCTACCGGACGCATGGTCCTACGCCGTGATTCTGACGGGCAGCCCGCAAGCCGCTACCGATCTGGTGAAGAACACACTTCATGGCCTTGCCACTCGGCATGACATACTGGGCAACAAACATCGGCGGCGCGTCTTTTTTGCTACACTTTTCCGAGATGCAAATAAATCTCCTCGCCTCGCATTGCCCGAGTCCGAACTGTCCGAGGATACTCTGGAACTCCATAGGCTGAGCGAACCCGGTCGCAGCACTCTTGCCCTTTTTCACTTGGGCTTTTTTCCCATCGACGAAATCGCCGATATCGTCGGAAAAAATGAAAAAGAAATGCCCGATATACTGGTGGCGACACGGACTGCGCTCACCTCGCCCCCACGACCATGAATCTGCCCAAAGCCCGATGCCTTCTTATTTGTTATGTCGCAGATCCGAATGTGGCCCCCTCTCCCGCAGTGCAGAGGGCGCTCAAATTTGCCGCAGATTCAGACACACTTCGTTCGGAATATGAGGCCCAGGTCGAAATCGACAAGCGAGTCCACTCAACTATCAAGAGCCTTAGAATCCCCGAAGATGTTTTGAGCTCGCTTGGCAACCAGGTGGCCGCCATTCCGCCACGGCGGTTCAATCCCCGCGATCCCGCAATGGTGGCCGTGCTCATCGGATTCCTTCTTCTTGTCACCGTGCTCACATGGAATTTTTTAGGCCGACCCGCTGCCTTCCCGAGTGACGCCATCGAGATTGCGGAGGAGGTATTGACCTTCGATGAACGTCCGTTCGAGGCCGTGAACCTTCCAGCTGGGTCATTGGAGGATTGGTTTGTTTTAAAGGGATTCGATGGTTTCGACGTTCCAACCCCTCTCGAAAAATACCAAGCGGAGGATGCCGCGATCCTCAAAATTGACAATCAACCGGTCGCCGCAATCACCGTGCCTGAACAGAACGCCCAGTTCATTTCCTTCAGCTCCCATCCGCATGAAATTACCATTTTTCCAGAGGGTTCTTGGCGCTATCTGCAACTCGACACGGAAAATGCTCTCGCCCTCCGGCGGGATGCGGACATGTGCTTCATGGTCATCCGGCGGGGGAGTTTGGCGGAATTGAAGCAGTTTCTTGAAAAGGACTGACCGGCCCGCCTATTTCAACGCATCCAGTGCGGCTTGAACTTCGGCGGCATGGTCTCCGGTTTTAGCCGAAGCGGATTTCCAGACGATTTTGTCGCCTTTCACGATGAAAGACTGGCGGCGACTGACGGGCATTCCGAGAATAGAAGGGACTCCAAAAGCCTCGGCCACCTTGCCGTCCAGGTCGGCAAGGAGAGTGAACGGGAGTTTGTATTTCTCTTGGAATTTTTTTTGAGATGCGGAGGAATCTCGACTCACTCCGAGGATTTGAAGGTTCTCGGCACTCAGGTTCGCAAATGAGTCCCGTAGTGAGCAGGCCTGAGCCGTGCAACCGGGAGTATCGGCTTTAGGGTAAAAGTAAACGAGCGTTGGTCCCTTGGTATAGATATCGGCCAATCGGATTTCTTCTCCATTTTGATCTGCCGCGACATTGACTGGCGCTTGATCGCCGACTTCCAAGGCTTTTACTTTGCTGCCAAATCCAAAAAAACTCATAATGATAATTGAAAAGGTTGCCGTGCGGAATCCCATGGGCGAAACCTAATCATGCCAACCGCTATTGGCAACCAACGAATCCACCACATTTGTGAAGAACCCATTTCTCATTATCGCAGCCAGCGCGCTGACTTCCGGAGCGATGGCCTCATCCTGCTTTTTCTCCCGAGCCGAATCGGTCGCGCGTACTGCAAACGGCTTTCTTCCGGGAAATGGAAGCGCCATTGATGAGATTATCGCCGGTTCATACCGGCTTGCGGGATGGCCGGGAGCGGACGGGGCACGTGCCTTCGTTGTTTTTCTTCCCTGTCTCCTCATCTTGGCACTGATCGGATTTTTAGCTCGGGCGCTGTCCTCGTGGCTATTGGGAACCCTCTTTTTTATCGCCATCCTTGCTGCGTTCGCTTGGGGGGTGAGCGCCACCGTGCGGGCGAGCAAAAATGACATCCGTGACCTGAGACTTCTGGCGCCCGTCGAAATATTTGAAGCGGCAACCGCATCGGGAGGCAGAGTTTTCGTGAATCCCCCAGCTTATGCCCACGCGGCCCTCCTCGCGCCAGGCCTATTCGAACGGCTTCCCACACCAGAGCTGATCGGAAAGATGTGTACCGATCTCCCGATATGGCGGGAGGAAGACCGCCGCGAACCTTTCTCTGCTCTCATTTTCACCGGAAATCGCCTCGCCGAAATCCAACCGCTTATAGAGAGCTTGTCGAGCGACTGGTATCTGGCCAGAACGGATAATCACGGCCTCCTTTATTTGCGCGGTAACCCAAACGCGAAGGATGTCGCTGTGGACCCAAACTCTTTCACTGATACCCGCAGCAAGGCGATATTCCTTTCCCAAAGCGCGCTCGTGTTGAATGCGATGTCGCGTCAGGCAGAGGCTCGTCAGATGATGCAGAAGTCCCTCGAAGTTTTTCCCGCAGATTCCAACGTATTGGTCAACTCAGCCATGCTCGCGGCCTCACAAAAGCGCTGGCCGCAAACTCGAAAAAATGCCGAATCCGCACTTAATCTGACTCCTGACTCGGTGCAAGCCCGCTACTTGCTGGCGCTAGCTCTCCTGGAGTCCGACTTCATCTCTCAGGCCGCCACGGAAAGCGCGCGCCTAATAAGACAAAATCCGCTCGACCCTCAGATTTTGCAACTCCAAGCGCGAATTTCCGAAGCCAACAATGATTTCACCGCCGAAATTGATGCCTTGGAAAGATTGATGGCACTAGAAACAAAAGCGAACCAAGCCACATCCCCCATTCACCTTTATCTCGGTCAAGCCTGGGCGCGAAAGGGTTTCGCCTCTCAAGCCTTGGCCAATTACGAAAGCGCTTTGCAAGGCTCCCTCTCTCCCCTCCAGAAAAGCGAAATCCAATCCGCGATCCAGAATATCCGACAGAAGTCAGGGCCGACACAAACTGCCGGCCACTGACAATCAGGCCACTAAACTTCGAGAGAGGCGAGAACCTCGGCCTCGATCTCCGAGTAGATTTTTGCATCTCCTTTGAGGACTTCCTTGGCCGCATCGCGACCTTGCGCGAGTTGGCTTCCCTTGTAGCTGAGCCAAGACCCCCGCTTTTCAACGATGCCTTTTTCCAATGCCAGATCGAGAAGCGACCCAGTATTTGAAATGCCCTCGTTATACATGATGTCGAACTCAGCCTCTTTAAATGGCGCTGCAACCTTGTTTTTAACCACCTTGATTTTGGTGCGATTCCCGGAGACCACTCCATCGTTGGTTTTGATCGCCCCAATCCGGCGAATATCAACGCGAATACTGGAGTAGAATTTCAGGGCCTTGCCGCCGGGCGTTGTCTCGGGATTGCCAAACATGACGCCGATTTTTTCGCGGATTTGGTTAGTGAAAAGGCAGATCGTGTTCGCCTTCGAAATGAACGATGTGAGCTTGCGGAGCGCATTGCTCATGAGTCGGGCCTGAGCGCCAACAACTGCGTCGCCGATCTCGCCTTCGAGTTCGGACTTGGTCACCAATGCCGCCACCGAGTCGAGAACAATAATATCGAGGGCGTTGGAGCGAAGCAACGTCTCACAGATACGGAGAGCTTCTTCGCCGGAGCTGGGCTGGGAAACGAGCAACTCATCCAGATTCACCCCCAGTTTGCGGGCATAGAGCGGATCCAAAGCATGCTCGACATCAATGAAGGCCGCCAAGCCACCCAATTTCTGAGCCTGCGCGATAGCCGTGAGCGTGAGCGTGGTTTTTCCCGAGCTTTCCGGGCCGTAGATTTCAATGATTCGGCCGCGCGGGAAACCACCCACCCCGAGGGCGCGATCGATCATGATATTTCCCGTCGGTATGCTTTCCACTTGGGAGACAGTCGCATCGCCCAGTCGGCGGATGGCCTCGCTGCCATAGTCTTTTTCAATTTGCTGTATCGCGAGATCAAGATTTTTGAGCCGAGCTGCGGCTGCTTTTTCGGATAGGGGTGCGTCGTCGGATTTGGCCATGATAATAATAAGAAAGGGTTCACTTTCACTATGCCGTGCCGCCTCTCAGCCGGAAACATAAATCCACGCATCAAAATAAAAAATCCGGGCTGGCCGCATCCTCCCTGCCTTGTTAAACAAATCCCCAATGAGTGATGTCTTTCAGCAGGCCCTTTCTCAAGCCCTGCCGCTACTGCAAGAGTTGAAAACCGGAATCAAACCCGCCCCCAAAGCCTCCCGTGCCGCTTTAACGCGACTCCGTGGTGCGGCCAAGGCCGCGAAAAGCCTATCAACAATCCCCGCTGCGGAATGCCGGGCATGGACGTGGGAGGAACTCGAAAAAGCCATTCTGACCTGTCAAAAATGCGCCCACCTCGTTCGCTCGCGCACGCAGGTGGTCTTTGGGGTTGGCAATCGCCAAGCGGAGTTAATGTTCGTCGGGGAGGCCCCCGGCGCGGATGAGGACGCTCAGGGCGAGCCCTTTGTCGGCAAGGCCGGCCAGCTCATCACAAAAATCATGCAGGCCATGGGATTCGAGCGCTCGGATGTTTTCATTGCCAACGTACTGAAATGTCGACCCGACATGCCCGAGGGCGAATCCGGGAACCGAAAACCAAACCCTGACGAAATGGCGACATGCCTGCCATGGCTGCGGGAGCAAATCGGCCTTGTGAAGCCCAAAGTCATCGTGGCCCTTGGAGCGACAGCCACCGAAGGGCTCCTTGGCGAAACCCGCCCCTTGCGAGACCTTCGTGGAAAGTGGCTGGACTTCAATGGCACCCCAGTGATGGTCACCTACCATCCCGCCTACCTGCTCCGCAATCAATCGATCACCGAGAAAAGAAAGGTCTGGGAGGACATGCTGCTCGTCCTAAATAAACTCGGCCGAACAATCACTCCCAAGCAGCAAAAATATTTCACCCTGACCGCCGAGTGAATGAGGCTGCGTGACGCATTTCATTCCGTTTTTTATCACGGGATCGTCACCCTCCTCCGCTGCATCCTTCTTTTCGGAGCCCGCGTCAAAGTGCACCCCTTCGGGGAAATCCCGGACGGGGCCTGCGTGCTGGTCTCAAACCACATTAGCCACTTTGATCCCCCTTTACTCAGCGGTTGGCTGCCACGCAAGATCGACTGGATCGCGATGGCCGAGCTTTTCAGTGCCGCTTGGTCAAAGGCCGCTTTCACGTGGCTCGACGTGATACCTGTGGATCGCCAAGGGGACGACCGCTCGGCCCTGCGCGCGGCGCTGTCCAGACTCGAAAAAGGCCGGATGATTGGTGTTTTTCCCGAAGGTGGCATTCGAGACGGCACAAACTCCATGCTCGCAGGAAGCGAGGTCCGCGAAGGCGCATTTCTACTCGCCAGCAGGGCCCGTTGCCCAGTGGTGCCGGTTGTCATTCTCGGCAGCGAGCGGCTTTACAATATTCGCAGCTGGAGGCCTTGGCGACGTGCGAAAATCTATCTCGCCATCGGTCAACCGATTTTTCCCTCACAGGATGGCGGACGCGGGGCCGTGCGGGAAAAACTTCGCGATGAAGTTGGCCTCGCGATGATGGACTTGAAGGACGCCCTGTTCCGCGTCTACAGCCTCACGCCGGACGATCTTCCGCACTCCCCGCAGGAACGCATGCGCGAACCATGAGCATGACCAAGTCTCTCTCATGGATCGTGGATGGAGCCATGTGCAACATGATGAACTTTATCCAATGGCGACGCCGTGTAGACGCCTGCTCAAAAGAAAAACTCGCCTCCTACATCAGCAAATATTCCCCGCTCAGCCGCGAGGAATTTTTTCGAATCCAGCCCGCACTCCGCCCGAGTCTCCGAAGCACGTGGATCGAATGGGATACACCCCGCCCCTCCGGTCATATTCAGAATGACCGAGCCCGGGTCCGATTTTATGCGGCGAGTGACCCTGCCGCGCCCACCATTTTCCTTCTTCACGCACTCATGAGCGCGAGTGATGTCGGCTACAGGCGGTTGGCCATGCGCTTCAACGCTGCTGGATGGAACGTCGCTTTCCCGCATCTGCCCTACCACTATTCCCGCACCCCCGCCGGCACATGGAACGGAGAACTCGCCATCACTGCCGATCTTGTCCGGAACGCCGAGGGCCTCCGTCAAGCCGTGATCGAGCTCCGCCAACTCATGGCGCTTCTGCGCGCCCGAGGCACAACGGAATTCGGGCTCATCGGTACGAGCTACGGGGGGTGGATCGGAGCGCTTCTTTCCCTATTGGAAAAAGACTTCCGCTTCATTGCCCTCGTCCAGCCGATCGTCAACCCCGAGAAAGCCGTCTGGGAGAACCCCGGGGCCGCTATGATGCGCCGCGAACTTCGCGCCCGCGGCCACGCTCCAGGCAATACCCAAGAGATGGAGCATCTCCTGTCTCCAATGAATGCCCTGCCACTCTGCGACACCGCTCGAACCCTCCTCACCGCAGGAATCCACGACCGCATTTCGCCGCTCGACGACCTCGAGCGTCTCTGGGCTCGCTGGGAAGGCTCTCAGCTTCTCCGTGTTCCTCAAGGCCACTTCGGCTATCGCGCCCTGCGAGAGACAATGCGGGAATTGGCCCCCCATATTTGCAACTGACGCATGGTCTTGAAAATGAATTCTGGCTTGCTAAACTTCGGCGTGCGGACTTCAAAATCCATTAGTTTAATCGTTCTTCTTTGTTGCATTTGCGGGCTCCCATCGAGCCTCCGTGCAGAAATGAGCGAGGCACAGAAGAAAGCCGCTTTCATCAAATCCCGCGAGACGATCAAACCCGTCAGCAAGCCATCCTCCTCCACCAAGCCACGCCCCAAGCCAAAGTCACCGTCGAAGACAAGCTCTTCTTCGAAGAAAAGCTCACCGTCGAAGACAATCTCCTCTTCGAAGAAAAAATCGACGTCAAAGCCCGATAGCCAATCTTCGCGTCGCTCGAAAGCCTCTCCCAGCCCCACACCCAAAAAATCCCAAAAATCCACTGCAAAGAAATCCCAAGTCTCAGAATCAAAAAAATCCTCCAAACCGAAAAGCGATCAAATATCTGAAAAAAAACCCATTGAATCGCCCGCCGAAGAACCCGATCGTGAGGAATCAAAACCGGATGCCTCCTCCCCTCAAAGCGATGATTTTATTTTAATCCCAGGGGATTCCCCTCCCGCTGAAGCTCCGCCCCCCTCCCCGACTCCCTCCGGCATTTTCAAATCATCTTCATCATCACTGTTCCACCCTCAAATCCCCAATGGGAAAACCCCCGCCGGGCGCGAACTCGCTGCACCGATTCTCATCGAAAAATCCGGCACCCAGCAGGAAGAAGATTACGAAGCCCCCACCAGATCCTTTTTTGGCGTCTTCATGAAAAGGTGGCGCTACCTTTCCCCGTCTCTACGTAAAGCCATCGACAACGCAAAGGTCCAGCGCGGTCGCTGGAAATACATCGTCGTTCACAACAGCGGTACCCGCCAAGGAAACGCCCGTGTTTTCGATGTATATCACCGACGCGTGCGCAAAATGCAAAACGGCCTCGCCTACCACTTCGTCATCGGCAATGGAAATTCCTCGGGGAATGGTCAGATCGAAATCGGCAACCGCTGGACTAGGCAAATCAATGGCGGTCATGTTGCGAGCGATTACCTGAACGACATCGCTCTGGGCATTTGTCTCGTAGGCGATCTCAATCGGGACACCCCCACCAAAGACCAACTTGGCGCCCTCGACGAACTTTGCACCTACCTCCGTGGCCGTGTCGGCAAGGTCAAAGGTAAGTCCGCCTCTGTTCTAGGCCACAAGCAGATCAACCCGAAGCCGACAGATTGCCCAGGCGACCGCTTTCCCCTCAGTTGGCTAAGGAAAAAATTCGGCAGCTAGTCCCGGGCCACGCCTGCTACTCACAATCTGCCGACTGACCTCGAAGCGAGGTGATTTTCCCATAGACGCCGGACTTGGTTTCTCTTTCCATGGATGCATGAAGATCGCTCAGGAATTCAAAGATTTTATCTCACGTGGGAATGTTGTGGATCTCGCTGTGGGCGTCATCATCGGCGCCTCATTTGGAAAAATCGTTAACAGCCTCGTCATGGACGTGATCATGCCGCCGATCGGCGCGATCCTCAAAGGCGTCAATTTCAGCAACCTGTTTTTTTCGATCGACGGAAGAATATACGAATCCCTGAGCAAGGCCAAGGAAGCCGGTGCACCGATCATTAGCTATGGGATTTTTCTGAATACGATGATCGAATTTCTCATCGTTGCCGCCTGCGTTTTTGCGCTGGTGAAGATCGTTAATCAAATCAAACGCCCTGCGGAAAAGCCCGTCGAAGCCCCCGCGCCGACGAAATCGGAGCTCCTTCTCGAAGAGATCCGGGATGCCCTTAAAAAATAAAAGTTCAACATTTTGCAAAAAGCGATTGATTTTCCCCGCTAAGGCTAGCAGTCTACGCCTCCAATAAATTTATGAGCCAGCATCCAAGTTTGAAAGGCAAGAGCGCCATCCAGGCCAAGAGAAGTGTTTTAAAGCGGTTTGAACGTGTTGACCTGCTCCGCAAGCGCGGTCAGTTCAAAGACGGTCAACCTGTCATCGGTCTTCCCAAAACCAAGCCCGAAGATTAAACACTTGTTTCCCATATGCGGCTGAATCGCTTTTTAGCGGCAGCCGGCCTCGGTTCACGTCGCTCCTGCGATGCACTTATCGCGTCCGGGGCTGTCGTCATCAATGGACACAAAATCGATCAACTTGCAACGCAAGTCGAAGATGGTGATGATGTTCGCGTCAAGGGTCGCCCTGTCCGGGCAGCCCTATCTGTTCATATTCTTCTTAACAAGCCGAAGGGGTTTGTTGTCACTCGATCCGATGAACGCGGTCGCAGGACCGTTTACGACCTTCTGCCTCCGGAGTTTTCGACCCTCTGTCATGTCGGTCGTCTGGATAAAGAGAGCGAGGGACTTCTTTTACTCACGAACGATGGAGCTCTGGCGCAAAAGCTGACCCATCCGAGCCACGAGATCGAAAAGGAATACGAAGTCAACCTCAATAAGGATTTTAAACCTGAGGATATTCCCACTCTCCTCAAAGGCATCTACATCGAAGGCGGCTGCGGACGCTTTGAGCGTGTTCATATCGTCACCACCAAGCGCCTTCAAGTCATCTTGCGCCAAGGGATCAAGCGCCAGATCCGACTCATGTTTTATAGTCTGGGCTACGAGGTGGAACGTCTTGTCCGCACCCGCATCGGGAAACTCCGCGACGACCGCATGCCCCTCGGCAGCTGCCGCCGTTTGACAAAGCTCGAGATCGGCTCGCTTACCGGAACCTCAAAGAAAAGCGCCAAGCCCGCCTCCCAAAAGCCCGCTTCGAAGCGTCCACGCCGCGTGGTCAAAAAAACAACGAAGCCATCGCGGGCTTAAATCGGATACCGCCCATTTTCAGGCAAACCCTCCGGGCGCCCCTCTTTCTGCGGCTCGCCTTCCGACCAAAATCGTGGTATTGCAAGATGCGAATGGTCTCTCCTCTCAAATGAAGCTCTCGGAACCCACACCCATAGATCTAAAAATGATGAGGCTTGCCCTCAAGGAGGCGCGAAAGGGCATGGGAAAAACTTCTCCGAATCCGGCGGTGGGTGCCGTGGTCGTCAAAAACGGCCGCGTTCTCGCGAAAGGATATCACCAGGCGGCCGGCTGCCCCCATGCGGAAATCGAGGCCCTTCGTTCTTTAAAAAACAAATCTTCAGCGAAGGGCGCGACGATTTATGTGACTCTGGAGCCATGCTCCACGCACGGCCGCACGCCACCCTGCTGCGAGTCGATCGTCGCGTCTGGGATCACCCGTGTCGTTTACGGCACCCGCGATCCCAATCCCAATCACGCTGGGCGGGCCGATACCATTTTACGCGAATCGGAAATCGAGGTTCTATCGGGCATTCTGGAGCTCGAGTGCGCCTCCCTTAATCGGGCGTGGAATAAATGGATTCACACCGGCATACCCTATGTGATCGCGAAGACGGGCATGAGTCTCGATGGCCGCATCGGCTCACCGAAAGGGAGACGATGGATCACCTCCGAAGCCTCAAGGAAGGACGCCATGCAACTACGCGCCAGCAGCGGGGCTATTCTCGTGGGAGCGGAAACTGTTCGCGCGGATAACCCCAGCCTCACGGTTCGTGGCATTCCCGTGAAACAGCAACCCCTTCGCGCTGTCTGGTCACGCACAGGAAATCTCCCTCCCGACTGCCACTTGCTCACCGACGAGCACAGGGAAAAAACACTCGTCTTTGAGGGTAAATCTCTCCGAGAGGTTCTTCAGGATCTGGGCCGACGCGGGGTCGAACAAGTGCTGATCGAGGGTGGCGGGCGAACTCTTGGCGAAGCTTTTGACGAAGGTCTCGTAGACCATATCGTTTTTTATGTCGCCCCCGTTCTCATCGGTGGGGAGACACCATCGGTCGGAGGATGCGGGGTGGAATCCAACGAGAGCGCGATCAGACTGACCAATCCCACCTACACTCGCCTTGGCAATGATATCCGGATCGAGGGTGGTGTGGACTATTCGTTGCGCTTCAACTCCAGCGACTGTTGATCGAG
Organism: Terrimicrobiaceae bacterium; assembly: GCA_044377415.1. GTDB lineage: Bacteria > Verrucomicrobiota > Verrucomicrobiia > Chthoniobacterales > Terrimicrobiaceae > UBA967. The sequence goes on along the minus strand of JBILZC010000002.1, from coordinate 44,135 downwards.
GGAACTGAAGGGGACTGATTTCGAGTAGAAGCCCGACAGGATCGACCCGCGCTTTTTCGCTACGATCGTGTAGTGAACTAGGCCATCCGAGCGAAGAGTCAGATACGCTACCGAGCCCTTCATGTGCCCATCCACTTGATGGCGCCCCATTGTTCCACGGATCTTGGACTCGATCTGCTGAAAGTGAACTGCCCCCCAACGTGCATCACTCCCGCTCCAAGCCCCTTGAATACTGGCGTCTGCTGAACCTGCATTGGCGGATAACCAAGCGGCGGCCGCTTCATTGTTAAGAGCGTTTTTTCCCTTGGAATTGCATCCCGCTAATCCAACTGCCAGCACACACAAAAACAGGAGGGTGAGTGATTTCATAGCAATCGATATATCGCCCCTGTATTCGAGAATAACAAGTGGAATGAGGCAGGCTCGATCAGGGTCTTATACGATGGTCGAGCGCTGTTGTTTTTTTCCACCGGAGAGCATTTTCGATAGCGAGAGTGATGTAGGTTTTTGCCTGCCCGACCGCCTCTGGGAGCGACTGACCGCAGGCGAGGCCGGTCGCAATCGCAGCGGAAAACGTGCATCCCGTTCCGTGCGCATCGATATTTCGGCGAAAAGGCGCGCTGAAAACCTCAAATCCCGTGGGCGTGGCGAGGATGTCGGTTGCTGTTTTTGTGCGGAGGTGTCCGCCCTTGAGAAGAAAGGCGCATCCATAGCGATCCACGAGGCTGGCCCCGGCGGATTTGATCTCCTCGATGTCACGGCAAGGCATTCCAGAAAGAATCCTCAATTCATCCAAATTGGGAGTCACTAGTGTCGCGAGCGGAAAAATCCATTCCCGGTAAGCTTGAATCGCGGAGGCTTTCAGAAGCGGATCCCCGCTGGAGGCTACCATCACAGGATCCACCACAAGCGGAGGACATTTTTTCACAGCCGAAAGTTCGGCGGCCACCGCGCGGATGATCGCCGTCGAATAAAGCATTCCCGTTTTAATCGCCGCAACAGGAAAAGCCTCCAAGCTCAGACGGATTTGCTCGACCACGATTGCAGATCGGACAGCTTGAATCGCGCTGACGCGACCGGGAACCTCGGCAACGACGCACGTGATCGCCGTTTGAGCATATCCACCAAGCGCCGTGATGGCCTTCAAGTCGGCCTGCACCCCAGCCCCGCAGGAATTATCGGATCCCGCAATGGTGAGAACGACTGGTGGATTTTTTTTCATTCTTGGAAAAGATTAGCGCGTCAGAAACAAGTCCAGCACACCTCTCACGGCATCCACGGGTGCAGCGGGGAGCTTCTCAATGACGTCACTTCCGGCTTTCATGATCACTGCCCCCATTAACAATGGAGCCAACTGCTGGGAGAGGCTTTCAGTGGGGTTGGTCAGTGTGCCGCCAACTTGCAAGGGCGCCCAGCACCATCCATCCCGAACCTTTGAAAAAAGGGCCTCCCGGACGCCAGGCACACTCTGCAAAAGGAGCGGCCTCACCCCGATTTCAAAATCACCCGCAAGTTTGCCTGCACCATCCACGCCAAGACGTCCCTCCAAGCGCAGAGTATCTTGGGATTCCAAAATCACGTTGGAAAGCTGTAGCGATTCCGCTCGATAATCAAAGTCGGCTGAGACGACTTGCAGAGGCAGTTTTTGAAGGGTCGGATCTTTTGTGAATTTCGCGATTTCACTCAGGAGCGGAACATTTGTCAGGCTGGCCCCAGAGAGCTGAATCGCCCCCTTCGCCCGAGCATCCGCATCCAATCGGCTCGTCCCAGACAAAGTTCCGTCTATGTATTTCTCCCAACCATTCGAAAGAAACGACCGTAACGGCATTCCAGTCCAATTGATTTTCCAATTCGCATCCTTGCCGGACTGCCCCTCCACTGAAACCTTTCCCGTCGGAGGCAACTCGAACGTAGCCTCATCGAGAACAAAAACACCTTCCCGCTCGCGACAATGAATGGATCGCACCTGGCATACGGGAAGCTTGGGAACAGAGAGGGTGCCACCCTTACCCTCGATCCTCCACCCGCTCGACATCGGCACCCATTTCAGCCCCACTTCCCGCGCCGTCATTTTTTTGTAAGTGAGATCCGCCCTTTTGACGGTAACACCATCAAGCTGAAATCGCGTAGGGAGCAATCCGCCCATCGGGGCACTCGAAGGTTCGCGAGGAAGCGAAGGAGATGAGGGTTGCTGGAACTCTGCCGTGAGCCGATCAATGGCGATCTCTTCGACTCGCCAAAGTCCCGATAAAAGTTCGCGCCAGTCTAGAACAGCCTTCAACTCCTGGGCCTCGGCCCTTGAAAAAAACGAGGATGCCCCGCCCTTCACCATGAGCGAATCACTTGAAACAACAGACGGAGTCCAGCGCAGGGGCAGCAAAAAAGCTTCGGCGTTCAGTACTCTTCCAGTCGATCGTCCTAATGTGGCGGCAAACTCCTGACTATGCACATAGCCGAACACAAAAAAACCTCCGACGAGAAGCCCGCTAGCGACAACCCCAACAGCTAGAAAATAAGAATTTAGCCACGGAAGGCGATCCCTTGGCTTCGTTCGCCTAGCCACCGAAGCCCTCCTCAACTAAACGAAAGTTTGGTCACCCCGCAGGCGGAAGCGGCATTGAGGACATCCATCACCCTCTCATGCTTTGTCTGTGCGTTGGGACGTAAGATGACGGGATCTTTATCGCCGAACTTTGCGATCGTTTCCCTGAGCCACGCTCGAAGCTCCGGAAGTTCCTTGCTATCCGCAGTATCGTAGACCTTGTTGTTCATCTGGATCTTCCCATCGGGCAAAATATCGATAATGATCGGCGTCGAGGGCACAGCACCCGCAGACGACGCGGAACGACCGCTAGGCAGACTGATATTTAACTCCTTCTCAATAACTTGAGATCCCGCCGAAGCCATAAAGAACAACAGCAACACGAAGACCACGTCCACCATCGGAGCGATCTGGAATCCCGCATCGCCATCTTCTGATACACCACCGCCTCCCATGGCTTAAAAAGCCTCCTGGGTTAGTCGCTTATTAACAAGCGAAACTGGGCCTGAGTGAGATTGCATATTCATTAGGATGGAGTTGAGGGTGAAGCCTCTTTATCGACCACAGAGAAGGTTACATTACCAATGCCAGATTGTCCAACAGCCTGCAAAACTTGGCGAACAAAGTCATATTTGACTTCTCGATCGGCGCGAATCAACACGCGAACCAAAGGATTCGCTGCCACTTTATTTTGCAACAAGGGAACGAGATCCGTAGGCGAGGCATAACCTTTTTGGTCTAACTCAACTCCCGTCATATCGTTCATCGGGGTATACGTCACGTTGATGATCACCTGACCAGGGTTATCCTTGGCCTCCTTGGCCTCCTTGGCAATCGGAAGATGGATTTCTTTGTTCGACTGCAGCACTTCCGTCGAACTGATCGACATGAAAAACACAAGTAGAACCAGAAGAATATCAATCATCGGCGCAATCTGAAACTCCGGTTCCGGTTCGTGTTCCGGCTTGCGGACTCTCATCTTGGACTTACCACGGGAGTGACCAGCGTCAGACATACGAGATTAGGACCAATCGATGACGGTGCCGCAATGTGGGCACGGGGTTTCACCATTTGAAATTTCGCCACTGCAGACAGGGCAGGCTACTGCACCAGCCGAAACTTTCTGTGAAAGACCCGAAGTAGCAGATGGGGCGTGCTGCGGCACAGTGCCATCGTAGCCCTCACCGACATGGATTCCATGCAACTCGTCGTAAGGCACGTCTTCCATGAGGCGACTAATCTTGTCATCGGAAGCAACAAGGACGATCGTGGCTAGGTTGCGGAAATAATAGTAAAAAATAAATGCTGGGATAGCGATGAAGAGACCACTCGCCGTCGCCATGAGCACCTCACCGATTCGCAAAGCCAAACCGCGAGGATCGGCCACACCTGAGGAACCCAGAACGGCAAACGCACCCATCATACCAATAACCGTTCCAAGCAACCCGATCATGGGAGCAATAACACCGATAACCGAGATGTAACTGATTTTTGTTTTGATGATCTGGCCCTCACGCATGCCAAGATCGATAAGTGCCGCCTGAACAGCATCCTTACCGCGTCCTAGACGCTCAAGACTCCCGCGAAGCACTTGTGCAACGTAAACCTTGTTAGCATTGCAAATTTCCCAAGCCTCTTGGAAGTTGCCGGCTTGTATGCTTGAGCCCAGAGAATCCAACATGGCCTTCGGAACCAAATTTTCAACCCGAAGAGTCATGAAAAGCTGGATGATATAAGTGATCATCACGATCGATGTTCCCAAGATACATATCCAGATCATCACGATCAGCGGTCCACCATGGAGAATGGTTTCGATAATGTTCATCTCATCCGGTGGCTTGTCGGAAGCCATGGCAAGGGGGCTTGCCAAAAGGAGAATCAAGATCGGAAGCAGACGTAGGATGGTGGGTTGGATTTTAGGCATAGATTTTTTTCTACGGGATTAAATGTTCAGGGAACGATAACTTTTTCTTCAGCGAGGGCTTTGGCGCGCACTTCGGCTTGAGCTGCAGACGCGTTATCCTTGTTGAAAATGGTTGTGACGAGAAGATAATTTTCAAGCGCCTCGGGCTTTTGATCAGACTGCTCCAAAACATTCCCCATGAGGAGGAGGGCCTGACTGTAAGTGACTGCCTCGGAACCTTTGGGCAGCTTGGTTGCCTTGGCCGCTTTCACTAAGGGCTCCAAGCGGGCCTTGGCTCCGATGAAATCCTTCTTGGAAAGCGAAAGGCGAGCGAGGAGGAGTTGCGAAGAGGAAACGGACTTGGGGTAGAGTTTTTGAAACTCGGCAAGAGCAACCTCTGCTTCGGTCAGCTTATTGATGGTGAGATAAACCTCGGGAAGGATCGAGCACGCACGCTCAGCCCACGGAGTGGGTAGACCTTTGAAGGTTTGCACCAGCGGAAGAAGCTTGGTGATGGTGGCGGCAGCGTCGCCTTTGCTCCAGGCGGCTATTATAACGGCATAATCGGCAGGCGCGGCCATGGTCACCGATTTCACATTCTTGAGAGGGACGGCGGTTTCCACGGGACCGATTTTGATACGGACCGCATCAGCCCTAACACCGGTGATGACACCGTTGGATGTCTTCCCGTCATTCTGAACCACGGCATCCTGCGCGTGTGATGTTGCAAAAGAACAAGCGGCCATCGAAACGACAAAGGCTAATATACGTGGGGGGCTTGCTTTCATTGCACAAACTCATTAAAACTTTTTCTCCAGTTAATCAATAATTTTGTCACTTTTTATATGATCCATCTCTTTCGCAAAAACCAACGCGTTCTCATGCTTTTGATCGCCGCCCTGACGATCATCGCTTTTGTATTTTTGTATAACACCGAGCAACTCGACGATCTCGCGAATGTTCAGAATCCTGTTATCTACGGAAAGGCGCTGACCCAAGTCGCCATCGACCGGCACGTGAAAAACTACCAACTCACGATGTCGCTGGGTCAATATGATCTGCTTCGCAAGCTCGGTGGAATGGCCCAGGAGCGGGAAGCGGCCCTCTCGGAGTTTGTGTGGAATCTCATTGTCCTCCAGCACCAGTCCCGCGAATTGGGCGTTGAGCCCACGGACGACCAAGTGACCGACCGCATCAAAAACCTCCCGCTCTTTAAGTCCGGCGACCAATTTGACCCCCGCAAATACTCGACCTTTGTGAGCGAGCAATTGACCCCGCGCGGCTTCACGGATCGTCAACTCGAGGAAGTGATGCGCGACGCGATTCGACTTGAAAGCTTGAGCGCGATCGTCGAAGCGCCAGCAGCCATGTCCGAGGAGGAACTCAAGGCCACATCTAGGATTTTCCAACCCGTCACAGCCGAAGTACTGAAATTCAACAAAGAGGCGACTACCGCGAACGCGACGGTCGCCCCAGAGGAAATCGCAGCGATCTTTGAGAACAACAAAGCGGCCTTCAATACGACAGAAACACGCGGCATCAACTACGTCACCTTCGAGTTGCCCGAAGGCTCGAAGCTGGACGGCAAAGATAAAACCGAGGCCCTTCAAAAACTCGCCAACGCGGCGAGTGGAATCACGGACTCCATCGCCCAAGGATCCGTCTCCCTCGAGACCGCAGCCAAAAATGCCGGGCTAAAAATCGAGAAGCTTGCCGCTTTTGATCGAACCGGCTCACAGGAAAAAAACAGCGAGCCAAAATCGACTTTGGTCGCCCAGTCGCTCGCTCCCGCTGCTTTCCTTCTGGCCGGACAAGGCAAGTCGAGCGATGTCGTTCAATCGGGCGATGCGTTTTATGTTTTTGAGATCACGGAAGTGAATCCAGCCCGCCCCCTCACCCTAGAAGAGGCCCGCCCTCAAATCGAAGCCCGCCTTCGTTCCCAAAAATCTGATCAACTCTTCACCCAGTCCACAACCTCGGCGTTGAACTCGATTCGGAGCGCCCTTCTCTCCGGCAAGACGCTCAACGAAGCCGCAGCAGCCCAAGGCGCAACACTCGAAAACCTCACCGGCATTGTCCCCGCGGCTGAAGACGCTACCCCCGAGCAACAGCTCATCACCGCAAACACCCTATTGCTGAAAGAGGGCGAAATCTCGAATGTCGCGCAGGCTCCCTGGGGTGCTTTTGCCGTCCGTCTCACCGCTCGAGGGCCAGCCGACCCCAAGGCATTTGGCGAGCGTGAAACCGAAATCCGCAACAACATGATCCGAAACAAGCGGGACCTTCTCTTCGCAGAATGGCTGCGCACCAGCCGCGAAGCCGCCAAAATTTCCATGCCAGGGAACACCCAAGGCTGATGGATGATCGCGTTACTGAGATTTTTGATGACGCAACCGGCGACATAGCCATCGGCGACCTCGATGCCGCGATTGAGAAATACCGTCGTTGTGTCGAAATCGATCTGGATTTTTTTGACGGCTGGCACGCTCTCGGAATGGCTTTAATGAAGGGTGGGCAGCCGACTGAAGCAATTCAAGCCGGTCTTCGTGCCGTGGAGCTTCGCCCGAACGACCAACTCGCTTGGTCCAGCCTCTCCCTCTTTTATGTTCGGAATCACCAGATCGCCGAGGCCGAAGCGGCGGGCGTGAAGGCCCGCATTATTTCCTGGGGTGGAAAAGTGAAGCTCGAAACCTGATCTGCCACCGCAAAACCCAATTTCAAAACCATGCCACAGACCTTCTTCATCACGACCGCGATCGACTACACGAATGGCGCCCCGCACATCGGCCACGCTTATGAAAAAATTCTCGCCGACGCCATTGCCCGATACCAGCGCCTGAGTGGACGCGAGGTATTTTATCTCACCGGCGTGGACCAACACGGCCAGAAGGTCCAGCAATCCGCCCAGCAACGCGGCATCGAGCCGGCGGAATTTGTGAACGGGATCACGGAACTTTTTCTCGCCCTCTGGAAGAAGCTCGACCTGAAATACGATGCCTGGGCCGCGACGACATCGGATGTCCATAAATCCTGCGTCCAAGCGATCCTCCAACGCCTTTGGGATGAAGGGAAATTCTACAAAGCCTCCCAGAGCGGTTACTACAGCGTTCGGCAAGAGCAATTTCTCACCGATAAGGAACGGGGTCCGGACGGCGAGTTCGGCGAGGAGTGGGGCGAGGTCGTCCTCATCGAAGAAGAGAACTACTACTTCAAACTCGCTGAGAGCCGCCAATGGCTCCTCGACCTCATCGATGCCCGCACCCGATCTGTAAATCCGATCGTGATCCCGGAATTCCGCGTGGCCGAACTACGCAATGCCGTCGAAAAACTCTCCGGCGACCTCTGCATCTCACGGCCGAAATCCCGCCTCACTTGGGGCATCGAGCTTCCGTTCGACTCCGACTTTGTGACCTACGTTTGGTTCGACGCGCTAGTGAACTACATCAGCTTCGCGGGCTACAATGCCGCACCGGGAGCGGATTTAACGGATTTCCAATCCAAGTGGCCAGCCGTTCACGTGATCGGGAAAGACATCCTCATTCCCCCACACGGCATCTACTGGCCGATCATGCTCCATGCGCTGGGATTCACCGACGAACAAATCCCCGCCCTCCTCGTTCATGGATGGTGGAATATCGCCGGCGCGAAGATGAGCAAGAGCCTCGGCAATATCGTGGACCCCTCCGCTCTCGCGGAGAAGTATGGTTGTGCAGCTCTCCGATACTACCTCTTGAGCGACATCGCCACCGGACGCGATGCCGACTTCAGTAACGAACGGCTGGTTCAACGCTACAACACCGATCTCGCCAACAGCCTCGGCAACCTCCTCAACCGCACCTTGAATATGGCCAAGCGCTACCGTGCAGGAGCCCTTCGCCGCATGGATTCGCCGCTCGCGGACTTCACGACGGAAAAAGCCGCCGCCTACAAAAAGCAAATGGAGGCCTTCCAGTTGCAGTCCGCCTTGGAGTCGGTGATGGAAATCGTGACCCGCTGCAACGCCTACGTGGAAGAGACCGCACCTTGGAAACTCGCCAAGGATCCAGAGCAAGCCGACAAACTCGATGAGGTGCTCTACAGCCTCTCGGAGGCCCTACGCATCGTCTCGATCCTGATGACTCCGATCATTCCCAAGGAGGCCGATGCGATCCGAACCCAACTTAACTGGACAGGCCCCGTCTCGATGGAACAATCGACTTGGGGGCTCTTGCCCGATGGCCATGTGCTCGGCGAACCCGTCCCTCTTTTTCCGCGCATCGAGGCCACTGCGCCTGAATCCGGAGCCTAACCGGAGCAATGCAGATTTAATTCCCCATGCCAGTTTCGCCAAAAAAAATCCTCATCCTTGGCGCTGGCGGTCGCTTGGCGGGATCGCTTGCGGAATGTTGGCGGGCGCATCACAAAGTCACGGCACTGAAGCGACCAGAGCTCGATGTGACTGATCCCGAAGCTTTGGAGCGTCTCCTCGATTCTCACGAATTCGATGTTCTGGTGAATGGAACCGGACTCACCAATGTGGATCGATGTGAGCAGGACCGCGAGGAAGCCCGTATCGTCAATGCCATCGCCCCCGGAGTGTTGGCACGCTCCGCCGAGGCCCGAGGAGCGCGTCTCATTCATTTCAGTACGGATTATGTCTTCGATGGCACCCAGCGTGAACCTTACACCGAGACCGACACCGCTCACCCTTGCGGTTGGTATGGAGCTACAAAGCTGGCCGGTGAGAAAGAAGTGCTCGCGGCTGGTCGACTTGGCATGGTCGTTCGCGTCTCTTGGGTTTTCGGGCCTGCGAAGCCCTCCTTTGTGGATGCCTTGATCTCACGCGCCCAAACCGAAGACCACGTTGAAGCAATCGCTGACAAGTTTTCCTCCCCCACCTCGGCCGTGGATACGGCAGGTTGGATGGAACCATTTTTCGACTTGGAACTGCCAGGCGGCCTCTACCATGCCTGCAATGCGGGCGCATGTTCTTGGCAGGAATATGGCTCCCACGCGCTTACTGTTGCGAGCGAAGCGGGGGTGCGACTCCGAACAACAACCGTGACTCCGATTCGACTCGCTGACATGAAACAATTCATTGCGCCGCGTCCTATTTTCTCCATTCTTTCCACACGGAAACTCACTTCAGTGACTGGCATTTCTCCACGCCACTGGCGCGACTCACTCCGTGATTACATTTTTAAAAAACATGCACCGATTTCATCTACGCCCTGAGAATTGGGATTCCGCCACGTTGGATCCCGAGGAATCCCACCACTGCTCGCACGTGCTTCGCCTCAACGAAGGCGATCGTGTCACCGTCTTTGACGGCGCTGGACGCGAGGGGCAGGCCACCATTGCTTCCACCTCCTCCTCACGAGTCACCCTGAAGATCGCCGGCACCTCCAAGACCCCTCCCCCACCCTGCGAGATCACCCTGGCCCAAGCCATTCCAAAGGGGAAAAACATGGATCTCATCGTCCAAAAGGCCGTCGAACTCGGCGCCTCAAAGCTCGTTCCCATCTTATCCGACCGCACCATCGTTCAACTCGATGCGGATGAGACGGCAAAGAAGCGCGAAAAATGGCGCACCGTCGCCCTCGAGGCTTGCAAACAATGCGGCCAAAACCATCTCCCCGTCCTATCCGCTCCAATGAATATGAAGGATTTTCTGGAGCGAGTGGATAAATCCTCCCTGCTTCTCATTGCCTCCCTTCAACCAGACGCACGCACACTGAAATTTGTTCTCTCGGAATACACGCAACAATATGGTGCGCTTCCCAAGCGAGTCACTGTCTTTGTCGGCCCAGAAGGAGATTTCACTCCCGCAGAGATCTCACTCGCGAAGTCGCACGGATGCCAACCGATCACGCTTGGCCCGATTATTTTGCGAACAGAAACAGCCGCGATCTACTGCCTCAGCGTGCTCGCACACGAACTCTTTATTGCCCAACCCGCGTAGGCGGCGGGGCACTCAAGAGCGGAGGCAAAGGCTCCAGTTCCCTTTCCTCTTGCACCTCCACTGGCGTGACCACTTTGGGCATCGGCGGTTTGTAGGCGGTAGCCCTTCGGACGACCGGCTGCTCCCGAGGCACAGGACGCAAGATGGGAAAAACGATCACAAATCCCACCGCCACGACCAATGAGATCACAGAGAGAATCAGCGCCCACTTCGCTCGTTTCGCCGCTTGGCGAATCTCGCCCTGCGCCAAAGCATGCTCGCGCTCAGCGATTAATTCAACGCACGCCAGCCTTTGCGGGGATCTTTCGGCATAAGTAGGAGCAATGGCTTTGAGACGCTCCAACGGGTAGCGGGAAAAATTCCGCTTATCATTATCCACGATCTCAAATTCAATTTCATCCATACCTGAGCGATAGGTGTAACCTTAGACACGAAAAAAGGAGAAGCGCAAACCCGTGTTCGTTTTTTCCTACCACTCTTGCAAAAACGCATCGCCTGATTCACCGCCTGCAAGCATAGTAGTCTTCTATGAACGAGACATTCCCCAAGAATCACATCGAGTCGCTCTGGGCCCCTTGGCGTGTCGAATATTTTCAAGCCGAACACAAAATCAGTGGCGACTTCCTGTCCGTAGCGGCCGCCTCGACCGACGATGCCGCCCACCTCGTCGTCTCCCGCCGACCGACAGCTTTCCTCATCATGAACAAATACCCTCACTCTGCCGGGCATTTGATGGCCGTTCCCAATCGCAAAGTCTGCAAAATGGCGGAGATCACCGATGAGGAAGTTCTCGATCTCTGGAAACTCAGCATCCACGCCCAACGCCTGCTCGATAAGGCCGTTCATCCCCACGGGTTCAATATCGGTTGGAATCTCGGGAGCGCTTCAGGAGCCGGCGTGGACGATCACATTCACATCCACATCGTTCCACGCTGGAGCGGCGACTCGAACTTCATGGCGGTCATCGGCGGCATTCGCATCATCCCCGAAGGCCTCACGCCACTCTACCAACGCCTCATACAAATCGAGAGCGAACTCGCGTAATGCAAAAGTGGGATGCCGGATTTTCTAAAATGGGACTCGCTGCCAGCGAGCGGCACGTTTTTCTCTGCGTCGGCTCGGACTGCTGCACCGAAGCGGCGGGGATGGAGGTCTGGGAAACACTGAAGAACCGCATCCGCGACTTGGACATCCCCGTCATGCGAACCAAGGCGGCCTGCTTTCGTATATGCTGCCAAGGTCCGTGGATGGCCGTTTACCCGGATGGGATATGGTATGGGGAAGTCACACCGGAGCGGTGTGCTCGCATCATCGACGAGCACCTTGTCGACAATCAACCGGTCACAGAATGGATCGCGCGGCAACATCCGCTCGGCTGAAATTCTCAACACAAGCGCCCTGTGACACGGACGATTTTCCACCTCGATATGGATGCCTTCTACGCCTCCGTCGAACAACGCGACTGCCCCGAACTCGCCGGTCAACCCGTCATCGTCGGCGCCTCGCCGGACCGCAGGGGCGTCGTTTGTGCGGCCAGTTACGAAGCCCGCGCGTTCGGGGTTCGCTCCGCCATGCCCTCGCGCACGGCTCAAAAGCTCTGCCCGCAAGGAATCTTTATCTCTCCCCGCATGGAGGCCTATCGGCGCGAGTCACGCGAGATCATGGCCTTGCTGAACGGATTTGGCGGACAAGTCGAGCAGGTCTCGGTGGACGAAGCCTACCTCGACATGAGTCATCACTTTGATGCATTCGATAGCCATGCCGCGATCGAGCTGGGCGCCAGCATGAAATCACTCATCCAAAGCCAGCGCCACCTCACCGCGAGCATTGGGATCGGGTCCAACAAGCTGCTGGCAAAAATCGCTAGCGACCATGGAAAACCAAACGGCCTTTTCTGTATCACCGACGAGGAAAAAGTCGCCTTCTTGCGAGACCTCCCCGCATCAACCATCCACGGCGTCGGGAAGGTCACATCAGACGCCTTGGCGCACAGAGGACTGCTCACGATCGGCGACATCCAGGACTTCAACGGCGACCTGCGCTCGATTGTCGGATCATTTGCGACCCAGTTGAAATTATTCGCACTCGGGGAAGACAACCGACCGCTGGAATTCGATGGCGCTGTCAAAAGCGTGAGCGTCGAGGAGACTTTCGAGCGGGATACCCAGGATAGAAAAATCCTCGTTCCCTTGCTGATGGAGCAGGCCACCGATATCGCCCATAAACTCGACAAGGAACACCTCGCAGCCCGCACCGTGCAGGTGAAAGTCCGCTACAGCGATTTCAAAACCCTCACCCGTCAAATGAGCGTCGAAGACCCCCTTGAATCCAAAGAAGAAATCTACTCCATCGCCTGCTCGCTTCTCCGCCGCGAAAAACTCGTCCAACGCCCCCTTCGCCTTCTCGGCCTCGGCGTCAGCGGACTCGGCCCACCCAGCACCCAACTCAAACTCCCCTTCGAATCTTCCAGTTAAGCTGACCCCAAACGCACTTTATTGACCACAGTCAATCCTCTTTGGCTATCTCCACCGTCGCCCCGATCGCCGGTAGTACGAGGCGGAGACCCTCTTTTTCAAACTCCGCCACCGCGTCGCTCTTATTGATCGCGATCGGCGGGAATGTGTCGTAGTGGACTCCCACAACCACTTCGGCGCCGCAGAGTCGCGCCGCCTTCACCGCATCAGCAGCCCCCATAGTGAAGTTATCTCCGATGGGAAGAACGGCAAAAGCGAGATCGAACTCCTCCGCAATCAGATTCATATCCAAGGTGAGCGCTGTATCCCCTGAATAGTAAAAACTCCCCTCGCCCGTCTCGACCACAAATCCCGCCGGGTTGCCGCCATAGGATCCATCGGGCAAGGAGCTGGAATGAATCGCATTCACCATCTTGATCCTCGCGCCGTGTGTCTTCACGGATCCGCCATGGTTCATGGGGTGTGCGGTGGTCACGCCCTGCTTGCCAAGCCAGTCAGCGACCTCCCAACTCGCAAGAACCTTGGCCCCCGTGCGCGTGGCCAACTCAACCGCATCCGCAATGTGATCCATGTGCGCGTGAGAAATTAAAATCACATCGGCTTGGATTTTTTCGACCTCGATGTGGGCCGCAAGAGGATTGGGTCGAATGAAAGGATCAAACAAAAACCGCATCCCAGCAGATTCGACGAGAAAGCAGGAATGTCCAAAGTAAGTGAGTTTCATAGCACCCCCAAACAAGCACATCCCCCAACCCCATGCCAAGCGCAGATCACTCCGCACGCTTTACACCCAAGGAATGATTTCAGCAGAAGGATTGCCCGCGAAGGCGCGGAGGTTTTATTCTCCAGATTTCACCGATTTCCGCAGAGGGATTTTCTCCACGAGTGGGAATGCAATATACGCTTTTTCCTTTGAGCTTTCTTTCGGGTAAATCCGAGTAAAATAGCGACTCCTTCGATGAATCATTCCGACACTAAGCAAATGCTCGATTTGGTCGAACAACGGACTGGATATCGAGTCTCTGTCGATCTTATATCCGGCATCAATGAGCACGCCCAGATGATCTCTGCTCGTCCGGAGAGTCCAGTGCACATGATTCGCGTCAATGCAGCGCATCGCGTTTTCGCTGATTATATTGTTGCCCTGCAATGCGGAATACTTCTCGTTCTCTGGTCAGATTCACGCAAAGTTCCATCAATGGTAATTGAAGAATGTCCCTGCAGTGAGCTTGCGAAGCGCTGGGCCCAATTAGCTCCTCTGGCCTCATTGCCCAATGATGTATCTAAACGAGTTTCCAGCTTTTATGTCGAAGGGTTGCTCAAACAAGTTCAGTCCGTCCCTCTTGAAATCAGCGTTGCAAAGCTTATTTTCGAAAAATGCCCCGCTCTTCGTGAGGCGCAGACCGAGTCTTTCAGAGCTCAACTCCAGAACCTCTCACAAGTCTTCACAGCAGAGGTAAAAAATTCCGCCCCAGCCGAAGTCTTCCAAAAAAATGTCGCCATGAACGCGGCTTTGGCATTGGGGTGGTCCGAGATCTCCGGTGATCGCATTGCGCTTTTGCCTTACGAAAGCACTGGCAACCTAGAATCCGCCAAACAACTTTTCGCCAAACTCCAAGAGATTCCCGACCTAGTTTCGTCGGCCTATACGGGAGTCGTTGATACTTGGGCGGGCATCCTCTCTCTTCATGGGCTCTACCGGTGGGATTTTTCGAACCGCGAAATATGATACCCTTTTCTTTTCAATTTCCTCTCGCTGACTTTGATCTCACTCGACTACCCGTCGATCCGGCTCTTCTGCGAGGCAATGCCTCGATGCTAGCTTCTGCCGTTCAAGAGTTCTACCTCGACAGCTTTCAGAAATTGGGAGGCTCCGCCACCGTTCTGGTGAGAGATGGTGTCGTCTCAGTGGCCTGGCAACCCGAGAGTGGTGATGCCTCCGTGCAGCTTCTTCAATACACCGTGGGCCTCCTGCGCCAAGGCAACGTCTCGACTGCCGAACCCATTCTCCGCGCCATCCTCGCGCGAGATTCTCGGGATCCTGACGCACTCTACAACCTCGGCATGATGCTCAGTGACCAAGGTCGCCTTGCCGAGGCCGTCGACACTCTACAGGAATTACTCAACTTTAATCCTTCACACACAGATGGGTGGACGGCCTTTGGAGTTGCCCAAGCTCGGCTGAATGCGATGCCCGAGGCAGTGAAGGCGCTCGAGCGAGCGATCGAAATCAATCCAAGCAACGCCCACGCCCTGCGAAACCTCGCCGCGATCCACGGCAAGGAATCCCCCTCTCTCGCATTGCCGTTGATGCAAGAAGCCGCTCGCCTTCTACCCGAAGATCAGCGTTCGCAGTATGGTTTGGCGCAGTGCCTACTGCAACTCGATCGCGTCGAAGAAGCCGATCTCGTGCTGGTTAAAACGATTTCTCTCGATCAACTCAGCGAGATTGCGGAACTCGCCCGAACAGATCGTTCCCGTATCGCACAAGCAAACTTGCGCTCAAATGCAGGCGGCGACACTCGTCCGGATGCCGTATTTTTCTGCCTCGACGCACTGCAGAAATTCCACTCACTCGGTGAGGCCCAAACAAAAGCCATCACCTTCGAAGTGGCAATGCTCGGGCGCGGCGGACTGGACATCAACAGCCCCGACAAAAAATACACCCTCAAAAGCCTGCCCGGCGACTTCTCCGGTTTGCATCTTGTTTCCATGATGTATGTCGGAATGAAATCAGTAGCCCCCACAGCAGATGTCGGCATCGATCTTTCTAGGGAATACGCTGAAGCGAAACGCCTGTTTGGATTGGAAAAATAGATAAGGCTTAAAGTCATTTTACTCTAAACCTCCAGATGATTGTTTACCTCGAAACAGCGGAAAAGTTCTGCAGAGATACGAACGACAATTGCATTGAGGACCGCATTCATGACGCGTTTCGTTTGAGGTTGGGGCGCGGAGTTGGCGAATCAGAGAGGCGGTCCTGGCGGAATTCGATGCAATACATGCGAGGCGTGCTTTCTGACATCGCGATACCCCCTGACCTAGGGGTGGCGATCGAGTTCAGTATTCCCCAAACATCAAAGCGAATAGACTTCATTCTTACTGGTCACAACACTGAGGCGCATCGGAGCGCAGTCATCGTCGAGCTGAAACAATGGGATGAAGTCGATGCGACTGACAAAAACGGCATCGTAAGCACCTTTATTAATGGGGGAAAGAGGGAGACGCCACACCCCTCTTACCAAGCCTGGAGCTATGCTGCCATGCTGCAGGATTTCAACGAAGCCGTTCGTGAGACACCGATATACCTCAAGCCCTGCGCCTTTCTTCACAACTGCCCCGACCATTCGGACATCAAGGCTGAGTTTTACAAAGATCATCTCGATTTAGCTCCCTCTTTTACAAAAGGGCAGACGCAAGATCTTCGGAATTTCATCTCGAAGCATCTTCACAAAGGAGACAATGGCGACGCGATGTTTGTCATCGAAAAAGGCCGCATCTGCCCATCAAAAAACCTTGCTGATTCGCTTGTTGGTCTCCTTAAGGGCAATCAGGAATTCATTTTGGTAGATGACCAAAAACTGGTTTATGAAACTGCACTTGCTCTTGCCGACAGATCGCGCCATGGCCAAAAAAATGTTCTGATCGTTAGAGGTGGACCCGGCACTGGAAAATCGGTCGTTGCAATCAATCTCTTGGTCGAACTCACGAAAAGACAGCATTTCGCGCAATACATTAGCAAAAACTCTGCTCCGCGAGAGGTCTACAAGGCGAAACTAACGGGCACGCTTACAAAGTCACGATTCGATAAACTTTTTACCGGTTCGGGCGGGTATACAGAAGTTTCAAAAAACACATTTGATACGCTCATCGTCGACGAAGCTCATCGGTTGAATGAAAAGTCGGGCCTTTATGCGAATCTTGGCGAAAACCAAATCAAGGAAATTACCGAAGCTGCAAAGTGCTCGATCTTCTTCATAGATGAAGACCAGCGGATTCACTTTAAAGACATCGGCAGAGTTGACGCCATCCAGCACTGGGCGAGTGCAGCCGGCGCAATAGTGCATGATCTCGAACTAGCCTCCCAATTTCGCTGCAACGGCTCGGATGGCTATTTGGCTTGGCTGGACAATACACTCGGGGTTCGTCCAACAGCCAATCCGACACTCGAGGACATCGATTACGAATTTCGTGTCTGCGACTCACCACATGAACTAAGAGAAGAAATTGTCAGTCGCAATGCCGAGCGAAATCGTGCCCGCATGGTTGCCGGATACTGTTGGAAATGGATCAGTAAAAACCAAAAAAACCTGTGGGACTTTGATTTTCCCGATTCCAATTTCCAAGCGAAGTGGAATCTCAGCACCGACGGAATGCTTTGGATTCTCAAACCCGACTCCGTTAATGAAATCGGGTGCATCCATACCTGCCAAGGATTGGAAGTGGATTATGTGGGCGTTATCATTGGCCCAGACTTTCTCATTCGAGACGGCCAAATTGTTACTGATGCAGCTAAGAGAGCCTCCAGCGACAAGTCAGTAAGCGGCTATAAAAAACTTCTAAAGAACCAACCAGCAGAAGCAAAGAAACGCGGCGACGAAATTATCAAAAACACCTATCGAACACTCATGACGCGCGGTCAGCGAGGATGTTTTATTTGGTCGCCCGATCCGGAAACGCGCGAATATTTCAAGGCCGCCATAGGTCGGGAGCAATCCAAAACCTGCGCCGACGCCGTAAATGTCACTAAACCAAAACCTCTCCCATTTGATCCGCTCCCCGAGCATGAGCGTGAATTTTTTGTAAATTGTATTCCTGTTTTCCCTGAACTTCGAATTGCAGCAGGCAATTGGGGCGAGGAATGCAGTGGCTTCTCGCAATCACTGGAAGCGGCAGATTTGTGGATTCCTCTTCCCAAAGGAGTCCGCTCTGGACAAAGGGCTTTTGTCGCTCGAGTGAATGGAAACTCCATGGAACCCCATGTTCCCGATGGATCTTGGTGCGTTTTCGGCCCGCCGCCAGAAGGCCCTCGCCAAGGTAAAAACCTGATAGTATGGCACTCCTCCATCAATGACCCCGAAGGTCTCGGCCAATACACACTCAAGCGTTGGCGGAGTAAAAAGCACGTGCCCTCCGATGAATCCCACGAATCATGGCAGCATACTGAAATTCTGCTTGAGCCATTAAACCCAGCTTATAACGAAATCCGCATTAATCCTGATGAGGCTGATTCTGTAAAAGTTGTTGCGGAGTTGCTTCGTGTGCTCTGATCGGAAGCACCAAGATCAAATCACCAGCATCCTCGAAACGCTCCGCTCCCTCGGCCACATATTGTAAATGGTCCAAAGCCGCTAACATTGCCTCCCGCGAAGGCGCTAAGACGCGAAGGGTTTTCATCCGCAGATTTCGCTGATTTTCGCAGAGGGATTTTCTCCACAAGTGGGAATGCAATATACAGCGGACCACGGGCGCTGCGCGGTTGAAGGGAAAGTAACACCATTGAAGATTAATCTGCGGAACTCTGCGAAATCTGCGGAAAAATAAACCATTCATTTCAAGCAGGATATTTTTTACTTAGGAGGTTTTTCCTTTGAGCTTTCTTTCGGGTAAATCCGAGCAAAATCACGATTCCTTAGATGAAGTCTTATCCTTGACACTTTTCTTGAACATGTGCATGATACTGTCCATATGACAGCAATGACATACACTGCAGCGAGAGAAAATCTCGCCTCCACGATGGACAGAGTTTGCGTTGACCATGACCCCGTGATCATTACGCGCAATCGTGACCAAGCCGTTGTGATGCTCTCTCTGGAGGATTACGAGTCACTACAGGAGACCGCTTACCTTCTCCGAAGTCCTGCCAATGCCAAACGATTGTTTGATTCGATTGAGGCAGCCGAGAATGGCAATCTTATCAAGAAATCCCTTTCGGATCTAACGGATTGAATCTGTCATTCACGCCGCAGGCATGGGAAGATTATCAGTTTTGGATTCAGACGGATAAAAAGATATTCAAACGAATCAACGAACTCATAAAAGATATTTTGCGATCACCGCTCGAAGGGATAGGCAAACCTGAACCACTGCGACAGGGTCTTTCCGGATATTGGTCGCGACGCATTACGGAAGAGCACAGATTGGTTTACCGGCCCATAGAGTCAGGAGTCATCCTTCTCCAACTTCGCTACCACTATAACAAATAAGTTCAGCAAACCAATGCAGCTAAACCGCTTCAGCTTCCTTCAAACCCTTCCCGCTCTCGCCTACCTTAAGACTAAATAGGAAAATAAATCGGGACTGACCCTCACCCAAGATGGCGAGCGACTCAGGGCACCGAGGTTCAGTCGCGCGGCTTTTCAAAAACCACCAAGTGTTGCCAAGGGAGGAAATCGTGGGTCCTTTTCCAAACAAAGCCGGCGGCTTCAAATTCCTTGCGGATTTGGGCCTCGCTCATTTTATGGAGTGGCTTGATCGGCACATTGGGGTCCTCGGCGCGGTATTCCAAGAGCACGATTCGTCCGCCCGAGCGTAGCGCTGACATCAGGGATTGGAGCATTTCGGCAGGATGTGAAAACTCATGATAGGCATCAACCATCAAGGCCAAATCGATTGACTCCGCAGGCAGGCGGACCCCGTCGATGGCGCCGAGATGAGGCTGGACATTCGCGTGGCCGAGTTCCTTGGCGCGGGCTTCGAGGAACGCAATCATCTCGGGCTGGATATCGACCGCCACCACGCGCCCCTTGGGAACCAGCGGCGCCATCCGGAAGGTGTGGTAACCCGACCCCGCGCCGACATCGGCAACGACATCATCCGGCTTCAAATCCAGAGCGGCAATGCCGCTACTGGGGGCCTCCTCGTTTTCCCGAGTGTCGCGTTCCAGCCAATCGATTCCCTCGTGTCCCATGACCTTCGCAATTTCTCGGCCCATGTGGAACTTGCCGATACCATCCGAGGAGGCGCGCTGGATCGAGTTGGCGGGCCCCGCCTCATCGGCCAAGCAACCCGAGCAAGCAAACAAGAAAGCCCCAGCGTAAAGCGGGTTCGCAAAAAGGCCGGTGGTAAGAAAAGCTAAAATTAAAAGCCGCTTCATGTGTTTTGGACGGGACCAGTTTTTAAACAAGATCCGGTTGAATATCCATTCGTGCAATTGAAGAGTCACCGAAAAAGGCGGGGAGAGAAGCAGGAGAGCCGCAAAACCAAAACCCTCGAATCTGTCAGACAGACCCAAAAAACAGAAAAGACATCCCCTAAGAGAAATCTGATCTGAAAAACAACGACCGGAAGTTAACCTCTCCCGAACGCCAAAACATTTTGCGGATCCCCTGCTAGGAATCCTAGCTTATCGGATCATGAGAGCCGATAAGCCGAAAATCAGAAACACGAAAGCCCCGAACCGGAGAGGTGCGGGACTTAGCGTGGAAAAAAATCAATTGGCCGAGGTCGCAACTGGCTCGACGTTCACACGGCGACCGCTGCGGTCAAACTTGACGTGACCATCAACGAGAGCCCAGATAGTATAATCACGTCCGAGACCAACATTGCGACCAGGAGTGAACTTAGTACCACGCTGGCGAAGGATGATGTTACCGGCGATGACGGACTCGCCGCCAAATTTTTTCACACCGAGACGCTTGCTGATGCTGTCGCGTCCGTTTTTGACACTGCCTTGTCCTTTTTTATGGGCCATGAGATTTTACTTGGTGGAGATGGTTTTGATTTTGAGACGGGTAAGTTGGCGGCGATGACCGACGGTGCGGTGGTAGCCCTTACGTCTGCGGAATTTGAAAGCGATCACTTTGTCATCCTTGAATTGATCGACGACCTCGGCGCTGACTTTGGCGCCGGAGACGAAGGGCTCGCCGACTTGAAGATCAGCTCCATCGGATACGAGAAGCACTTCGGAAAAATCGATATCCGTGCCGACTTCTACGTCGAGTTTTTCGACGTCGATTTCGTTGCCGGACTCGACTCGATATTGTTTGCCACCTGTTTGTATCACTGCGTATGCCATAAGAAGACTAAGTTGAATAGGGTTGGAGAGAATGTAGGAAAAAGATTTTTATGCAAGAGGAAAAATCCGCCTTAATTCTGAAGCACTGATTTCGGTCTGTCCGCACCCGATTTCCACCAGCACATTTGTGAACTGGGAGAGGACATCTCGATTGGTTTGTTTGGCGATATCATCCGGCTCGCTTGCGGAATTGAGAATCAAGCCCGGGCACTCCAGACCGCGAGCTCTTATGCTCTCAATCGTGAGTAGGGCGTGATTAATGCAGCCGAGTTTATTGGCCACGACAGGGATCACAGGCAGGGCGAATCGACAAGCGACATCGGCAAGGGTTTCCGTACCGGTCACAGGAACCAACCACCCGCCCGCGCCCTCAACAAGAATCGATTGTCGGGTTGAGGCTACGCCGTTGAACCAAGACTCGAGATCATCAAGCGAAATGGCGCGCTGCTCCAGAGCAGCTCCGACCAACGGCGCTGCTGCGGCGCGAAGCCAAATGGGATTGATTTCGTCCATCGTGAGGGTGTCGCCGGAAGCCTCGGCAAGGATACCGACATCATCACGTTCGCCCGAACAAAGTGGCTTGAGCGCGACGGTATCGAAGCCCGCCTTACGAAGGGCACGGGTCAGCAACGCAACGACAAAGGTTTTGCCGACGCCGGTATCCGTACCGGTAATGAAGGCCCTCATGGGCGGGGAGCTGTGATCTCCAGAAAGACACTCTCCAGCGAGCGCTGGGGCTGGCGGGCGGCTACGAGTTTGGCGCCGGATTTGTTGATGAGTTGCTCCATTTGCTCACGGAGCTCGGGCGTGGCATTTTCAACAATGAATTGGGTCTGACCCTCCACGCGCACGAGTTCATCGAGGCTCCCTTCGCGAATCATTTCGCCGCGGGCCATGATGCCGACACGATCGCAGATTTCCTGTACCTGCTCGAGGAGATGCGATGTGAGGAGGACGGTCTTGCCACGTTTTTTTAGATCGAGGATGAGGTCGCGAATCTGGTGGGATCCGGCAGGGTCAACGCCGGCCGTAGGTTCGTCCAGGATGACGAGACTCGGATCCTGAATGAGAGCCTGCGCCAAGCCGATGCGTTGCAGCATGCCTTTTGAAAAGCCGGCTACGCGGCGGTCACGGGCATCACTGAGACCGACAAGATCGATCAGTTCTTCCGCACGCTTCTTCAGCGCCGATCCACGCATCCCACAAATGCGACCATAGAAAACCAGCGTTTCGGTGGCCGTGAGAAATTTGTAGAAATAGGGATTTTCGGGAAGGAAACCGACATCGCGCCGACTCCGGTATTCCCGGCTGTCCTTCCCGCAAATGAGGGCCCGACCTTGGTTGGGCGTCACCAATCCCAAAAGCATCTTGAGCGTCGTGCTTTTCCCACAACCATTCGGCCCAAGAAGCCCATAAACCTCGCCGGGCTGAACGGTGAGACTCAGATTCCGAACCGCCGTGATGCGCCTGCGGCGAAGCGGTACGGGAAAAATCTTCGTGATATTCTCAATTTGGACGGCGGGTATGCTCATGAAACAATGTGAAAGCCTCGAAGGCCTGCGGGAAGCGGGATTTCGGAAGATGACTCGAGTGTGATGTGACCCTTGAGGGAGCTTGTGCGAATGCCCTCTAGAAAATCTTTCACTTCGTGGGTGTCTCCGCTCACGATGAGCTCGACACGTCCGTCGGGCAGGTTTTTGACCGAACCGGATACATCGTATTCGAGTGCGAGATTTTTGACTAAATAACGAAAACCGACACCTTGCACGTGACCCTCGTAGTGGACTTGAAGGGTCTTCATGGGCGAACCTGACCGTTCCCGCGGATGAGATATTTATAGGTCGTTAATTCCTCGAGACCCATGGGGCCTCGGGCATGGAGTTTGTCGGTACTAATGCCGATCTCCGCCCCAAATCCAAACTCGCCGCCATCCGTGAAACGCGTGGAGGCATTCCAATAAACCGTGGCGGAGTCCACCGCAGCCAAGAATTCTTCTGCGGTGGCGGTATTGCTGGTGATGATCGCATCGCTATGGTGCGAGCCATAAGTCTCAACGTGGGTGACGGCCTCCTCAAGGCTACCGACAATCCGGAGCGAAAGAATGAGGTCAAGGTATTCGGTCCGCCAGGAAGCGTCGTCCGCCTCGCTGAAGTTGGGGTATTCCAGTCTTGAGAGAATTGAGCACGCTTCGGAATCCGCGCGGATTTCGACCTTCTGCTTTTGTAAGTCCGGTGCGGCCAAGCTCAGAAAATCCTCAACCACATCGCGGTGAACGAGCAGGGTTTCAACGGCATTGCAAACACCTGGGCGCTGGCATTTGCCATTGATTAAAATCGCGGTCGCCATTTTCAGATCTGCTTCGCGGTCGACGTAGACGTGGCAGACTCCATCGTAGTGCTTGATCACAGGCATGCGCGCAGAGGAAACAACGGCCTCGATGAGCGAGTGACCGCCACGGGGGATGATCACATCCATGTATTGATTCATCGCCGCCATGATTTTCACGGCCTCACGATCCTTGGTGGGGATGAGCTGAACGGCACCTTCTGGCAATCCCGCTCGGGCTCCGCCGGCTTGCAGCGCAGAGGCGATCGCGAGGTTCGAAGACAGCGCCTCCGACCCTCCCCGCAGGATCACCGCATTGCCGGTCTTGAGACACAAGACGGCAGCATCGGCGGTCACATTCGGACGGGATTCGTAGATGATTCCGATGACGCCGATCGGGGTGCGGATTTTGGAAATTTCGATGCCGTTCGGACGAGTCCAGCAGCGCAGGATTTCGCCCACGGGGTCGTTGAGACTGGCCACCTGCCGGATGCCGGCGGCCATATCCGCAATGCGCTTTTCCGTGAGCCTCAGACGATCAATCGACGCGCTGGTTAGCCCGGCTTTTTCGGCAGCGGAGGTATCCAACGTATTAGCATCTAGGATTTCTGGAGTGCGGGCCAGAATCTCGTCGGCCATCGCCACAAGAATGGCATTTTTTTGATCCGCAGTTAGACGGGCTAGGGAGCGCGATGCCTCGCGGGCCCGGCGACCGATAGTGTGAATTTCTTGTTCAAGCGTACTCATGGAACAAATGGCGTGTAGTCGAGAGAATGGGCTTCGGCAACTGCTTTGCATGTGATGCTTCCATTAAAAACGCTCACGCCCTCGGCGAGACCGGGCATCCGCCGAATAGCTTCCGGGAGCGAAAAATCAGCCAGAGCCTCGATGTATCGGTATGTCGCATTCGCGAGAGCCTGTGTGGCTGTGCGGGCGTAGGCACCAGGCATATTCGCGACGCAATAATGCACGACACCCTCTTCCACAAAGGTCGGGTTGTCATGGGTGGTGGGCCGTGAGGTTTCGAAACAACCGCCTTGGTCAATCGCGATATCCACTGCGACGCTTCCTGGTTTCATGAGCCTCAGCATCTCGCGGGTGATCAATTTCGGCGCACGCGCACCCGGCACTAACACCGCGCCAATGAGCAAGTCCACACCCGGCAGAAGATCAACGAGACTCGACTCGTTGGAGTAAAGTGTGTGCGCCGTGCTCATGGTGATATCGAGAAAGCGCATCCGCTCGAGGTCTACCTCGAGAATGGTAACGTCCGCGCCGAGCCCTGTGCCCATGCGTGCGGCATTCACTCCCGATGTGCCGCCGCCGATGACGACCACTTTTCCAGGCAGAACGCCGGGCACGCCTCCTAGGAGCACACCTTTGCCGCCGGTGTGTTTCGCTAAAAAATACCCTCCCACTAGCACTGACATGCGGCCCGCGATTTCACTCATGGGCTCGAGCAGCGGGAGACGGTGGTTCACACTCACTGTTTCATAGGCGATACAAGTTGCCCCGGTTTTCATGAGCGCCTCGGTGAGTGGACGATTCGCGGCGAGGTGAAGATAAGTGAAGAGCGTGTGATCTTTCCGGAGCAGGGAGTATTCCGCAGGCAACGGCTCCTTGATCTTAACGATCATGTTCGCACGCTCAAAGACCTCGGCGTGCTCCTGGACAATCTCAGCGCCGGCATCCCTATAATTCTGGTCTGAAAACCCGATGTCCGCCCCTGCTTGGGTTTCCACTACGACCTTGTGGCCGTGTTTGATGAGTTGATAGGCCGCGGAAGGGAGAAGGGCCACGCGATGCTCCTGCGTTTTGATCTCCTTGGGAATTCCGATGATCATGGAATCTATTTTGCACCCGAAAGAAAATTTGCGAAAGCAGTTTCTCTCTTGATTGCAAGTCGTCTCACTGATCTGCTGGAGATCACATTGTGCACAAGGCCATTCTCATCGTAGCATCCATCGGGTTCATGTTGACACTTTCGGCCCGCGCTCAGAACGACATCGAGGCCGAATTGAAAGCCAGTTCGGATGAGCACATGCGCGAGGAACTCGGCATCAATCCCGTCACCTCGCCCTCCATCGCGACATTGCTCAACGATTTGGAGGCCTTCCGTCCCGCCCCCCTCAAGCTTCTCGATGCCACGTCCCGGGAAACCTCCTTTAACAACCGCCTGCAAACGGCTCTCCATTTTGGTTCGCTTGTGGCTGATGGCTTCATTCTCACCATCGCCGAACGTCCCAAAGATGTTCAAGATGTCGGCAAGGAACTCATTCGCCAAGCCCGGGCCCTCGGCATCGGAGAGCGATTGACCAAGCGCAGCAAGAGCCTCCTGGATTTGAGTGACAAGGGAGACTGGATCGGCATGCGCCAAGAACTGGTTCGCACCCAAGAGGACGTCGAAAATACCATGATGGAACTGCGCGACGAAGAGATGGCCCACATAGTTAGCCTCGGAGGCTGGCTGCGCGGATTCCAGATTGGAACCACCAGCACCGCCGAAAAATACACCCCCGCGAAGGCCGACATTCTCGCGAAAGCCGATGTCATTGATTACTTTATTGACCGCTTGGAAACCCTAAACCCTGACCTTAAGCAGACCGAAATGGTCTCGGCCCTTGTGGAGGGAATCAAAAAAATCCGCCTTGTCCTTATCGAGACCCAAGGAGTGACTCCGACCGAGGCCCAAGTGGCCAAACTAAAGCAATTAGCCGATGAAGCCCACGCGATTGCCACCGCTCGCGTTGATGAGGAAGGCCGGTTCACGAAAAGCCCAAACCCATAAAAAGCGACTTTTCTCCAGCTTGCGACTCGACACACGGGCTGTGTCCGCTTTAATCACGATTCGTTTTTTATGAACATCCTTACCGCGCTCATGCAACCGGAGGTTTTTTTGGTGTGGACCTCGTTGGCAAAGACTCTCGGCCTCCTAGGCGTGATCCTAGGCCTCGTTTCGTACACCGTTTACGCCGAACGCAAAATCTGCGCTTGGATTCAGGACCGTGTGGGACCGAACCGAACTGGCATTCCGCTCACCAAGTTCCGAATTTTCGGACTCGGCCAACCGATTGCCGACGCACTCAAGCTTTTGCTCAAAGAAAACTTCATCCCGAATGACGTAAACAAATTTTATTTTTACATCGCGCCGAAGCTCGCGATGGTCCCGGCGATCCTCGTATTGGCCGTCCTACCCTTCGGCAGTTCGCTTCTCGGCGTTCCGATGGTAATCGCCGATATCAACGTCGGTGTTCTCTACGTTTTCGCCGTTTCCTCACTCGGGGTCTATGGCATCGTGCTGGCCGGCTGGGCCTCGAACTCGAAATACCCCTTCCTCGGTGGCATTCGCTCCAGCTCGCAGATGATCTCCTACGAACTAGCACTCGGTCTCTCGGTGATCCCGGTCTTCATGGTTTGCGGCACACTGAGCATGCCCGAAATCGTGCTTTGGCAGCGTGAGAATGGTTGGATGATCGCCCCTTTCTGGGCCAAGGGTCTGAGTTGGGAAATGATTCTATCCGCAGACGTCCAAGGCATCCTTGGCACATTCGTCGCCGGATTTTCGCTTCAGAGGGTTCTTCTTTGGATCCCCATGCTGATTTCATTCGTGATTTTCCTCATCGCCATGTTCGCGGAGACCAACCGCCTTCCGTTCGATCTTCCCGAAGCCGAGCAAGAACTCGTCGGCGGCTACCACACGGAATATTCCGGAATGGGATTTGCGCTATTTTTCCTTGGTGAATATGCGGCAATGATCGCAGGCTCGGGTGTGATCGTGACGCTTTTCCTCGGTGGCTGGAGCCTTCCGCTTCTACCCGACGGTTCCTTTCCAGGTATTCCCGGCGTGCTATTTGGCCTCATGAACATCGGCGTCTTCTTCGCTAAGGTGGTCGCCCTTTTAGTGCTGTTCATCTGGGTGCGCTGGACTCTCCCGCGCTTCCGTTATGACCAACTCATGAAACTGGGTTGGTATTTCTTTTTTGAGTTGGCGCTGGTGAATATCTTCATCGCCGCCTTCATCGTGGCCTACGTCAAATAACGCCCCATGCAAACTCTCCGTCCAAGTGACAAGGGCTACCAGCGCCGGTTGCAAGATTTGAACCGCCGATTTGCATCCGATCCCGCGGTGAAGGGATCCGTGGAAGAAATCCTCTCCGCCGTTGCCAAGGAGGGCGATACCGCACTCCTGCGTTATACAAAAAAATTCGGCGGCCCGGATTTGGAAGCCCGAGGGATTCCGGTGACGCCCCAGGAAGTCGCCTCGGCTTTGGCCGAACTCCCTGCCGAAACCGCAAAAGCGATTCAAGCTGCAAAGGCGAATGTGAAGGCCTTTGCGAAACGGAGCCTAAAAAAAAGCTGGTTCATGAAAAACCGCCAGGGCGCCATCGTCGGAGAGCGACATGAACCCTTCCGCCGTGTGGGCATTTATATTCCCGGCGGCACAGCCCCACTCGTTTCAACAGCGGTCATGACGTGCACGTTGGCCGCCACCGCTGGCGTAGATGAGATTGTCGCCACGACTCCATCCGGTCCGGACGGCAAAGTCCACCCCGCTCTTCTCGCTGCCCTCAGTCTTTGCGGCGCCACCGAGATCTACCGTGTGGGTGGCGCTCAGGCCGTTGCGGCCATGGCCTACGGAACCCCAACGATCCGCCGGGTCCAAAAGATTTTTGGCCCAGGAAACTCCTATGTCGTCGAAGCCAAGCGTCAGGTTTTGGGAGCGGTCGCCATCGACCTCCTTCCGGGCCCGAGTGAAGTGCTCGTGATCGCGGACAAGAAAGCCAAGCCCGACTGGATCGCGGCCGACCTGCTCGCCCAAGCCGAACACGGCCACGGGAGCCAAGCGATCTTGGTCACCGATTCTGAAAAAATCCTGACTGGCACGGCTAAAGCCATCGAGCGTCAGTCCAAGCTCTCAAAGCGCCCCGCAGAACTCGCCAAGGCGCTCAAAAATACCCTCCTCATTCTCGTCAAGGATATGGATGCCGCCATCCAAGTCGCAAACGATTACGCCGCCGAGCACGTCTCGATCGCGACCGAGTTTCCCGGCGAGGTCTCCCTTTCTCTTCACACTTCGGGAGCCATTTTCCTCGGCGGTCTCTCACCCGTTGTTGCAGGAGATTTCCTCGCTGGTCCGAGCCACGAACTGCCAACCGGCGGTGCTGGAAAATCTTTCGCAGGACTCACGGTGGATCAATTCCAACGTCGCACGAGCGTGGTCATGTATGACGAAGCCTCGCTGCGCGCCTCACTCCCATTCCTTGAGACATTCAGCGCCATCGAGGGGCTCGACTCCCACGGTCGCTCGGCATCCATCCGCCTTAAAAAGTGATTTGGAAGGTTCGGGGTCAGTCGCTCGATCTCACTCACCGCGCGCTGCTGATGGGCATCGTCAACGTCACTCCCGACTCCTTTTCTGATGGGGGATCTTTTCTTGATCCCCTAGCCGCTTGCAAACAGGGATTGAAGCTTGTTGAGGAAGGGGCGGACATCCTCGATATCGGCGGCGAATCCACCCGCCCCGGCTCCCACAGCGTCCCACTCGAAGAGGAAATTCAACGCGTGATCCCCGTCATCGAGAAGCTCCGCCGCGAGACAAAGGCCTTGATTTCGATTGATACCAACAAGGCCCCCGTCGCTCAGGCTGCGATGGATGCGGGCGCGGATATTATCAATGACATCACCGGCCTGCGTGGAGATGCGAATATGACAAGCGTGGTTTCTCAATCCGGAGCCGGCGTCATCATCATGCATATGAAAGGCACTCCCCGCACGATGCAGGATGCCCCTGCCTACCAAGATATCATGAGCGAAATCGGGGATTTTTTTCGACAGTCCGTCGCTCTCGCACTATCCTCTGGTATCGATCCCATGAGCATCGCCCTCGACCCAGGAATTGGTTTTGGAAAAACACCTGAGCACAATCGCCAGTTGCTCGCAGGGATCGGTTCATTCGCAAAAACCGGACACCCGATCCTCGTTGGCGCCTCCCGCAAGTCCTTCCTGGGCTGGTTAGCGGGTTCGTCAGCGATGGAAGACCGCTTCTGGCCTGGCGTGGCGACCACCTCCCTCTGCCGCGAGCGAGGAGCAAAAATCTTCCGCGTTCACGATGTGAAACCCCACCACGATGCCCTGCGCATGACGGAGGCGATCCTAAATCATGTTTGAGCAATCCACTTTATTTTTGCGCGAGCAATGGACCTCCGCCGTCGAGGTGGGGATTCTGGCTGTGGTCATTTACTACATCTACACGTATCTGCGCGGCACCCACGGGGCGCGGATCTTGATCGGCCTGGCTCTGGTATTTTTGACCCTCACGCTTGTCTCGCAAATTCTCAATCTGGAGGTGATCAGTTGGCTACTGCGGAGCATTTCGGTCTTTCTCGCCATCGCGCTGGTCGTGATTTTCCAGCCCGAATTGCGCCGCGCCCTCACGGAGTTGGGCAGTCATCGCTTTTTCTCCTCTTCATTTGAGGAAAGGGAAACCATCGAGGACATCACGGACGCCGTTTTTGAGTTGGCCAGCAAAGGATTCGGCGCCCTCATCGCCATCGAGCGCGATATCCATCTCAAGACTGTGGTCGAAACCGGCGTTTCTCTGGATGCGGAATTTTCAAAAGAACTCGCCTTGACCATCTTTCACCCCAAGACGGTTCTGCACGATGGTGGCGTTGTCGTCAGCGGCGATCGCATCGTGGCCGCCGCCTGCATTTTCCCCCTCACCCAACGCGAGGACCTCGACCGCAACCTCGGCCTTCGCCACAGAGCTGGTCTAGGCCTGAGCGAGGAGTCGGACGCCGTCATGCTCATCGTCTCCGAGGAAACCGGCCAAGTTTCGATTTGTCACGGTGGGATCATTGAACGAAATCTGAGTGTGGAAAAGTTCCGTCAGCGCCTGAGCAAGCTTCTGCTCCACGAAAAATATGAAAGCGATCATCCTAAACAACTGGAAGGCCAAGCTCTCGAGCCTGATTCTGGCCCTGGCGCTCTGGTATCTCATCAAACAGAACGTCGGTCGGACACCAGATCGATATGATTTTGGCCGTGGCCCCGCTGGCATCACCAGCAATCAGGCACCAAAGGCTTCCTCTAAATAACCATGAATCAAAAAAAACTTTTTGGCACGGACGGCGTTCGTGGCGTCGCCAACATTGAGCCCGTCACAGCCGAAACCGCACTCAAGCTCGGCCGCGCCGCTGCCCATGTTTTTGCGGAGACGCGCGCCCATGCGCGAAGCGGACGCTTAAAAATTGTCATCGGCAAAGATACCCGTCTCTCCGGATACATGCTCGAGCACGCGATGGTTGCGGGCCTGACCTCGCTCGGTTGCGATGCCCTTCTCATCGGCCCGCTGCCTACGCCGGGCGTCGCCTACATCACACGCTCGCTTCGCGCCGACGCCGGCATCGTCCTCTCCGCATCCCACAATCCCTACGAAGACAACGGCATCAAATTTTTTCGCCACGACGGGTATAAGCTCGACGATGAAATCGAAGCCCGCATCGAAAATCTCGTGTTCAGCGGCGAGATTGAAAATATCCGCCCGACCGCGACCAAGATCGGCAAGGCGCACCGCATTGATGATGCCCTCGGCCGCTATGTGGAATTTGCGAAACAAAGCTTCCCACGTGGCTTCACGCTCGAATCCCTTCGCATCGCGTTAGATTGCGCCAATGGCGCCGCCTACAAATCCAGCCCCTGCATTCTTCGGGAGCTTGGCGCCGACTTGGTCGTTCATAACAACCATCCGACCGGCACCAACATCAACACCGATTGCGGCAGCACGCATCCCGAGCACATCCAACGCTTCACCCGCGAATGCAAGGCCCAGATCGGCATCACGCATGACGGTGACGCCGACCGCATGTTACTCTGCGACGAGAACGGCGAGCTCGTCGATGGCGACGAGATCATGGCCATCGCTGCCGTCGATTACCTGAAACGCGGATCCCTGAACGGAAATACGCTCGTCGCCACAGTGATGAGCAACTTCGGACTCGATGAGACACTGGAAGCCCATGGCGGCCGCGTTCTTCGCACCAAAGTTGGCGACCGCTACGTGATCGAGGCTATGCTTCGCGAGGGCTATAATGTCGGTGGCGAGCAAAGCGGACACATGATCTTCGGCGACTTCGCGACTACGGGCGACGGCATCGTCAGCGCACTCCAGATCCTCCGCGTCATGATCGAGACCGGACAACCTCTCAGTGAACTCAAAAAAGTCCTGAAAAAATACCCTCAGGCCCAGCGGAACCTTCGCGTCAAGGACAAGCCGGACTTAGACACAATCGCAGGCCTCCAGTCGCTTCTCAACGAAGCCGAATCAACCTTGAAAGGCAAAGGCCGCGTCCTCCTTCGCTACTCCGGCACAGAGCCAAAAATCCGCCTCCTTCTGGAAGGTCGGGAACAGGATGTGATCGACCATCATGCCGACCGCATCGCCGGTGTCCTGCAGGAAGCCATCGGAGCTTAAAATCGGCTACCAGAAAAGAATCGCGCACACCAGCAGCGCCACACCGTAACCGATCCCACCGAGGCAGGCTACCTTCCAACGTGTCGTCGAAGCTGTGACCAAATTGATCGCATCGCGCACTAGGTAAGGCATTCCAACCATGAACAAGCCCGCCAACACCCATCCGTAGGCCAGCGTCACGAGCAGCAATCGACTCGGCTCCGTCCGCAGCACGGCAGACTCAAGCAACACCTCGGCCGCCAACAGCAGCACCATTCCAAGCGCCCTGGCTGCCAGGAATTCTTCCACATAGAGCCAGGAAAGAATCGCGCCAGCCACGATGCCAATGAGCATGATTTGACGAAGCTTAGAAAATTCCCCCAAATCGATTTCCTGAACGAGAAGGAAGGCCCACACCGCCGCCATCATCAATAAAATCGTCGCCGCTGCCCTAGAGCGGGGAAAGCCTTTGGCAAAATCCATCGCCTTTGGGCCACCCACCCATGCCACAGCGTGCCCCAAGAGCAACAAGACACCGACAGCGATACCGACAGACTGCAAAGAAAGCGAATAGATCATTAGTTTTGGAGATTCAGTGCCGGCGTCGGCACTTTGTCGGATTTTTCCCAATGGCGCTCGCTGAGCGCGACTTGGGCTGCCGCGACTTGCGCCTCCTTTTTGCTCGACCCGCATCCGCGGCCGAGTTCCTGACCATTCCAAACCACACTACAAATGAAGTTTTTGGAATGTTCCGGACCGCTTTGCGAAAGGATCTGATATTCCGGAGCGGCAGGTTCGATCGCTTGCAAGATTTCCTGTAAAAATCCCTTGGGATTGATCTCTTCCGGTTGGTTGGCGATCTCCGTGAAGACCTCCTCCATCTGACGTAGAATAAAAATACGCGCGGCATCGAATCCGCCATCAAGGTAGATCGCTCCAACGAGAGATTCGAAGACATCCGCCAGCGTGGAGGCTCTCTCTCGGCCACCACTGGATTCTTCTCCACGTCCCATCATGATGTAGGAACCGAGATCCAGCTTGGTCGCTCGAATACGCAGCGCCGTGCGGGAGACAATGCGCGTCCGGAGCTTAGTGAGCTGACCCTCTCCGAAATCGGGAAACATCCGGAAAAGATGCTCGGTGACGGAAACTTGGATCACGGAATCGCCCAAAAATTCGAGGCGCTGATTATCAAAGGGATAGTTTTTCCGTTCGAGAGAAATACTCGGATGCGTGAGCGCCTCAGCGAGAAGAAGTCCGTTGCGGAATTTGTAGAGAATCCGCTCCTCCAGAGGATTCATGATCGAGTTTTTCAAAGCTTCCATGGCCATTAAAAAATAGGACGCTTTAGAATGAGACCCCTTGCACAGCAACTAAAAAACATAATCCCCAATCTATCGATACCGGCCATGGGGGCAAGCTTGGGATGCAACGGCGGGCTCGAAGAGAAGAGTAAATTTTCATTAGGCGACTTATTTTCATCCCCCTCCGGCATTTCAAATGAACAGGGGTTTGCATTTCGCAGCGCATCGAGTAGGCATTCAGTCGTGCAACAACTCCGTTCTAAACGCCGCCGCAATCCTGAAGTCTGGAGCACTGGCATCCGCCTCATGAGTATCTTCATCGTCGCAGGCGCGCTGGCTTTTTTGTTAGTCGCATTCTATCCGGAATGGACACGTAAAAAGGGCCTTTCAACCCAACTCGCCCATGAAAAATCCACTCTCTCCGCTGAGGAACTCCTCCGCAAACAGCGCAGCCGTGAAGTCGATCTCCTGAAAAATGACACCGAATACGTCGAAGCCATCGCCCGCGATAAAATTGGCGTCATGAAAGAAGGCGAGACCATCTACCGCCTCGATGCCCCCGGCTCGGCCCCCGCTGCGATCACCGCCAAACCGGCGAAACCTTGATTTCATTTGCCGCCGCTATTCAGCCTGATAGTTTAGGCCACTTTTATGAGCGACGAACTGCAGACACTCGATACCTCCGCGACCAAAGCCAGACTGGCCTCGTTGCGGAGGTTTCTTTGACTTACCCACACTCACCCGCCGCTTAGCGGAAATCGAGGCCCGCATGGCCGATCCCGGCTTCTGGGACAACCGCGAACGCGCCCAACGCGAAGTCGCTGAAGTCTCTGCTCTACGTGGAAAAATCAACCCGCTTCAGACTCTGG
The DNA here is from genome assembly GCA_044377415.1 of Terrimicrobiaceae bacterium. Lineage (GTDB taxonomy): Bacteria > Verrucomicrobiota > Verrucomicrobiia > Chthoniobacterales > Terrimicrobiaceae > UBA967. The sequence continues at coordinate 10,308 of JBILZC010000002.1, read as the reverse complement.
AAGCCCGCCTCGCCGACCTCGATATCCTGAAAGAACTTGCCGCAGAAGAAGCCCCCGAAAATCAAGCTGCTGCCGCCGCAGAGGTGATGGGCGAGTTTTCTTCGATTCAAAAAGACCTCGATCAATTCGAAATTGCCTCGCTGCTCTCGGGGGAATACGACAACTGCCCCGCCTTCATGACAATCAATGCCGGAGCGGGTGGAACAGAGTCCTGCGACTGGGCGGAAATGCTCCTGCGAATGTATCAGCGCTGGATGGAACGCCATGACATCCAATACAGCATCACCGATATCCAACTCGGGGAAGAAGCCGGCATCAAATCCGCGACTTTGCGGGTCACCGGACAAAATGCTTACGGCTACCTCCAGACCGAACGTGGTGTTCACCGCTTGGTTCGCATTTCCCCATTCGACTCGAACAAGCGCCGTCACACCTCATTTGCCAGCATGGATGTGATTCCGGAAATCGAAGACGTCCCAGTGGAAGTCAACGAAGCCGACATCAAGCTCGACACCTTCCGTGCGGGCGGCAAGGGCGGCCAAAACGTGAACAAGGTTGAGACCGCCTGCCGCCTCACTCACATTCCCTCGGGCATCGTCGTGGCTTGCCAAGCGGAACGCAGTCAGGGACGCAATCGCGAGCTCGCCCTCCAGTTGCTCAAGGCGAAGCTTTTTCAAATCGAAAGCGACAAAAAACGCGCCGAGGTGGACCGCCAATACGGAGAAAAGGGCGATGTGGCATGGGGCAACCAAATCCGCAGCTATGTCTTCCAACCCTATCAAATGGTCAAAGATCTTCGCACGGGCGTGAAAACCGGCGACATCCAGGCCGTGATGGATGGCGAGATCGATCCCTTTATTGAAGGCAAACTCCGGGGCCTCACTTACAAAAAGGGTGCCGAGGAAGAGGACGAGGATTAACCCTCTTCTCACTTCATCTCAAAAGTGGATTGTCGCTTGCCAACAGCGCTTCTAGTCGCTTTGCTGACTGTCTTTCCAAAGAAATCTGATCAATTATGAATCTTGATACCACCTCACTTGAACTCGCAGCACGCGACGCGCGCGGGCTTGCCATGGACGCCGTCACAAAATGCAAATCCGGCCACCTCGGACTTCCCCTCGGCGCCGCCGATATTGGTGCCGTGCTTTATGGCAGCGCCATGAGCTTCCATCCCGATGAACCTCGCTGGCTAAACCGCGACCGCTTCATCCTCTCCGCCGGTCACGGCAGCATGTTCCTCTATAGCTGGCTCCACCTGTCGGGCTTCGCTGTTTCCTTGGAAGATGTGAAAAACTTCCGCGCCCTTCACAGCATCACCCCAGGCCATCCGGAGTTCCACGAAACCCCCGGCGTCGAGGCTACCACTGGGCCGCTCGGCCAAGGCGTCTCGAATGCCGTTGGCTACGCTATTTCGGCTAAAATGTGCGAGGGCCGATTCAACACCCCGACCCACACGATTTTTGATCACCATATTTTTGTGCTCGCCGGTGACGGATGCCTACAGGAAGGCGTTGCCCAAGAAGCCAGCGCGCTCGCTGGGCACCTTGGCCTAGACAACTTGATCCTCATCTACGATTCCAACAACGTCACCCTCGACGCCATGGGCCCAGTTTCGCAGAGCGAGGACACCGGCGCCCGCTACGCTGCTTACGGTTGGGAAGTCCATCATATCGACGGCCACGATCTCCATGCCATCGCCAATGCCATTGCCAAAGCCAAGGCTTCCACGTCCGGAAAACCCCAATTCCTCATCGCAAAGACGATCATTGGCAAAGGAATCCCCGAAGTCTCTGGCACCAACAAAGCCCACGGCGAAGGCGGCGTGAAATTTGTCACTGAGGCCCGCAAGGCCCTCGGCCTTCCTGACGAAACGTTCTTTGTTGCTCCGCAAACCAAGGCCTACTTCGAGGCTCGCAAAAAATCCCTCGTCGCCGCCCATGCCGAGTGGCAGAAAACATTCCAAGCTTGGCGCACGGCGAATGCCGAACTCGCCAGCGAACTCGAAGATTCCATTGCCGGAAAAGTGCCAGATCTCCTGAAGGCTATTCCCGCCTTTGATCCTGCCTCCAACATTGCCACGCGCAAAGCCGGCAGCGACATCCTTCAGCACGTCGCCGCCGCCATGCCCCTCGTGACAAGCGGTAGCGCCGATCTCCACGGATCCACGCTCAACTACATTAAGGATGGCGGGGACTTCAACCGTGAGAACCGCACTGGAAGCAACCTCCACTTCGGCATTCGCGAACATGCCATGTGCGGCATCATGAACGGCATGGCTTACGATGGCATCTTCCGCGCCAGCGGGGCCACCTTCCTCGTCTTCAGCGATTATGGACGCCCCTCGATCCGCATCGCCGCGCTTTCGCATCTGCCAACGGTTTATATTTTCACGCACGATTCTGTGGGAGTCGGCGAGGATGGACCAACTCACGAACCAGTGGAAACCGTCGCCGCTCTGCGTGCGATTCCTGGCCTCGATGTGATTCGCCCCGGAGATCCCGAAGAAACCGCCGGCGCTTTTGCTGCCGCCTTTCAGAAGACCACCGGACCGACCATGCTCGTCCTTTCACGCCAGAATATCGCGACCTTGAATGAGATCCCCGTAGAGACCCGCCGCGAGGGTGTTTTCAAAGGCGGTTACATCGCCAAAAAAGAAACAGCCCCACTGGAACTCATCCTTCTCGCCACCGGCAGCGAACTCCAACACGCGATGAAGGCCGCCGCCGAACTCGGCGCAGGAACCCGTGTGGTTTCGATGCCCTGCTTTGAGCGCTTCGAAAGCCAGAGCGCCGAATACAAGGAATCCGTCCTGCCAAGAGCTTGCCGCAAACGCGTATCAATCGAGGCCGGAATTTCCGACCCTTGGTTCCGCTACGTCGGCCTCGACGGCAAGACGGTCGCGATCGACCGGTTCGGCCTCAGCGCACCGGGCAATATCGTGATGGAACAACTCGGCATCACCCCGACCCATCTCATCCAAGCGGCAAAATCGCTTTAACCTAAATCCGATAGGATTGACCACCGAGGACACCGAGAGCACAGAGATGACAAAAAATGCGGCGCGGGTTCTGATAAGGCCCTTTCACCGCTTGAATTTTGTAGATTTTCTTGCTCAAAACTGACCTCCCAAGCCAACACGATGTCATCACTGTTTGACCGAGACCTCATCCGCCAAAAAGCGGATGAGTTCGAATCCGCCAGTCTGCACGACACGCTCGCGTGGGCTTGGCGGGAGTTCGGCGAGCGCGCCGCCATCGGCACCAGCTTTCAGGGAGCTGGTCTCGTCGTTATGCACACGGCGTATAGCTACGGGTTTCGATTTCCGGTTTTCACTATCGATACCGGCCTGCTCTTTCCCGAAACCCTCGCACTGAAGGCCGAGATTGAAGCCCGCTTCGACATCACCATCGAGTCGCTCGTTCCCGAGCAAACCGTAGACGAACAGGCCGCCGAACTCGGTCCTGAACTCTGGAACAACAAGCCGGACCTCTGTTGCTCTCTTCGCAAAGTCATTCCGCTCCAAAAAAAACTCGCTTCGCTCGATATGTGGATCACGGGCCTGCGTCGCCAGCAAAATGAGACAAGGGAAACGACGCGCATTGCCGAGCTTTACCACTTCGACGTCCTTCGCGACCAATACATCGTCAAACTCAACCCCTTGGCCGCTTGGTCCCGCGAAGCTGTTCAGGCCTACATCGCCGAGCACAAACTCCCATCGAACGCTCTTGCCGCGCGAGGATACCGCTCCATCGGCTGCCAACCCTGCACACGCCCTGTCACGGAAGGCGACAATGAGCGCGCGGGACGCTGGACTGGCTTTGACAAAAGCGAGTGTGGCATCCACACCTTCCTCGGCGGCAATATCTAAACCGACCACCCCCGGAGCGTTTTGATTTTAGAAATTCTCGAATGGGCGATCACTCCCGCGACTTGGACTTCGCGCCGCAGCGGACTCCTTGCCGCGCAGATCGCCATTCGCCATCGTCGATCCCGCTGCGCTGCCGCCTGGCAACCGCATCTGGATTCCTGCAAAGCCTTCGTCGCCTCGCACACGGAACGCTCCGACTCCTCCACCCGGCGCTGCGTCATTCTCGGTAGCGGTCACCTCAATGATATCGACCTCGCGTTTCTCCAAAAAAACTTCTCCCTCATCACGCTGGTGGATGCCGTTCATCCGATCGAAATCCAACTCCGTTCGTTATTTTCTTTCGGCCGACTGCGCCTTGTTTCCACAGATCTCAGTGGCCTACTTGCTGCACCCGAGTCCACATTTCCCATCAAACTTGACCCTCATTTGGTCGCCTTGGTTTCCAGCGCGGACTGGGTCATATCAAGTTGCCTCCTTTCCCAACTGCCCCTCCACGCTCCTTGCTTCAAGAACGACTCCCGCCACATCGAATCCATCCATTCCGTTTATGCAGCCCACTTGGATCTCCTGCGCCGATCCCGCAACGCGATACTGATCACCGACACGGCTCGTCGCCTTGACCCCGATCCCACTTGGCACTCACTCCTGCACGATTTCCCACTCCCGGCCCCTTCGGCCACATGGACATGGTTGTTAGCTCCGCCCGGCGAGAAGGATTCGGATGCGGGTGAATCCCGGCGCGTGGAAGCGTTTACTTTTTCCTCGGGTCGCTAAACCCGAATCCAACGGAATTAACCACAACCGACCAAAGGGAGATAGATTGCCGAAGGCAACTCCGAAGGAGTGAACGAAGTGAATCAAAGAACACAACCGAGAAGGCTGGGAGCCTTTGAGGAAGGCCAATACTAGGTTGGCCCGCAGGGCGAGACGAGCGGCCGCGAGCGATTCAAAGAACACAGATAATCAGCTATTTACAAATCAATTAACACTCTCTGTTTAGCACAGCATTCAACACCCCTAAGGAATTCCTGTTAATCATTTAAATTGATTCACTGCGTTCACCCCTTGGGATGCCTTTGGCATTCTTTCTTCGCTCCGCTTACGAATCTGTCATCCTGTCTAAAAAACCAAGTCCACCAACCCAACGCAAAAAGCCCACCCGCCGCATAGGCAAGAACATCCAGCGGGTCGGACGTGCAATGCACGAAAAGGCGTGGCGCGACCACTTCGGCGGCGAGCGACCAAGCAAGAAAGAGCGCACCGACTTCCGCGAGCGAGGGGATGCGATCGTGCGTTCGCAAACCGAGCTTCCTTTCCATCCAGAGATATACGGGAATCGCCGCCGGCAAAAACAGGACATCGGAGAACCAACTCCGCAAGGCCGAATGGGGAAATATCCAACGTTGCATCACGTAGAGCGCAACCGCCGCGATACAGAGCGGGTCGGCAGCGTATCGAAACCGCCTCACAGCAAGGCTGTGATGGCAATCCCAGTTCCCAGAGCGAGGGCAAACTTAAGAAAAAGAAGACTCATCTGGTTTTGTTATAGGGCTGCGCTCCTTTGCTGCAAAGGGACTTTCATTTCGCCTCGGCCTTGCTGGCTTCGTGACGACCGAGGACTTCGAGATACGTGATGCCCGTTGTTTTTCGCGTCTCGGGATCGATTCGTTCCACGCGCATTTGTTTCAGCATCCACTGTCCGTCGATTTTTTGAGCGGATACGACCTCGAAGCGTTTGGCGAGAGCGCCAGATTTATCGTAACCCTCAATACGCAAGAGTGCTGCGGACTCGCGGTCAATCCACACGCGAACCGCTCCATATTGGGAACTGCTGCCCGGTGCCGGAATTTCGATTTTCCAAGCCCGACGGGACCGGACCGATTCCTCACCCAACAGGCGCGCGTTTTTCCAGTAAAGAAAGCGCAGTGCCAGATCCTCGTAGGTGATGAGACCACCGCGAACGGAGTCGTCGTAGCGGGCGACAGGAACACGTGATTTCGAATCCGCCAGAGATTCCTCAAGTTTGGACTCATCCTCACCAAGCGTCAGAATGATGTCCTGTTGGGGGTTGCTGAACCCATAACGGATCGATCCATTTTTCACCTCGATCTGAAATGGAACCTTCACAGATCCCGCCCGCAGTTGGGCGTTCAGAGTGATTTCCTGCCCCATGGGATTGAGGCGGGCGGCAGCGACGATCTCTTGGGCGCTTGGTTCCTGCGCGTAAATCGGACTCATGGCGAGCAAGGCGGTGATCAGAAAAACAACGATGGTCATGGATTCAAAATGACGTGCTTAACGAAGAAGCCCAATGATTTTTTTGACCCTTCTCAGGCTGTCGAACCCGCGCCTTTTCGGATCCAGTCGACAGCGCCCTTAGCGGCTCGAGTCCCCGAGGCAAAACAACCCTGCATCAGATACCCGCCGGTAGGAGCTTCCCAGTCGATCATCTCTCCCGCGACAAAGATGCCAGGCTGTTTTTTGACCATGAGGTTGGGATCCAGTTCACTCCAACGAATGCCACCGGCCGAGGAGATCGCCTCATCGAGTGGACGTGGGCCAGAGAGCTCAATCACACAGTTCTTGGCTTCGCGGGCTAGCGAAGCCGCATCTTCCCACGACTTCCGCGAAAGAATAGCCACAACGGCTTCACCGAGCTTCCAGCGCTGACGGGCTTCCTCCAAGAAATTTCGACGCGCAGATTCCATCTTGGCCACAAGTTGTTCGTGTGTATGGGCAGGTTTGAAGTCGATCACGATGGCAGGGTTGTCCATGGCCCGCAGGGCCGCCCCGAGTTGGTAAATCGGCCCTCCCTCGAGTCCATAGCGGGTCAACAGAAGTTCCCCAATCGCGGTGGTATCACCGGCGCGAACATGAATATTTTTCATCGGCTTCCCCTCCGCTTGAGCCAGAATCTCGGGTGTCCAAGGATGCTCCCACCCACAGTTGGCTGGCGCGAGCGGATGACACGCGATGCCGAGGCCTTCCAACATCGGTAGCCACGCCCCATCGGAGCCGGTTTTTTTCCAAGACCCTCCGCCCAGAGCAAGAATGATCGCGTCGGACGTGAGGTTTGTTCCATCCGCAAAACCAATTCGATACGTTGCCCCTGCCTCGATGGTGACGCAGCGGTGATGCATCCGAAAATGCACCCCCAACGAGCGCAGACGGGCGATCCACCGTCTCAACAGGGGCGCGGCCGTGAGCGCCTTCGGATAAACTCGGCCACTACTCGCCTGAAATGTCTCCACTTCCAAACCGGCGGCCCAATGCTGAAGCGCTTGCGAGTCGAAGCCTTCGATCAGATCGCGCCAAGCTCCATCAGGTATCTCCGGCCCCGTATAGCGGGTCGCAAAGCGATCGAGCGCTTCCCCATGCGTGAGGTTGAGTCCACCCTTTCCAGCAACAAGGAATTTGCGTCCAACCGATGGCTTGGAGTCAAAAAGTGTAACCGCAACGCCCGCTTGGGCCGCTACCTCGGCAGAGCGGAGGCCGGCTGGCCCGCCACCGATGACGGCGATCGTCGTGTGCAAAGTCAAGCCGACGGCTTGGGGGCGGACACCAGGGTTTCGTAAAGGGCTTGGGTTTGTTTGGCAATGGCGCCCCATGAAAAAACCTCCACCGCACGACGGCGGCCAGCTTCACCGAATGCAGCCTGCTTGGCAGGATCGGCCATCACCTCATTGATGCGGTCAGCGAGATCGCGTGAAAACGCTTCGGGATTGATTGGCTCAAACGGGCTGGCGCTCATCTGTTCGAGCGGAACAAGGTAACCCGTCACGCCATGCTGGACGACCTCGCGAATGCCACCGACTGCACTCGCGACCACCGCGCGTCCGCAGGCCATCGCTTCCAGATTGATGATTCCGAATGGCTCGTAAATCGAGGGGCACACGAAAACGCCGGCGTGACTGTAGAGCTCGATTTTTGCTTTGTTATCGAGCATTTCATTGATCCAGATCACGCCCTCGCGTTTCTGTTGTGCGGCAGTGACGGCCGCGCGCATTTCTTCGGCGATTTCCGGGGTGTCGGGCGCACCGGCACAGAGGACGACTTGGAAGGAAGGGTCTAGATGCTTGATCGCATTCACGAGGTGAATGATCCCCTTCTGTCGTGTGATGCGACCGAGGAAGAGGGCGTAGGGTTTTGCAGGGTCAATGCCGAAGCGGTCGAGGACGCCATGCGCCGCGACGGGTTGGTATTCCTCGGGGTCGATGCCGTTGTAGATGATGTGCATCTTGGCGGGATCGACATTAAAAAGTTCCGCCACATCTTGGCGAGTGCCTTCCGAAACGGCGACGACGGCGTCCGCCATTTCCAGCGCCGTTTTTTCCAGCCAGCAGGTAAAATCATATCCACCCCCAAGTTGCTCGCGCTTCCACGGGCGGAGCGGCTCGAGCGAATGCACGGTGACGACAAGCGGAATGCCGTAGTTGAGCTTCGCTAGGATTCCGCCGAAATGGGAATACCACGTGTGGCAATGAACAACATCGGCGTCGATGTTCGTGGTATTGAAATCTAAGCAACGTTGAAGCGCACCGAACACGGAGTTGAGTTTCGCTGGGTTCGTGTAGGCCTCAGTGGAAAGCCCGAACCCGCGCGCGGCGAGCTGTCCGTCGGCGAAGTTTTGATTTCCGAAGCACCGGACTTCGACTTCCATCAAGCGCGCGAGTTCGCGGCTGAGGTATTCGACGTGCACTCCCGCACCACCATAGATGGTCGGAGGATATTCATTAGTGAGGAACAGCGCTTTCATAGGTTTTTAAAATAGTCGGTTTGTATTGCGATGCTATTACATGAGTCGAACGGGAATCGAAAATTGAAGCTGCCCCGAACCAGCCTCCATCCAAGGCAACTCCACTGCGGTGAGCGAGGCCTTGGTGACCAAAACGCCGTATCCTTCGCTCGCTCCGATCAACTCGCTTATCACGGAACTGAAATCGGGTTCGTGACCTACAACGAGGAGGGATTCCACTTTGCCTTGGGCGGAGAGTTCCTTCAGAAGCGTTTCGAGCCGCATGCCACACGCGAGCCAGTCCTGCACGCCAGACTCGGCTCCCAGAGCCTTAGCGACGATCTCGGCGGTCTGCCGCGCACGATTCAGCGGGCTCGTGAGGATTTTGTCCGGGGCGAGCCCGTGAGCTTTGCAAAACCGCCCTACCTTGGCCGCTTGCTCCAACCCTTTCGGTGTGAGATTTCGCTCGAAGTCGGATGCAGCCATATTCTCGGCATCCGCGTGTCTGAGAAAGTAAATGGTCATGAGTGGGGGGCGACGTCGCGGGTTGTTACATGCTCATGCCGCCATCCACCGCCAGAACTTGGCCAGTGATGTAGGCCGCTTCCTTACTCGCCAGAAAAGCGACGGCCGAAGCGATGTCTTCTACGGCGCCGAAGCGGGTGAGAGGGATTTGCGAAAGCGCCCCCTTGCGCACCTCTTCATTCAACACAGAGGTCATATCCGTTTCGATGAATCCTGGCGCAACCACATTGACCGTGATCCCGCGGCTGGCGATCTCACGGGCGATGCTCTTGCTCATTCCAATGAGCCCAGCCTTGCTGGCGGCGTAGTTGGCTTGGCCCGCGAGCCCCATGAGCCCACTGACAGAGCTGATATTAATGATACGTCCAGAGCGTTGCTTGACCATCGCACGCAAGATGGCGCGAGTGAAGCTGAAGGCCCCTTTGAGATTGGTTTGGAGCACAACATCCCAGTCCTCACTCGACATCCGCATCGCGAGCGTGTCGCGCGTGATGCCAGCATTGTTCACAAGGATATCGCAGCGGCCGAAATCCGCGAGAATCTGCTCGCCCACCTTCTGCACGGCATCAAAATCGGCCACGTCCACCGCATACGGCCGCGCAGAATCCGGCGCGATGGCGTTGATAGCCTCGGCCGTGCGGACGGAGTTCGACTCCGTGCGGCTCACCACAGCGATCTTAGCCCCCTCACTCGCAAGATGCCTCGCAATGCCTTCGCCGATTCCCCGGCCCGCTCCCGTAACAACCGCCACCTGATTTTCAAATCGTTTTGTGCTCATGCTGGATTCAAACTGGACACCAGTGCGTGGCCCATGGAAATAAAAAAACTCCACGCGCAGTGACTTTTCATTCTTTTGCTGGTGACACCATTTCGTTGCTGATGGAATCCTCAAAAATGACCTCTTCTAAAAAGTTCCTTTTCCTGTGCCTTGCCGTTTTGGAGGGTATTGCCATGTCTTCAATGGCGAAATCCACCCCAGCTTCGCTGGTTGGTGTTCAGAGAATCGTTTTTCTTGGCGACAGCATCACCCAAGCCGGTGATTACGTGACCGACATAGAATGCTGGCTCCTCTCTCAAGGTCAGGAAATTGAAGTCATCGACGTCGGTCTCGCCAGCGAAACGGCTACGGATCTCTTACCCGAAGAAAATGCCAGCCATTTGAAAAAATTCGGATTTCCAC
>JBILZC010000073.1:0-12132 GCA_044377415.1 Terrimicrobiaceae bacterium | reverse complement strand
ATCCGACTGTTCGCTGTGGCGTGGGCTAGACCCCAGAAGGAATGAAAATGGAGCGCGCCTTTTGCGGTCCGGTCGAAGCGTTGCAAAACGAGGTGTTCTTTCCCCTCGCGTGCGACCAACTCGAATTCCGACACACGTAACCCGCAGTCTCTCGCCATTGCCATGTAAGCGGCTTCGACTTTTGTTTCATGTTCGATGCGGCCAGCAAATCCGCCCGTGCAGTCGAACTTAACAATGCACGCGATTCCCTCCATTGCCTTTGCCGGGGACCTTCTCACTCGAAATGTGCCATCGGATAATCTCTCGCAATGGACCTTGGGGCGGGTTCCCCCAGTTGTTCCCATCGCGTGCGCTAGAGGGTTAGCAAAATCGATTTCAAGTCCCTCTGCGACGCTGCGTGCTTCTATGAACATGGCTTGCAATCCCTCAACTTCGCCTTCCCCTTCAGGTAGGTTGGGTTTGTAGGACAAGCAACCCCTGCCTCCTTCGCCGATGTAGGAAAGTATCTCCAGTGCACCGGCTTCGCATCCAGCTTCATTTACGCTCCGCTGAGCCACCGCCATCCCAAAAGCATCAGGCAGACTGTCGGCAAAGAGGCCGAATAATCCATGGAATAGATTCGCCTGATCCGTTTCAAAGCGCGGAACAAATGGGCCAGCGCCTTGAGGGAGTAAAAATGGGGATAATCTCCAGCCCGTTTTCAAAAAATCGGCATTAAAAGTGACTCCTATGACGCCTCGGGTATTTCTAGCGAGGTGCCCCATGATGCGCCGCTGACCATCCGTCCCTGTGTGCCAAACCTCCAGTCGATCGATCCGCCTCATCGCGCACGCTTCCTTGCCGGTTGAGTAAATTCATCCAGTGTCACGGCGTCGAACTCGGGCACCACGCCTGCTGGATTCATCGGATACCCGAGATAGGTCATTAATCGAGCAAGATTAAGTAGTGAAATATTTCCGCCTGCTTCAAAGCGTCGGATCGTCGCTATACCAACTCCTGAACGGGTTGCCAAATCTGACTGCCGCACATTAGCCTCCAAGCGTAATTTTTTGAACCTGCTTGCTATCGCCTGCAATTGCTCTATGGGCGTTTCGAATAAAAAATCACTACAAATCATATAAAATCTACTAATTTATAAAATATCATATAGCAATTTAAATATAATCTCTTATTCCGATTAAAAAATAAGGAATTGTGCTCGAAAGCTTCCTCCTATCGCGCTACTCCGCACGGAGAGCGGATATTTTCGCGAATTGATGGCGATTCGGATTTGGGTGGAGGGGGATGGCGACGAGAAACTCTGGAAAAAAGGGGCTCAAATATTGACATATTTTTCAGCGGGACTTTTTCCATGGCGAGGCCATTGAGGTTGGAAAACGCAGACGCCAGAGAATTTCAAATGTGCATTCACGATAGCAGGCGGTTGGGGGCGTTTTGTGCAAACCATTAGTGGAGGTAAAATGTCGGTCGACTTATCGCTGCTCTGGAGTTCGCTGATGTTGAAAACAATCTCTTTGGAGATGGCGGAAGTGAAGTCAGTTCGCGTTGCACGCGGAAAAACAACCCCGCCTGTGCAATTTATTTTGGAGAACGGTCAGTTGTTGGTCACACAGCAAAAGCAAGTCGAGTTTGCGGCGGGAGATAAACTGGAAATCACTACGAGCTGAGTGCCAGTCTGCGGATGCGGCTTATTGAGTCCCAGCGGGATCGTGCAAACTTCCTATTCGAGCTTCTGGAGTTGCTCTTTCAAAGCTCTGACTGATTGGCTAATCTTGAGCACGTTCTGTTCAATCACAGCAATTCGCAGCGCATCACTTTCTTCTGTTGCCTCGATACCCTGGGCAGCCAGATCTTCTCTAGCCTCGTCTGCCTTTGCTTTTTCCATGGCACCAACAATGATGCCGAAAAGGAGGTTAAGTGTTGTGAATGTGGTAAGTGCCATGAATGGAATGAAGAACATCCAAGCATTCGGAACCTTCTCCATGACTGGTCGTGCCACATCGGGCCAGCCTTCCATGGTGAGAAATTGGAACAATGTGAAAAAGCTTACACCCAGATGTCCAAAGTACTGTGGTTCCGCCTGTCCAAAGAAGTTTGTGGCCATGATGGCCGAAACATAAAAAATGACCAGAAGGACGCCCCCCACCGCCGCCGTGCCAGGAATGGCTCCCAACATACCGTTGATAACGCGGCGCATCGAAGGGACTACCGTAACCAGTCGCATTAGACGAAAAACGCGCAGAGTTCGAAGCACAGAAAGCAGACCGGATGCGGGCGCAAGGGCCACAGCTACCACCACAAAATCGAACACGTTCCATCCGTCACCAAAAAAGCGAAAGCGCTGGCCAATCAGCTTCAATGAAAGTTCAAAAACGAATATGAGCAGACACAGGTGGTCAAGCATCACCAAAACAGAGCGTAAATCCGGCGAGAGGTCATTGTCGGTCAGCAGGCCAAGAACCACAGCATTAAACAAAATGGTGCCGATAATCAGACGCTGGAACCAGTTTTTTTCGGGCAAGGAGAGCATGGAAGCCAGCATGGGTTAGATGTCTTTGGGTTTTGCAGACTTGCGGGCATTGACGAGGAGTTCAATGGTGGCCTGCAGTGCTTCTAGATCTGCGGCGGCAGATTTCACGGTGTTTTCGATGATAGCGAGCCTGACTTCCATACTTTGATGTGAAGGCATTACACCCTTGGCCTCCATGGTCTCCCGGGCGGCTTCTTCCTTAGCCTCCTCCATGGAGTTGATCACGATACCAAACACTAGGTTTAGCGTTGTAAATGTAGTTAGGAGGATAAAAGTGATGAAGAATATCCAAGCCAGTGGCGAGGTCTCCATAATGGTTCGCGCCATGGTCGGCCAGCCTTCCGTAGTCATGAGCTGAAAGAGCGTGAAGAAAGTAGCCCCTAGGTTTCCAAAGTTCTCCGGGTCAGTTTCACCGAAGAAGCCTATGGCCACTATTGCTGACACATAAAAGATAACGAGCAAAATTCCGGCAACGGAAGCCACGCCAGGGATAGAAGCAAACATCCCGGCGATGACCTGCCGCATCGATGGGAATGCGGTCACTAGACGCATGAGACGGAAGACGCGGAGGGCGCGCAAGACAGAGAGCGGACCTGTGGCCGGAGCCAGAGCAATCGCAACTACCGCGAAGTCGAATACGTTCCAACCATTTCGAAAGAAACCAAATCTCAATACCGTGAATTTCAGGCCGAGCTCCACACAAAAGACAACCATACAGGCTTGATCGAGCCAGTGTAGAGCCTTTGCCAGAGCCGGATCGAGATTCGGTAACGTAAGGACACCGAGAATGGCTGCGTTCAGCAAGATCACCCCAATGATCGCTTTTTGAAATAGTTTATTAGCCAATAAGGACGCGATTGATTGCATTCAAACTTGTTACTTTTGTGTTCGGAATGGGTTTTCTACCAATGACGGCATCGCATGCAAATCAAATACGAGGTGCTAACAATGGAAACCACCACGAGTCGAGTGTCGTTCTGAAAAAAAGTAAAGATGCGGAGGGTTCTTACGGAAAAGCCGTCCTGCACATACTGGATCAGCGGTTGGTTGAATTGGTGGTTGGGGTTCCGATCATTCCCCGAAGGAATCGGGCTCAAAAGGAATCGATCCAACCAGAGCGCGATAGGCCGGATTCTTCAGCGTACGCCGTGCATCGCTCTGCAAGTTCGCATCGTATATCTTATAACGAATTATGGAAACCCAGACCCGCATTGTCGAAGCCTACACGAACCAACTCCGCGAACATGGGGCCCCGCCGCTTACCGTTCACGCCTTCTGCAAATCCCTCAACATTGCTGAGAGAGATTTTTTCCAAGAATTCGCATCTCTCGAAAGCGTGGAGAGCGCCATCTGGGGCGTTTGGATTTCCGGGCTGACCGCTCGCCTTGAGAGTGGAGCCGAGTGGAAGGAATTTTCAGCTCGGCATCGCTACCTGACTTTTCTATTCGCGTTCACCGAATCCTCACTGGACTGGCGCTCGCTCATGCTCACTCGCTTCAATCCTCTTTCGCCCGTGGCTTCACCGCCCTTTCTCAAAGCCTTCGAGGAGCATTTCAAAGCCTTCGCTTCTGACATCATTTCTCACGGCACATCGACAGGTGAGATCGCGCACAGGGGGCAACTGCAAGCTGTCTACCCTGCCGTTTTATACATCCACTTCCGGGCTGTTATTTCCTTCCTGCTGCGAGATGAAAGCAAACGCTTCGAGCGCACGGACGCTTTCATTGAAAAGACGGTCGCGTTTGCGTTTGATGTTATTCGCACCCAGGCGATCGACTCTGCGTTCGATCTTGCCCGTTTTCTCGCCCCCTCGACTTGGGGGAAAATGTCTTGAGCACACAGGATAGCATCCGAAGCCACAAACTCGACCGCATGGCAGCGCTCGTAGGTGCAGGAGCGAGGGTTGGGATGAATTACCTCAAGCACTACGGACGCCAAGCCCTCTCAGGCCGAGCGGATTCCGATGCCCTTCAAGAACGAAACGCCAGTGAGGTCTTCCGCGCCTTCAGTGAATTGAAAGGAGGTCCGCTCAAATTGGCTCAGATGCTCAGCATCGACCAATCCCTGTTGCCGCCCGCCTATGCCAAGCAATTTGCTCGCGCCCAGTATTCCACGCCTCCGCTTTCTTATCCTCTCGTCGTCCGAACATTTCGACGGGAATTTGGCAAAGATCCGCGAGATATTTTTGATACCTTCGAACCACAGGCAGCGCACGCGGCATCAATCGGCCAAGTGCATCGAGCCACGGTGCGAGGGCGCTCGCTCGCCGTGAAAGTCCAATACCCTGGAGTGGCCGAAAGCCTCCGCAGTGATCTCGGCGTCGTCAAACCCATCGCGCTTCAAATTCTTGGACTCCGGGAGCGCGATGTCGCCGCCTATTTCAAGGAAGTCGAGGCCCGTCTCTTGGAGGAGACCGATTACGAGAAGGAACTCCGCAGCGCGATGGAACTTTCGAGCGCCTGCGCGCACCTCCCGTACATCCGCTTCCCGGAATACCACCCCGAGTTTTCGAGTCGACGGGTGATCACGATGGATTGGTTGGACGGCGAGCCTTTCGATGTCTTTGCCGACGGAACGGCCTCGCAGGATCATCGCAACAGGATTGGCCAGGCTCTCTGGGATTTTTACGCCTACCAAATTCACCATCTCAGGCATTTTCACGCTGACCCTCACCCAGGAAATTTCCTTATCAATGGCGACCACCTTTGCGTGCTCGACTTCGGTTGCACAAAAACAATTGGCCCAGATTTCTACAGCAAACAATTCGCCTTCCTTGATCCAACGCTCGAAACAAACCCCGCACGACTTGCTGCCGCGATGGAGTCGATGGACATCCTCTTATCCTCGGACACTCCCGCTCAACGCAACCACCTCACCGATCTCTGCAAAAAATCCCTCGAACTCCTCGCGCTGCCCTTCCGCATGGGCCACTTCGACTTTGACAACCCCGCATTCATGAAATCCATCTACGAACTCGGCGAAGAAAACCAGAAAAACGGCACGCTTCGAGGAATACGTGGACAAAGGGGATCCGCGGATACGATCTATCTCAACCGCACATTCTTCGGCCTCTACAGTCTCTTGGCCCGCCTCCGTTCTTGCATCAAAACTCCTCTCCCTGAGGGCCTAACTTTTAAGTAGAAAAGGAGTGGATTTGGGTTTGTAAGCCTACCGGCCAAGTCTCATCAGATCGCGCCTCTAGGAGATTATTTTTAGCGCATGGTCGGGTGTTTTTGGGGAAAAGGAAGGTTGGCTTCGAGGACTTCATTCAATGGCAGGGTGGCTCCCGCTTCCAGTTCTCGAATCGCTTCTGCGGCCATCGCATCGAATGCGCCAGATTTCACCGCTGCTTCGAACTTCTGATCCACGATGCCGGCAGTCCACTCCTCGACCATGCGTCCTAGATCGATAGCCTCCTTCGCAGGCAAGCTCTTCACCAAATCCATGACATCTGCAGCACTCATTTTAAACAGAATAAACACTCTAAATCAAAAAATCAACCACATCATGCACCCCACAGCATGTACCCCATCGAATTTCATATCCTCCAATTCCCCGTCTCGTTGAAAAATGATTTAAACGAAATAAAACATTAACGAAGAAAGGGATGGCCCGCTCAACGCTGCAAGACTACTTGCCGAGCAGGGGAAGGATGAGTTCCAGAGATTTGGTGTACAGCGGATGACGTCCCGAGCGGCTTAGTTCGGCCAATAGGGTATCCGCGATCTTGCCTCTTCCTGCAGGAAGGATCTGGCGGGTGTCGCGGGTGCCAGGAGCATGGATGCGAGATTCAAAGAAATCGCCGCTTTCGGCCAGTTCGAGTTCGAAAAAGGCTTCGCCACAATGAATGGAGACGAGGGAGAGATTAGGGCCCAGAACGGTGTCGATCACAAAGGGGATCTTTTTTCCATCCGCCGCAATGAAGGAATCACCGCTCTGCGAGGGTTTCCAGTTCAGGCGAGACGCTAGCCATCCTAATAAAAGCAATCCGGTCGTTCTTTTGCCCTCGGCGCATTTGAGGTGAAGGGATTCGACTCCACTGAGGCAGGGAAATGCCGAAGCGTGGTCAAACATTCCCGCAAGGGCGAAACGCCAAGAGTGAAGGCGTGTCCAGTCGAGGTCGCAGAGGACTCTACCGGTGGTATCCGACGAGGAAAGGTGGCGGATGATTGCAAATTGATGAGCGGGATTTTTCCACGTGCTGCTGTCAAAAATGAGGCGATCGACCCAACCCCAGAGTTTCTCATCGAGAGGTTCGGGGAATTCCGCTTTCCACCACAGGCAAAGCGGCAGATCGGAGTCGAGGTGCGAGAAGACAATGTTGGGAAGCGCGTGGGCACTGTCTCCATCGAGGCGGAAAGTGATCTGCTCGGAGCAAATCTGGCGCTCGCCCTTGCCCGCGAGATGGCAGTGGGCGCTGATCCAGGCTTTCGCCTCGGATATCGGCGCCTGGGGATTGGCCATGATCAAAATTGCACGGCAGGCGTGTTTGCCGGCCACGGTTGAGATGACCTCGGTGTCGGCCGAGAGAGAGTCGGTATCTTCGGTGTAAACGATGAAATTGATCAGCGAGGCGCGGGTCTTGGTGTCATCACTAGACTCCCAGAGACGACCCAATTCTTTTTCGATTTTTCCGATTTCGACCGGAATGCCTGGATCAAAGGAGTCGTTCACGGAGTTACAGGCGTCTCCAGGTTGAGTCATGGCGCGTGATGAGTTCATCAGCTTCTCCGGGCCCCCATGAGCCTGAGGAGTAGAAAGCGAGATCATCCGAGCGGGTCGCCCAAGCGGCGTGAATGGCATCTACAAATTTCCAAGCTTCTTCGACTTCGTCGCGGCGGGCGAAGAGGGTCGGGTCGCCGCTCATGGCGTCGAGGAGGAGGCGCTCGTAGGCCTCCGGAGTGGCTTTGCCGAAACTGGTGCCGTAATGAAAATCCATCTTCACCGGTTCGATGCGGAGGCTGGATCCGGGCATCTTAGCGTTCATGCGAAGGGAAATTCCCTCATCCGGCTGTATGCGGATCACGAGCACGTTGTCATCGATGGATTCCCCGGTCGCTTTGAAGAGCACGGGAGGGACGCTTTTAAAGTGAATGGCGATTTCGGTGCCGCTTTTGGGAAGGCGTTTGCCGACGCGAATAAAGAAGGGGACACCTGCCCAGCGCCAGTTGTCCACATTCACCTCAAGGGCGACGTAGGTTTCCGTGGTGGATTCGGGATCGACATTCAGTTCGTCGCGATAGGCGGCGACACGCTTGCCATTGATGGCGCCGGCCGAGTATTGGCCGCGAATGACGTGTTTGAAAACATCCGCGCCGGTGAGCGGTCGGAGTGAGCGGAGGACTTTCACTTTCTCATCACGAATCGAATCGGCATCGAGTCCGGAGGGGGGCTCCATAGCAGTGAGGCAAAGAAGTTGAAGAAGGTGGTTTTGCACCATGTCACGAAGGGCGCCGGATTTGTCGTAGTACCCGGCGCGGCCTTCCACTCCGAGCGGTTCGCTGGCCGTGATCTGGACGTGGTCGATGTAGCGCGAATTCCACATGGCCTCAAAAATCGAATTGGCAAACCGGAGGACCATGATGTTTTGGGCTGTTTCTTTACCCAAGTAGTGATCGATGCGGTAAGTCTGTGACTCCTCAAACGCATTTTGAACGAGGTCGTTCAGGCCGCGTGCGCTAGGCAAGTCGGTGCCGAAGGGTTTCTCCACAATCACGCGAGCCCAGGAACCCTCGCGGGCTTTGTTCAGTCCGCTTTTGCGGAGATTTTCCAAGATGACTTCAAATTGGTCGGGTGAGACGGCTAGGTAAAAAAGGCGGTTTCCGCAAGTGCCGCGTGCGGCGTCGAGTTCGTCGAGTTTGTGAGCGAGATCTTGGTACCCCTCGAAATTGTCAAATGCACTGCGGTGATAACTAACGCAAGAGGCGAAGCTGTTCCAAAGTTCGTCATTGAGACTTTGTCGGGAAAATTTCCGCGCCGCTTCTTCGAGTTCGGTGCGGAAAACCTCATCCGTCTTTTCTCTTCTGGCAAAGCCCACAACGCTGATCGCGGCAGGCAGGGCCCCGTCGGCAGCTAAGTTATAAAGGGCGGGGATGAGCTTGCGGTGCGTGAGGTCGCCAGACGCGCCGAAAATCACAAGTGTGCACGGGTCAGGCATAGTGCGCGAGGTGAGTCCCTCACGTAGTGGATTTGTTCTCAAGGCTTCAGTTGGCATGAATAATAATGAGTATAGTTCCGTAGATCGTAGATCAATCGGGAAAAGGGCTGATTGTCTGAGCGGTGGTGTGATTTATTCCTCAGTCACGAAGCGAACTTCGGATTAGGAGTGAGTCATGTTTTTAGCGATGACCCATTGGTCAAATTGCTCGGGGGTGAGGAAGCCTAGGGCAACGGCGGCTTCCTTGAGACTCGAGGCGTCTTTGTGGGCCTTCTTGGCGATTTGCGCGGATTTGTCGTAGCCGATGTGGGGATTGAGCGCGGTGACGAGCATGAGGGAATTTTCCACATAGCGTGCGATGACGTCCAAATTCGGCTCGATGCCGACGGCGCAGTGGTCGTTGAAGGAATGGCAGCCACCCGCAAGCAGGCGGACGGAGTGCAGGAAATTATGAACAATAAGCGGCTTGAAGACGTTGAGTTCAAAATTACCTTGGGATGCGGCGATACCGATGGCGGTGTCGTTGCCCATGACTTGGATCGAAAGCATGGTGAGGGCTTCGGATTGGGTGGGGTTGACCTTGCCGGGCATGATGGACGAGCCGGGCTCGTTTTCGGGAATGGTGAGTTCGCCAAGGCCGCAGCGGGGACCGGAAGCCAACCAGCGAATGTCATTCGCGATTTTCATCAATGCGCAGGCGAGGGCTTTGATGGCCCCGCTGGCTATCACGAATTCGTTGTGGCCGGAAAGGGCGGCGAACTTGTTCGGGGCGGATGTGAAAGGGAGGTCGGTGAGAGTGGCGATATGCGCAGCGGCGCGGTCGCCGAATTCGGGGTGGGCATTTAATCCCGTGCCCACGGCGGTGCCGCCAATGGCGAGTTGATAAAGGCCGCCAAGAGACGCGACGATATCCTTCAGGGCCTGATCGAGCATGGCAACATAGCCGGAGAATTCCTGGCCGAGAGTGAGCGGAGTGGCATCCTGAAGATGAGTGCGCCCGATTTTCACGATATCCGCAAAAGCGGTTGCCTTCGCATCCAGAGTGTCGCGCAGCTTTTTCACGGCGGGAATAAGAACTTCGATAACAACAGCAGCCGAGGCGATCGACATGGCTGTTGGGAAAGTGTCATTCGACGACTGCGACATGTTGACGTCATCATTCGGATGGATCGGCTTCTTGCTGCCTTTCTCACCGCCGGCGATGGCGATGGCGCGGTTCGAAATGACCTCGTTCGCATTCATGTTGCTCTGCGTGCCTGAGCCTGTTTGCCAGATGCGAAGCGGAAAGTGGGCGTCGAGTTTGCCAGCGATCACTTCATCGGCGGCTTGAGAAATGAGTTCGCATTTTTCTTTTGTCAGCTTGCCCAAATCGGCATTCGCCATGGCGGCGGCTTTTTTGAGGACGCCCAAGGCCTTGATCATTTCGGGTGGGAGGATGTCCTCGCCGATATCAAAATGGATGAGGGAGCGCGCGGTCTGGGCGCCCCAGTAGGCGTCATGCGGAACGGGAATCTCTCCCATGGAGTCACTTTCGAGTCGGTGCGTGGCGGGGTTGTGTGGCTGAGTGATCATTTTATAAGTTGGGAGGAGTTAGATATGGCGAATGAGATCGCTTTTATCGAAGCGAACTTTCGGTGTGGTGGCGTATTTGTCGGATGCCGAGCGGTAGCCCACACAGCAGGCCACGACGGTGTTGAATCCTTTTGCCGGGAGGTCGAGGATGGCATCGTATTCCCGTGGGTCTAGGCCCTCCATCGGACAGGCATCAACACCAAGAAGGGCCGCAGATGTCATGAGATTGCCGAGAGCGATATAAACCTGTCTTGCCGCCCATTCGCGTGCCCATTGGGAGCGAGGGCCGTTGATAATGTCGGACATCATCATGTCGCGGTAGAAGGCCAGCGACTCGAGCGTTACGCCACGGACGTCGGCGATGCGGGCGAGAAATTTCTCCACATAGGCCGTATCAATTTTTTCAGGTATGGCAAAAACAACGTAGTGGGAGCAGTCGGTGACCTGTGGTTGGTTCCAAGAATGGACACGCAAGCGCGCAAGGATGTCCGAATCGGTGATGACAAAAAATTGCCAAGGCTGGAGGCCGTAGGACGAAGGAGTCAGAACTAGAGCGTCTTCCAGAGTCTTCCATAAATCGACTGGGATTTTCTTTGAGGCATCAAATTGCTTGGTGGCATAGCGCCAGTGAAGGGACTCAAGCAGTTGTTCGGTAGAGATCGGGTTCATGCGCTTCGCATGGGAATGCCGCGCGGCTTCGACATCAAGCGATTTTTTTAACTCAACAGAAGGCTGGGGGGGGCACGCTATGCGGTCGCGCTCGAGATTTACTCCTCGGAATCTTCATCCACCTGCTGGCTGACGCGGCGACTGGTCGCACATCCGCGCTTGGATGAGGCAACAAAGTCAAAAAATTCCAATGCCTCCGGCTTCCATTCGGAGAGCCTTGCTTCGGCAATCGCTTCGCGGACGGGTTTCTCACCACGGAAGACGAGTTGAAAAGCTCGACGGATTTCTGTGCGGGTTGCGGCGTCCATCCCGCTGCGGCGGAGGCCGACGAGATTGATCCCGTAAAGGATGTTGTAAAAATTACCCAGAGTGAATGGCGGGATGTCTTTATTGAAGCGTGCGCCCCCGGCGATCATCGATCTCCTGCCGATGCGGATGAATTGGTGGAAAACCGATCCCCCGCCCAAAACGGCGCCTTCGCCGACTTGCACATAGCCGGCCAGCAGGCAGTTGTTGGTGATGATGACATCATTTGCCACTTCGACATTGTGACCTAGGTGGCATCCGACCATGAGAAAACAGCGGTCGCCGACTTTGGTTGATGTTCCTGACTTGGTGCCACGATGGATGGTTACGTATTCCCGGATGCGGTTGTTGTTTCCAATAATCACTTCGCTCTCGATGTCCGGTGAGTGTGCGAAATCCTGTGGAGGTGCACCCAGAATGGCCCCGTAGCCGACGGAGTTGTTGTCGCCAAGTGTGATTTTTCCGTCCAATACAGCATTGGCTTGGATCGTGCATCCAGCGCCCACTTTCGCCTGACTTCCAATGATCACGTTTGGGCCGACCTCAATGTCGTCTGATAATTGAGCTGTGGGGGAGATAATAGCGGTGGGATGAATTTTCATATGAGTCCGGCTTCGCGGAAGCTGTAAAATGGTGTGCGCCCGCCCTCGGGCGAGCCAAGTATGACATGATCGACGAGTCGAACTTGAAGGAGATTTGCCGCTTCGAGAAGATTTTTTGTGACTCGGTAGTCGGCCGCGCTTGGTGATGGGTCGCCGCTCGGGTGATTGTGCAGCACCACCACGCCGTAGGCACTATGGATGAAAGCGGGACGAAAAACTTCCCTCGGATGAGCTAAGCTCTCATTCACCGAACCGCGCGTGATTTCCTCCGCCCGGATCAGCCTCAACTTGGAGTC
>JBILZC010000140.1:0-4062 GCA_044377415.1 Terrimicrobiaceae bacterium | reverse complement strand
AGCCTCTGCGATTGAACCCACACGCTGGAATCCAACCTAAGCTGCACAACGAGTTTGTGGAACTCGATTGCGAGTTCCTCGGCACTGTCCGCGCGGCCTCCAAAAGAACCATCCTCCAATGCCGCTCGGGCAATACCTTTTTCGAGTCAAATTGGACAAAATCCGACACCGAAACAATCGCACCCGAACCGGGCGACACGATCAGGCTCAGGGGCATCTACGAGGTCACAACTATTTCCCCGATTCCAAGAATAGAATGGGCCAATGGATTCCGGATGCACCTGCTCGACAATGAGGCCGTCGAGATTTTGAAAAAAGCGCCTTGGTGGACCTTTAACCGCCTGCTGTGGGCACTCGGAATTGCCATGGCCGTCATTTCACTCATTTTGGTTTGGACGAACTTTCTGCGGAGGAGAGTGGCTATTCAAACGAAAATCATCTCCCGCCAAGTCGAACGCTCAGCCATCAAGGACGAGCGCCAGCGGATTGCGAGAGAACTCCACGACACCTTGGAGCAGGATCTCACGGGTCTCTCGATGCAGTTGGAAAATGCACTCGACGAAATCGGAATGGTCAATGGACCAACGAACCGAAGCCTGACGCTTGTGCAGAAGATGCTTCGGCACTGCCGCCTGGAGGCCCATGCCTCTGTGAGCGATCTGCGCAACCCCAAGCTGCTCCTGAAGCCCCTTGCCGAAGCGATGAAGGAGTCTTTGGAAGAGAAGGCCCATGAGACTGGTGTCTCCTTGGATTTTTTAGTCGAAGGCGAACCGCTCATCCTGCGGTCGACAACGCAAAACCACCTTCTCCGCATAGCTCGCGAGGCGCTCAACAACGCTCACCGCCATGGCAAAGCCTCCCATGTGCGTTGCAATCTGCGCTATTCCCTTGATGGCTTCACCCTGGAAGTCGAAGACAATGGTCACGGCTTTGATAGCACCCAACCTCCCCCAGTTGGCCATTTCGGCCTCACTGGCATGCGCGAACGCGCCAACAAGATCCAAGCCCAGTTATACATCTCTTCAAACCCCGACACCGGAACGAAAATCCGTGTGTATCTGCCTTACAGTTCGCCTGAGGCACTCCCAATTGAACGTAAATTCCCATGAAATCTCCCACCCGCGTCATGATCGTTGATGACCATGCCATGGTTCGCTTTGCTCTATCTGAAGCCATCCAGCGGCACTCCGACATGACCCTCGTCGGTGAAGCGGAGAACGGTCACAAAGCGGTTTCGCTCTATCGCAAGCTCCTCCCGGATGTGGTAACGATGGATTTCAAACTTCCAGATCGCGATGGCGACGGAGTTATCGCCGAGATCCTAGCCGAGTTTCCGGATGCCCGCATCGTCCTCCTTTCCATCTTTGAGAACTCGGAAAGCGTCTGGCGGGCCACCGAGGCTGGAGCACTCGGCTACGTGACCAAAGCCGCTAAAGTCGCTGAAGTCATCAAAGCCATTCGCCACGTCGCTGTCGGAAAACCCTACTTTAGCGAAGGCCTCGCAGAGAAACTGGAGCAACGCCGCCAACAACAAAATCTTTCCGCCCGTGAATTAGCCGTCCTTGAGCTCGTTTCCGCCGGCCAAAGCAACAAGGAAATTGTCACCGCCTTGAATTTATCTGCCTCCACAGTGAAGTTCCATTTGCAAAACATCTTCACCAAACTCGGCGTGCAAGATCGCACCCAAGCAACCGCCGTCGCATTTCAACGCGGCATCGTCCGCCTTGATGATTAAGTCTGACAATCTTGTTAATTGATTCGGCTACGCCTCACCCTTTCAGGGCTACCTGCGGCAGTCGTTCTTCGCTCCGCTTCGATTATGTTCCTCCTGTCCGGCTTTCCCCCCGAATTTTGCTGAATTTTACTTGAATTGATTTCTTGATGTGAGATGGGTAACCCATGAGCACAGTTTATGAGATTAAACAGGCCATAACGAAACTTGCCCCAGAAGCGTATGCCGAATTAATGTCCGAACTCATGGATTTTGCTGATGATAAATGGGACGCACAAATGAAGACGGATGCGGGTTCTGGAAAATTAGATCTTCTTGACGTCCAATTTGAGCGCGCGAGCAGAGAAGGTTTGCTTCAAGATTTGCGAAAGACGTTGGAATCCCAAGAGTGACTTTTTCTAGTCAGACCACTCCTTCATTTTGGAAGCTTTATCGGTCCCTTCCATCCGATGTAAGGCAAAATGCACGAGAGGCTTTCAGAATTTGGAGTTCAAAT
Source organism: Terrimicrobiaceae bacterium (assembly GCA_044377415.1). GTDB lineage: Bacteria > Verrucomicrobiota > Verrucomicrobiia > Chthoniobacterales > Terrimicrobiaceae > UBA967. The sequence continues at coordinate 1,834 of JBILZC010000140.1, read as the reverse complement.
CCATTTCACCCTTCCTTGCATTTCAAGAAGGTGGGTGGTGACAAGTGGTCCGTGCGAGTTGGCTTGCAATATCGATGTATAGGTCGCTTTGAAGGTGGAAAAGTGATCTGGCTATGGATTGGCTCGCACGCTGATTATGATAACATCCTATCGCAGAGATAGGAGAAGGGAAATAGGCGGAAATCGATTGAACCCCGAGAATCGCAAGCTCGCGGGAATCGAGGCCTTTGGGAACCAAGCAACAGAGCGGTTGCGCAGCAGGTTGCCACAAGGCCGCTCCGAAGGGCGAGACATCCGGGGGGATGCGAACCAACACTGCCTGCCGAAGGCAGCCCAGACGGCGTAGGTGCTGTAAGCGTCGTAGCATTCACCTACGAAATCTACACCATCCCCTCACAAAACAATGGGGTGCTTGGCGCAACGCTTACGTTAAAAAGATAGGGACGCCGCGCCGCCGGTGTCCCAAACATGAGACGCGACGCTCCGTCTCTGGGATACAATGGCGCCTCCAACCTCCGCGCTGCGCGACTACGGCTTGGCAATTCAGGCGCGAGAGACGGACGGCGACGGCGCGCCATCCCTACCTTTTGGAAAGGGACGCGTTGCGCGTAGCACGTTCTACCGAAAGTTGTGGAGGTTTCGTCGTCTGGAGGCCACGACGCTTACAAATGAGTGCTGCCAGTTTTCAGTCAGGCTAGTTTTCAGTCGCGCCAGCGCGGGAGTCAGATCACGGCTTGCCGGGATTGGCGTTCAAAAAAGCGAAATGGAAGCAAGTTCGCTTGCGGAAGTTTTCTTTTTTGAGAGCCACATTCGTTCAACGAATGCGCCCGCGCGCCGGAGTTCAATTATGTCAATTTTGTTAATTATGTCAAAAACCACTATGTTGACTCGTTGCTGCGCTTCGCTTCGGTTGACTCGTTCGCTCCCGCTCAGCTCGCCCTGCGGGCTGCCTTCGGCAGTCTTTGACTTGCATCGTCCCCGATGCCGCGCCCTTCGGGCTGCCTTCCGGCAGTCTATCTTCAGCTCCCCCGAGCTTGCGATTCTCGATCTTTCCCAAAGGTCTCGATTCTGTTAATCCTAAAAATCCTGCAAATCCTGTCACCTTCCCTTCTCTGTGCCCACTTAATACCAAAAAGGAAATAAAATTGGGACTGACCCCATCCGGATGATAAAAACTCTGAATTGACTCGTTCGCTCCCGCTCAGCTCGCCCTTCGGGCCAACCTTCGGTTGCTCTATCTCGCGCCTGCCCCGGCGCTCGATTCCGGAAATCCCAAAAAAAGTACCGCCGCAGCCCCCCATCCCTCCCAGGATAAAGCTGCGGCGGATTTTTTATTCACCAGCCCCCGCTGGTGAAAGTTGGAAATTGGAGTTACGCTGTTGCTCGGACTTGGCGGCGGCGGTAGGCGTAGATTCCTAGGCCCAGGAGCAGCAGCGCGGCGGTGGCGTAGGTCTCGGGTTCGGGGACCGGCCTCACATGGTATGGGTTAAGGCTTTCGATGAAGCTGCTTCCAATGAAGGACGACTCGTCGGTGCCGCTGTAGAACTTGATGCGGGACAAACTATTCTCAAGAAAGGCGTTGCTTGCAAAGTAAAGGTGGTCTGTGTAGAGCGTGTAATTTAAGATCTTCAGGTCGTAGGTCACGATGAGCTGTGGTAGGTTGGCGAACTCGAGCCACACACTCCCCATTCCCATGTCGATCGTCGAATTCTTTAAGAGCGAGAATGCCCCGACATGTTCGGTCACATTTCCGTCAAATTCGATTGTGCCCCCATTCAGCGTTACGTTTGCCGAATTGTAGATCGCTTCGCTTGCCGCGATGAGAAGCGATCCG
>JBILZC010000072.1:0-12200 GCA_044377415.1 Terrimicrobiaceae bacterium | reverse complement strand
CATGGAAAGAACTCAAAACCATCAACGCAATTCAACAACTCAAGGCCAGACGATGGGAAAACCCAGACATCAAATTAGCAGCCTAACTTTTTTGTCCTGCACCCCTGCTTGAACTCGAGAAGCGACCTTCTTACTTTGCTTTTCCGAGCAGGTAGTCGGGATTCAGTTTCTTGAGCGCCGTGGGCACAAAGAGTCCATCTTTGCGAATCAGCTTTCCGTCGAACCACACCTCGCCGCCGCCGCAGTCGGGGCGTTGAATGCAGACCATATCCCAGTGGATGCGGCTGGTGTTGCCGTTGCCAGCCGTTTTGTAAGCTTGTCCGGGAGTGAAATGGAACGAGCCTGAAATTTTTTCGTCGAACAGGATATCGCGCATCGGATGGAGGATGTGGGGGTTGAACCCGAGTGCGAATTCCCCGATGTAGCGGGCGCCTTCATCGCTATCCAAGATCCGGTTGAGCGCAGAAGTGTTGTTGGACGTGGCGTTGACGATTTTTCCCGCCGAGAATTCCAAGCGGACCCCATCGAAGGCTTGGCCTTGATAAATGCTAGGCACGTTGAAGGTCACAAAGCCCTCGACGCTTTTCTTCACGGGGCAAGAAAAAACCTCCCCATCCGGGATGTTGCGGTCGCCGCCGCAAGTGACAGAGCCTATCCCTTTGATGGAAAAATGGAGGTCCGTGCCGGGGCCTTTGAGTTGAACTTTGTCCGTGCTATCCATCAGCGTTTTGAGCGCCGCCATCCCTGGGGCCATACGGCTGTAATCGAGCGTGCAAACTTTGAAGTAGAAATCCTCGAATGCCGGTGTGCTCATCTGCGCTTGCTGAGCCATCGCGGGCGTGGGCCAACGAAGAACGACCCACTTCGTCTTATTGATCCGCCAATCCATCACCGGGCGCATCGCTCCTGAGATCAGTCGCATTTTTTCGTCCGGCACATCGCTCATTTCGGTGATGTTGTGGCTGCCTCTCACCGCGATGTAGGCGTCCATTTTTTTCATGCGTGCCAATTCCACGCCGCTGGCGATCGTCAGTTGTGCGTCCTCAGCACCTAATGCGATTTCGCGGGAGACGCGGGCGTGATGCATTTGAACGAAGGGAATGGCGCCGAGGGCCCTAGTGGCCCGGATCAGCGAAATCGCCATTTCGTCAGGGGCATCAAAGATATCGATGAGAACTTTCTCTCCTGATTTCAGCTTCGTCGAGTGGCTCGTGAGAACGTCTGCCAGTTTGTCCAAACGGGGATCATGCATAAAATTAGCGTCCTATTTTCTCTGAAAATTCTCCCAAGCGGCGAGCAGCATATGCCGAAATCGCGGGCCGAACGAACGGGAGTGCGAATTTGAATAGACCATACGCTGTCATCAGCCAGTGGCGGCGATCTTCGCCGGCCGGTACGGTCTTTTCGGTTGGGCCGCCCCCTTTTTGAGGCGCTTTCTTGGTGATGGTTTTTGTCTTCGGGCCGGCAAAAATATAGCCAAGAGCGGCAGCCCCTCCCAGCCAAGCCAAGGGGCGGGATGTCACGGAGCGCTTGATCTTGCCGAGAAGGTTAAACTCTTCGGTGATGGCGGTCGTGTCACGCGCGATGGCCAAACGACTGCGTCGCAATTCCTCGAGAATGGCATCCTTGTTACTCATGGCGGGGAGCGTTCTTCTGTAGCGCTTCCAGGTCGCGCGTGATCTCTCGGCGGGTGATGGTGAAAAGCGGGTTACGGCTGTAGTCCCGCACATGCCTAGCGCAAAGGTAAGCGGCCAAGCCGTGAATGATCGTCAGTGCCGAAAAAATCGCCAGCCATGAAATACCCAGAATCTGTGCGGCCAAAAATACCACCGCTATCACGAGGAGTATGTATCCCAAGGCGGCAAAAAAGAAGGCCGCGGCCAGCATCACCAACAAGCGGGTGTAGAGCGCAAGGGCTTCGCGGGATTCCTCCCCAGCCAAGGCCAAAATCGCCTGCAAATACCGGCCCGAAGATCCGATGAGACTCAGGATTTCCTCCATGAGTCCACGAGGAGCCGTGGACCGGCCATCAAGCTCCGGTTTTGAAGCGCTCATGGTGCGATTTTTCGACCCAATCAACGACGGATGATGATCCCTAGCAGGAAGCCAACGCCAAGGGCGATGCCAACGGACTGGAGAGGATTCTCGCGGATGTAGGCTTCAGCTTCGGTCTGGTAGCTCTGTGCGTAACCAGAGGCATCATCCAAAAAATGGTTTGCTTTGTATCGGATGTCTTCGGTTTTCACGCGGGCCTGATCGCGAAGGTCTTGGTAGGTCGTGCTCGCGGCCTCACCTAGGTCTTTCGCGGCAGCTCCGAGATGGCCACGGCTGGCTTCAAAAGCCTCTTTGGCTTGGGCTTTGACCGTTTCACCAACCACTCTGCCGGCGCTTGCTGCCGCATCGAGCGCTTTTTTGGCGTGTTCTGTGCTGCTTTCGAGTTTTTTCACCACTGTATTGGATTCGGATGTGTCAGACATAATTTTATTGGTGGGTTACATTTTTAATTCTGACATGGAATTCATCCTTGGCAAGCGTCAAGGCACTCGGAATGATGAGGCATATGACTAATGCAACTGCCTTCGCCCCCGGTCGCGTGGAGATCCTCGGGAATCACACAGATTACAATGGAGGTGTTGTCCTCTCAGCGGCTTTGCAACTTGGGGTGACCGCCACAGGGTGCCGCCTTGCCAATGGGGAGGTTCAAATCGGCAGCGGGGATATGGGTGGCATGGTGACTCTGAATCGGAATGAGGGATTAAAACCCCGCCGAGATTGGACCGACTATCCGCTCGGAGTTGCAGAAATGCTGGCTCGCGCGGGCGCGGAAGCGGGGGGATTTGCGGTACAGTTTGAGTCCACATTGCCGAGTGGCGCGGGACTATCCAGTTCGGCCGCGCTGGAGGTGGCAACGGCGGTTTTCCTCTCACGACTCTATCCCTTCGCGCTCTCCCGCATGGAGATCGCCAAGCTTTGCCGACGCGCGGAAAATGAATTTGTGGGAGTGAATTGCGGTCTCCTCGACCAAGCCTCGTCGGTTTTTGGTCGCAAGGATCATCTGGTTTATCTGGATTGCCGGGCGGAATCAGTGAAGGAGATTCCTTTTCCCTCCCATCTCGGCCTGCTCATCATTAACTCCTCCGTCAAACATGCGCTGACCGGTGGAGAATATAACGAGCGGCGCGAGCAGTGCTTTGCCGCCGCTGCGGCGATGGGCGTTGAGGCCCTTCGCGACACGACCAGCGCGGCTCTGGAGGCGGCTGATCTTCCCGCTTTAACGAAGCGTCGCGCCCGTCACGTGGTGGGTGAAAATGAGCGTGTTTTCGAAGCGATTGAGGCTCTTCGTGCTGGGCATGGAGAAAAACTCGGTCAACTGATGACGGCTTCTCACCGTAGTTCGATGGAGAATTTTGAAAACAGCACGCCGGAGTTGGATTTGCTGGTCGAACTCGCCATCCAACAAAAAGGTTGCCTCGGTGCGCGTCTGACTGGCGGTGGGTTCGGTGGTGCAATAGTCGCTTTGGTAGAACAAGATGCCGCAGAAAATGTTTTAAAAAACGTCAAGGCAGCTTACGATTCCCAAACCGGTTACTCCGCCACGGGCTACCTTTGCCGCGCGGGAGCTGGTGCCCTGCCTCCCGATCACGACCAAGCCTGATTTCACCTGATTCTCGACATAAGAGGCGAAGCCACATAGTCTCCCGACATGCAAAGCCGGTTGACAGATATCGCCAGTCAGATTCTCACCTCCTACGAGTTGGTGGGCGGGCTGAATAATACGGATGGACACAACCTGCCCTCCAAGCGTGCTCTGGCGGGCCTCTGCGAGCAATTGCTGCAATTTCTTTTTCCGGGATTTCATGACGAGCGACCGATTCACAAAAGCGAACTCGCTGAGATCACGGGAACGCGCCTCCAAGCTCTGGCCGATCAACTTGAGGACCAGATTTTCAAAAGTCTCCGGATTTCCGATCCTGAATGCCCAAGCTCCCGCGCGAGCGAGCTCTTGTTGCAGTTTTTGGAATCACTTCCGGGCGTTCGGGAGTTGCTGCGCACGGATATTATTGCGGCCTATGAGGGCGATCCGGCGGCGGTCAGTAATGAGGAAATTATTCTCTCCTATCCTTTTCTGGAAGCGGTGGCGATTCAGCGTTGCGCGCATTTGCTCTACCTTGAAAAAGTTCCGCTTCTGCCTCGCATGATGACCGAGTGGGCTCACGCGTGCACCGGTATCGACATCCATCCTGGAGCGGAAATCGGGGCGTATTTTTTCATCGACCACGGAACGGGTGTCGTCATTGGCGAGACTTGCCGTATCGGTAAACGTGTAAAGCTTTACCACGGCGTTACCCTCGGCGCCCGCAGCTTTGCTAAGGATGAATCCGGTACGATTGTGAAGGGCGGCAAGCGCCATCCTGAGGTGGGGGATCATGTGACAATCTACCCGAACTCCACGATTCTCGGTGGCGGAACGGTGATTGGCAGCGGATCCACCATCGGGGCGAACGTTTTTCTCATGCAAAGCGTGCCTTCCGACTCACTCGTAGTTTACGAAGAGAAACAATTGCGTATCATTGATAAGAACCGCTTGGTCGGTTCCACGGAAATCGAATGGTTTATCTAGACTACAACGCCACTACGCCACTCGCCCCTGAGGCGAGGGATGCCATGTTGCCATTTTTGGATGGTGACTTTGGAAATCCTTCGTCGATTCACTCGGCGGGACGTCAGGCGAGGGCGGCCGTCGATGACGCCCGTGATCGTCTCGCAGCGGTCCTAGGTACGAAATCGCATGAGATTATTTTTACCGGTGGAGGCACGGAGTCGTGCAATCTCGGAGTCATGGGCATCGCCCGTGCCCATGCGGTGCGCGGCAAGCATCTCATTGTTTCTGCCGTCGAGCATCACGCGGTCCTTCATGCCGTCGAGCATTTGCGTCAATGCGAGGGCTATGATGTCACAATCCTTCCGGTCGATGGCGCGGGAGTCGTAGATCCCGAGCTCCTCGCCCGCCTGATTCGTAAAGACACGACGGTGGTATCCGTGATGCATGCTAACAATGAGACGGGAGCGATTCAGCCCATCGCAGATATTGCTGCCGTATGTCTCAAGCTGGGCGTTTTTTTTCATACCGATGCTGTTCAGACGTTCGGAAAAATTCCTCTCCGCGCTCGTCTGAGCGGCCTCTCTGCGCTCTCGATTGCGGGACACAAATTTTACGGACCGAAGGGCGTCGGCGCTCTCTATCTCGGGGCTGGCATCGCCCTCTCGCAAACGGCGCATGGGGGCTCGCATGAGAATTCCCGCCGTCCAGGCACGGAGAACGTTGCTGCCATCGTCGGCATGGTCGTCGCTGCCGAAATCGCTGCCCGCGATGCAGAGTCCGAGTCCGCCCGACTCGAGCCCCTCCGCGAGGAACTCTGGACTCAGATTCAATCTTCCTGTCCGAAGGCGATCCGCAACGGAAACCCCGACAAATCGCTCTCGAACACACTCAATGTGAGTTTCCCTGGTGCGGATGGCGAAGCCCTCCTGATCGGCCTCGACCTCGAGGGCGTGTGTGTTTCCAGCGGTAGCGCGTGCATGGTCGGTTCGATCCAGCCCTCGCACGTTCTTGTCGCCATGGGGGTGAATCCGATGACCGCTTTGGCGACGATCCGCTTTTCGATGGGACGCAAGACGACGGAGTCCGATATTTTGCTGACCGCTGCGGCGGTGTCCCGTGTCACTCGTCTTCAACCGGCTCTGGCGGCATGAAATACCGTCAACTGCTTCTTGATTTCGGTCGCACCGTGATGCGTCGAGTTCGCTCCAAGCCGGACGACATCAAAAAGCCGCGCCGAAATTCCCGACTGCGTCAGGATCCCTTGTTGGAGGATTTTGCCAATCAACTTCTCAAGACGGTCGGTTGCCGGGATCTTCACCCTCGCGTTTATTGGAATCCCACGCTGCGTACCACCGCAGGCATGGCTATGTTCAGCGAACGCATGGTTTTGTTGAATCCCAAGCTCGTCGAGGTTTCTGCCGCCGAGGTGCAGCGAACCCTGCGTCACGAACTCGCGCACCTTCTCGCCAAGCACCGCGCCGGTCGCCGCCGCATCGAAGCCCATGGGATCGAGTGGCGCCAGGCTTGCGCGGATCTTGGCATCCCGAATGAGGCCCGTTGTCACGAACTCCCCTTCAAACGCCGCAAAATCGCACGCAAGTTTTTCTACACCTGCTCCGAGTGCGACACCATGCTGGCCCGCGTTCAACCCCTGCGTCAAAAAACCGCCTGCATTAAGTGCTGCCGCAAACACAATGGCGGAAAATACCACGCCCGCTTTCGTTTCCGTCCCGTCGATCGGCCAGATAAAATGGCAGCATAGCCGTTGCCTGCCCCGACTCTTGAAAAAATTCCTGCAAAATCTGTTTGCAAAGACCTTCGGATTCGATATCTTCTCGCCCCTTTCCAATGCCAAAATCAATCGCACGCAGTAAAACACGCAAGTCGGTGGCCAAACGCTTCAAGATCACTGGAAGCGGCAAAATTATCCGCAACAAAGCGTCCCGTCGCCACCTCATGGCCTCCAAGAGCGCCAATAAGAAACGCCATATGGCCAAATCTGTGGTCGTTGACGTGACCGACGTGGCTCGCATCAAAGCTTGCCTCCCGTTCAGCCACTAAGACCTGACAAAAAATTTCGATCCTTCGGACTGCCCCGATTTTTTATTGGGGATATGGAGCCGGCGAGTCCAAGGATCATCACGAAACGAACAGCCGCTCCAAGGAGGCCCTGACAAAATCAGGGTTTTAATTAGACATGCCAAGAGCCACTAACGCTCCAGCCAGCCGCGCCCGCCGCAAGCGGGTCATCGATGCCTCGAAAGGCTATCGCGGTCGCCGCTCCAAACTCTTCCGCTACGCGAAAGACGCGCAGATGAAGGGTAAATATTGGGCCTACCGCGATCGCAAAACCCGTAAGCGCAATTTCCGCGCTCTCTGGATCACCCGTCTCAGTGCGGCCGTCCGTGCCGAGGGGATCACCTACAGCCGCTTCATTGAGGGCATGAAATTCGCGAACATCACGATCGACCGCAAGGTTCTTTCGGACATCGCCATTCATGATGAGCCGACCTTCAAGCAGATCGTGGCAAAAGCCCGCATCGCTTTGGAAAAAAAGCAGGCCGCTTGATTTGAATTCGTCATCGCGCATCCGTGTGCGTTGATTTTACAGCTGGGGCGGACAAGCGATTGTCCGCCCCTTCTTTCTAGATACCAATCCACATGGAACAGCAAGTTGAAGCCCTTCGCGGGGAGGCCCTCGCCGACATCGCCGCGGCCACAGATCGCGCCACCCTCGAGGCGGTCCGCATCCGCTACCTCGGCAAAAGTGGTGCTGTCACCGCCATCAGTGAGGGCATGCGGAATGTGGCGAAAGAAGATCGCCCTCGCTTTGGCAAACTTCTCAACGACCTCCGCCAAGCTGTCACTCACGCATTGGATGATTCGGAGCGGCTTCTTTTGGAGGCGGCTGATTCCGCCGCTGTTTCCTCGCTCGACCTCTCGCTTCCCGGCACCTGGCCGTCGCCGGGCACGCTGCATCCGCTCACGCAGTTGATGGATCGCGCGGTACGTTGCTTTCGACGGATGGGTTTCGCCATCGCGGATGGACCAGATATCGAAACGGAGTGGCATTGTTTCGACGCGCTCAATACTCCTGCCGACCACCCCGCTCGCAATGAGCAGGATACTTTTTATCTCCCCGATGGGCGATTGCTTCGCTCACATACCTCGTCCGTTCAGATCCGTGTGATGGAGAACTGTCCGCCGCCGATCCGCATCATTGCTCCCGGTGCGGCCTATCGTCGCGATGAGGTGGATGCCACCCATCTCGCTCAGTTTACCCAGATGGAAGGACTCTATGTTGCTGAAAAGGTCAGCCTCGCCGATCTCAAGGGAACACTGGAGTTTTTCTTCCGCGAGCTATTTGGTTCCGGCACGAACATTCAATTTCGCCCTCACTTTTTTCCATTCACCGAGCCGAGCTATGAGATCGATATTCGCACCGAGGCCCTCGGCAACGAATGGATGGAGTTGGCTGGTTGCGGAATGGTCGATCCCGCTGTCTTTGAAGCCATCTGTGAACGCCGGGGGGATCGTGTTTTCGACCCCGAGAAGGTCAGCGGCTTCGCGTTTGGCTTTGGCCTCGAGCGTCTGGCCATGAATCTGTCCCGTATCCCCGATATTCGCATGCTCGTGGAAAACGACCTGCGTTTTCTCAACCAATTTTAATCGCTCGTGAAAATTTCTCTCAACTGGCTGCGTGATTTTGTGGACTGCCAACTGTCGGCATCCGATATCGAAACCCTCCTCCGCCGCGCTGGGCTTGAAGTCGCCGGCATCGAGACGCGAGGTGCGGCGATCGATCATGTCGTGGTCGCTGAGGTCTTGGAGTCCGTCCAGCACCCGAATGCGGATCGTCTCAGTGTCTGCAAAGTCAACGATGGTTCGGCCATCCCTCGCCAGATTGTGTGCGGGGCAAAAAATTACAAAGTCGGCGACAAGGTGCCTCTCGCTCTTCCTGGGGCCGTGATGCCGGGAGATTTTAAAATCAAGAGCGGCAAGCTTCGCGGAGTCGAAAGCGAAGGCATGATGTGCAGTGCCAAGGAACTTCGCCTCGCGGAGGATTCCGAGGGCCTGCTCATTCTTCCTCCGGATTCGATTCCTGGAACCCCGATTAAAGATCTTTTCCCGTCGGAAACGCTTTTGGAACTCGAGATCACGCCAAATCGTCCCGATTGGCTTCACCACTACGGTGTAGCCCGCGAGGTGGGAGTTTTTACCGGACTGCCAGTTAAGGCCCCGCAACCGACATTGCCTGCAACAGCCTCTGCGGAGGGACGCGTTTTGCTGGAGGATTCGGCTTGTGCTTACTACACGCTCCGTCGCATCACAGGGGTGAAGGTCGGCCCCAGCCCGCAATGGCTCGCGGACCGCTTGGCTTCGGTCGGACTGCGCTCGGTGAACAACATCGTGGACGTGACGAACTACGTTCTTTTCGAGTTGGGTCAGCCCCTCCACGCTTTCGATGCCGCGAAAATATCAGGCCCGATTCGCGTTCGCCGCGCCTCGGAGGGCGAGGGATTCCACGCGCTGGATGGACGCGAATACAAGCTCTCTGCTAGCGCGCTTGTGATTGCCGATCAAAACGGCCCCGTCGCCCTTGCTGGCGTCATGGGAGGCGAGGGGAGTGGAGTCTGTGCCTCCACCACCGAGATCCTTCTTGAAAGCGCTGTTTTCGATCCTTCAACCGTTCGACGCACCTCGCGGACCCTTGGTCTTCTGAGCGATTCTAGCTACCGCTTCGAGCGTGGAGTGGATCCCGATATGGTCGCCATAGCTTCGGCACGTGCGGTGGAACTCATTCTTGAGGTTGCCGGCGGTGAGGTCGAAGAGATGCTCGCTGTGGCGGGCCAATGCCCTGCTCATCTCCAAGTTTCTCTGCGTCATAGTCGCGTTCGCTCATTACTGGGGCTGGAAATCTCCGATGCTGAGATCGAGTCCGCGCTCACAAGAGTTGGTTTGGTTAAAACTGAAGGTGATGAAGTTTCGACTTGGCTTATTCCGGGCTTCCGCCGCGAGATTCACCGTGAGGCGGATCTCATCGAGGAAATTGCCCGTGTCGTGGGTATCGAAAAAATCCCATCACTCGCACAGGGTCCATTCGCTCCGAGTTCGGATGCCGATGCCGCCTACGACTTCGCGATGGATCTCCGCCGCAAGCTCGCTGGAATGGGCTTCCGCGAGGCCCGCACAAGTACACTCGTTTCCGCCGCCGATGTGGCCCAATTTGGTGATGCCGTTGCGCTCAAAAATCCCTTTGGCGACGATCAATCCCAGCTCCGCAATAGCCTTGTTCCTGGGCTTCTCTCCGCCCTCCGACGCAATATCGATCAAGGCGCGAAGTGCGTTCCGCTTTTCGAGTGCGGTCGTGTTTTTCATCCCACGGGTGAGCGTCAGCGTCTCGCTATCGTCGTCTCTGGCGACCGTAATGAAGCCGATTGGCGCGGAGGTTCGGTGCGCGCATGGGATGTCTTTGATTTGATAGGGGCCATTCGCGAGTTTGCTGGTCTTTCCGAGTCCGACATCGTTTCCGTAAGTGCCCAAGCCCCATTTGGAGCCATGGTGGAGATTTTCCATGGCGGAAAAAAAATCGGTATTGCTGGTCAATTGCAGCCCGCCCTTGGTCGCGAGATTGGGGCTAGTTCACCGATCTTGGCAGCGGAGTTTGATCTCGATCTCTGGCGTGCCGGAGTTTCTTTGAAAACCGAGGTCGCCGCCCTTGCCAAATTTCCCGGTTCTTCGCGCGATATCGCTTTTGTGGCCCCGATTGCGCTGCCCTTCGCCGCTGTCCGTACCGCAATCGCTTCCCTCAACGAACCGCTTCTCGAGTCCGTGCGCCTTTTCGATCTTTTCACTGACCCCAAGGGCGAAAAAATCCCAGCCGATAAAAAGTCGTTGGCGATCTCACTCCTCTTCCGCAGCCTGGATAGAACATTGACCGCAGACGAAGTCCACGCCGCCACCGACCGAATTAAGGCTGCTCTCCGCGAAAAAGTGGGCGTCGATTTCCGTGAGTAATCGCTCCTTTGCAAATAATTGGGGTTGATATGAGTGATTTGAGCAGCCTTTGACGTTGGGGGAAGCTAGCCTTGAAGTGCTTCCTTTGGGTAGTCGTCGACTTCCTACCTCTCAACGATTTCGATCGTTAGCATCCTGTTCAAAAAGCCTTTTTTCCTGCTATGGGATTGGAGGCCCTCACGGATGTCAGAGCCAACATGTGAATGGTGATTCAGTGCTGGGCGTGTCTGAAAATGAGCGCATTCCCAAATTGACGGTAAAATTCAGGCGCGCGCAGAATCAAGTCTTTATGCTTTCTTGCCGTGAGTTAACATGTTTCGAACTCTATCGGTTATTTTCAGCGAAGTTCCGGCTTGATCACTTTGGAATTTCCAAGAGGGATGGCAGTGAATAGCGAAAACAAAGATGAAATTCGACTAAAAGCGCTTGCCAAGTCGCCTAAAGAGGATTCAAATTAGATTCGGTTAACCCCCAAATTCTATGATAAACCAAAAAAGATTTCACAGAGTGATGTACGCATTCGTTTTTTTGTTTTTCACAATATCGAGCGCTGTGCTTGCGCAGACCCCCAAGCCGAGCTCGTCTCCCTCTGAGACAAAAGCCGATGAAATGAGTCCTGGCCTCATTGTCCTGACTGCATTTGAAGGCGATGTGAAGATTGCCTCAGCTAAAAATCCCGTTGGCATTCCACCGTCCGCTGGCGCCAAACTCCAAAAAGGGGACATCATTCTTACTGGTACTGATGGGACGGCTAGTCTCGCTTTTTCGAATGGATCCGTACTTCAGGTGCAGAGTGGTTCCAAATTTTCCATCGAAGAATACCTGCAAAAGCCATGGGACTTCGATGAGGCCGCCTTTAAAAAGCTCGAAAAAGAACCCACCGCCTCCAAGACGAAGCTCAAGTTGGACTATGGTGATGTGATTTGTAATGTCAAAAAACTCAGCGCCGCATCCGAGATGACGGTTTCGACGCCTCTTGGTGTTGCTGGCATTCGCGGCACGACTTTTAAGCTCACCGTTCGCATCAATGCAAATGGTGCTCCGCAAAGAGCCGTTTTGAGCGTGACAGAGGGCGCCGTGGCATTATCCGCTCCCGGAAGCGGGCAACCCCCGCTGCTGGTTACGAATGGGCAGGTATCTTCCATATCCGTCAAACCAGCCAGGGACGGCGGGGTAGGTGGATTGGTCACGATTATCTTTGAAGCCCCGCTCACACTGAAAGACACGGCCGCCATCGCAAATATTGTGGACCAAATCATGCAGCAAATTGGTGAGTTTGTCATGACTGCCATCACGGCTGAAGAAGTCAAAAAGAAGGAAGAAGAAAATAAGCAGGAAGGCCAAGGCGAGAAAAAAGAGGGTGATGAGAAAAAAGAGGGCGATGAGAATCAAACTAAAATTGATATTAACCAACTTCCCCAGCCTGCGTCAGTTAGTCCCCCATTAGTCCCTCCGCCAACGCCAACGCCAACGCCAACGCCAACGCCAACGCCAACGCCAACGCCAACGCCAACGCCAACGCCAACGCCAACGCCAACGCCAACGCCAACGCCAACGCCAACGCCAACGCCAACGCCAA
>JBILZC010000139.1:0-4076 GCA_044377415.1 Terrimicrobiaceae bacterium | reverse complement strand
AGCCCAGGAGTCGATATTTCTTGAGCTAAGGCCTCGCCGCGCGGATCCACGCGATGGCGCCAGCCACCGAGCTTTGTGCGACCGGGAAGCGGTGAATCCCCTTTCTGGAAGCGCCAATCGGCATCTAGAGATAGGACTTTCCTTGCCTCCGCTTTGGGTGCGGTCGCCTCCAACGCTGGAGAATTGACCTGATGAGAAATCAGCAGCAGGAGCGTTAAACCAAAAACGGCTAGTAATCTTCGATTCATATGGAATGGGAATTGAGCTTGATCGTGCATGGCTTAAGCCCGTCGGATTCTGCGGTGAGCACGATATCACCTGGCGTCCGAGTGGTCTGCACTAGCACCATGCACAGGCCGTGCTCTTTCGCCCGCGGACTTGTCTTATCCAGCAGCACTCCAATGAAGTGGCTGAGATGCTTCACTTGATGGTCTCCATGAGCCTGGACTGGAATCGGTAGGTCCCAGAACCCACCGCATAAACAGCCTCATTGTTTTCCATGCGCAGAAATTTCACACCGGCTGCTTGGTCAACCGGCTTGCCGGACTCGGTCACAACGGTTGCATCCTTGGCCGGAACGAAGACGGTCGCCGTGGTGTTGCCTGGGATAGTCACATCCATTGAAAGTTTATTTCCATCACGCTTCCAGTTGCTGACGATGCGTCCGTAAGGCGAGTCGTAATGGGATTTCACCCAAGTGAGATCACCGACGATGGCTGGCTTGATGGTGAATTGTTTGAAGCCGGGCTGCGCGGACTGTATCCCGGCAAGGTCGTGATAGAACCACTCCATGATTTGGCCCGACATGAAATGGTTCTGCGACGAGCCGCCGTTCCATGCCTCGGTCAGACTGGTCTTGCCTAGCCGGAGTTGGTAACCGTAACCGGGTTTATCGGACTGGTTATTCATTGCGAAGATGACATCCGACCTGCCGCCATCGGCCAGGGCGCGCAGCAGATACCGGAAGCCGACCTCACCGGAGGTCAATCCCTTTTGCTCCACGTCACTCACCAAAGCGTCGAGCACTGCTTGGCGCTGCGCCGGTTCGACCAGTCCGACGACCAACGGCATCGCTCGGCCGGTCTGCGAGGCCGGCAGTTCGGGGAATTTGGCGTGAAAAGCCAGTCGGATTTCCCCAGCCAGTTCTTCGTATCGGCGCGCATCATCGTCGCGGCCGAGGAGTTTCGCGACTTGGGTCATTACGGTCACGTCTTCGTAGTAAATTGCCGTTGCGGTTAACCCTTTCGGGGTATTTTGCGAATATCCCGAACCTTTCGGACCGATGTCATACCAGTCGCCCAACCCTTGTTCGATGATGTGATCTTTCGCCTGGGTGCCGAGGTAGGCAACATAACGTTGCATCATGTCGTAGTAACGGCGCAACAACGTGATGTCGCCGTCAAACTCGTATTGTTGCCAAGGCACCAGCACGCTGGAACTGCCCCATTCAGGCGAGTCGCGGAATGCACCTGGGCATTTCATGTATTCTGGCGCGATGTTCGGCACGAGTCCGTTCTCCAGCTGCGAGTCTGCTATATCGTTCATCGCCTTGGTGAACAGCGTAGCCAGATTGAATCCGTAGCGCAGTGATGGCCCATTGAGATGATACTGCTCCAGCCAACCGAGCTTTTCCCGATGTGGGCAATCGGTGAGCACGCTCATCATGTTGGAGCGTTGGGCCCAGCGGACGAGCGTGCGGATGCGGTTGAAAAGCTCGTTCGAGCAACTGAACTCACCAACCGGCTCGGCCGACGAATGCACGACCACGCCTTCGATATCGACGAGTTCCGCGCCACCGGCACACTCGACTTTCAAGTAACGCGCGCCGCGGTAAAAGAATTTTGGAAAATACGTCTCCGTGCCCGTGCCAGCGAGGGTGTAGTGCCAGTAAGCCTGCTCTTTGCACATATCATCATTGAGTTCACCGGAGGGTTTAAGCAACTCGGAGGGAGTGATTTTTACCGAGGCGCCAGCAGGGCCTTTCACAGTCAGACGTGGCATCAACGACGCATTCTGGCCAAGGTCGAACACGTTATTCGTGAGCTTGACCGACTTCAACACGTCATACGTCCGGATCGGCGGTGCGGCGCAGGAAAGCCCCTTCAACTCGCCGCCAGGTCCCATCATGATCTTCGCCGGTTCCCACTGCGGACTCCAGCGTGCGTCGTAATCTTCGCCGCCGTAGGTGCAGGAGAATGTGATGGGGCCGCCGCTGACCTGCCAGCTCTCGTCCGTGCCGATGATTTCGGTCGTGCCGTCAGCGTATTCGAGCCTCACCTGCGCAATGGCCTTGAGGGGGCCGAACGAGCCACGGGCTTGACAGTAGCGTCCGGCACCACCCATGACGTTATACCTGCCGTTACCGAGCAGCAGTGCGAGATCGTTGGCGCCGGTGCGCAGCATCGCGGTGATGTCATGGGTGTCATACAGGCAAGTTTTTTTGTATTGGGTCCAGCCCGAAGGGAACAGGTCGTCACCGACCTTGGCATCATTCAGCGTCATCTCGTATTCGCCGAGGCCGCAGACGTTCACCAGCGCCCGGCGCAATCCCGGCTTCACGATGAATTCGCGCCGCACCACCACCGTGGAATTTGCGCTGGGTGTGGGATATGCCTTGAGCGGGGCCTTACCCGCATCGATTACGCCGTCGGTGAGCGCCGCCTCGCCCCAGCCCCAGTTCTCGACGCTATCCAGCGCTGTGACCGTCGCGTCCTTCGCCACGTTCCGTCCGTCGGCTACCACCTCCAGTTCGCTGAGGGCGAAGCAGTGCATCGTGGTGAATTTGCCGAGCTTGGTGGCCGTCACACGGACATACCGTGCCGAGTCGCTTTTGGCCTCGAACACCACCGGATTGAGTCCCGGGTTGGGAAAGTCCGCCGCGGTCTGGTCGGCGATGAGCGTGGACTCCTTAAAGTCCGGATCGTTAGCCGCCTCGATCTTGAAGCGCTCCGGGAATCCAAATCCGTCCTTGTCGGCGTGCCGCAGGGAGTGCATCCGGATCGAGGCCAGTGGCTGCGATCGCCCCAGATCAACCTGCACCCACTTGATGTCGTCTGACCGCGAAGTTTGCGCCGCATGGTAACCCCGGGCATTGCCTGGGCTGACCTTCGCATCCGGTGCCCCGATCCACTTAGCTTTCCAATCGCCCGATGAGATAACTCCCATCGTCCATGACGAGACATCGCTCCAAGGGCCCCCCCGGCCTTTTTGATCCCAGAAGCGAACTTTCCAAAAGCAGGCCTGCGCGGTGGCGAGGGGCTTTCCTTGATAGGGAACCTGCACCGAGTCCCCGGACACCACCTTGCCGCTGTCCCAAAGATCACCCTGATCTTTGGCAAGCAGCTCCGGTGTTGAAGCCACCAATACCTGATACGCGTTTTGCCTGACTCCTCTTTCAGGTTTCAAGTCGCCAGTTTCTAGGTTCCAAGCCAACCTCGGATTGGCGACATCAATGCCAAGCGGGTCCTTTCGGAATTCGCAGCGCAAATGGGTCGGAGCTGAAGCGAAGGCCTCGCAAAGGAAAATCAACGGAAGCAGGAGGCAGGCGAGTATTTTCATATTTTCACAGGTCGCAGCGTGACTTGCCTGAGATTGACTGCCTTCCAACCTTCTTTGTTCGACCGAGAAGCGGTGAATCCCCTTTCTGGAAGCGCCAATCGGCATCCAGAGATAGGATTTTCCTCGCCTCCGCTTTGGGTGCGGTCGCCTCCACCGCTGGAGAATCGACCAACTGAGAAATAAAAAGCAGCGCCGTAAAACCACAAACGGCTAGTAATCTTCGATTCATTTGGAATGGGAATTGAGCTTGATCGTGCATGGCTTAAGCCCATCGGATTCAGCCGTGAGAATGATCTCGCCCGGCGTGCGCGTGGTCTGCACTAGCACCATGCACAAGCCGTTGAAGGCCGAACGTTGCGATGCCTTGACGGACTCATGGCAAGTGGGATCACCGTTACCGACGCCGAGAACTATACCCGGGCCCTTGACGGAGAATCGAACCATGTTGCCTGCCGTGGGCACGACGCGCCCTTGGTCATCGACAATGCTCACCCCTACCCACGCTAGATCCGCACCGT
>JBILZC010000071.1:0-12326 GCA_044377415.1 Terrimicrobiaceae bacterium | reverse complement strand
CAGGGCGAGGCATTTCACATAGAGTTCGGCGCAATCGCGAACGTGGAAATTAGGCCTAAGCTGACTGCCTCCAAAGACGGTGATTTTACCTTTGTTGACTGCGTGATTGGTTAGAATATTCACCGACAGATCAAGACGAAGTCGCGGCGACCAACCGCAAACTGTCGCGGGACGAAGCGTGAGAGTGGTGAAGCCAGGAGCGCGGCGCTTCTCGAGTTCGTCCTCACACATGGCCTTAAATCGGGAGTAGTCGGTGAGCGGTTCGCGAGGGAGATCCTCTGTGACGTTTTGTTCTTCCTTTACGCCATAGACGCTGGAGGAAGAGGCGTAGATGAAACGCTGCACGCCACTTGCCTTGGCGATATCCACAAGAGGAAGGAAGGCATCGAAATTGATCGAGCGACCGAGAGCAGGATCGAGCTCGAAACTCGGGTCATTGGAAATACAAGCGAGATGGATAACGGCATCGCAACCAGATAATGCGCGGCGCAGGAGAGCCTCGTCACGCATGTCGCCTTGGAGGACTTCCAAGCGTGAGCGGTTTTCTGCGGGGATTCCGTCAAAAACTTGACCCCCATAGATCAGAAGATCGAGAACTCGGACATGGTAGCCGGCCTCAAGCAAAAGAGGGGTGAGCACGGAGCCGACATAGCCAGCGCCGCCAGTAACAAGAATTGTTTTGAGGTTGGGATTTTTCATGAACGGATTTTTAAGGATGGAAAGGATAACGAGGCGAGGATCAATTCGTTTCGAATGGGTTTATCAAGGGAACTCTGGCGTTTTTAAAATCTCGAGTGTTGCGCGTAGCCACGGTGAGGTTGTGGGCGATCGCCGATGCGGCAATCAGGCTGTCTTTGATTGGCATGGCGTGGCCCTTCGATTTGAGTTGAGCCAGCAGGTGAGCCCACGATGAAGCAGCCTTACTGTCAAAATCAAGGCAGTGAGCAGTGGAGCGTATTTTTTCAAACCACAATTCGAGCTGTTTTTTTCTCCTGCTCGCGGGAAGAAGCAGGACCCCATATTCGAGTTCGCCCAAAACTACTGGGGTCACGGCAAGATTCTGCTCATTGAGCCGTAGCCATTCCAAAACCTGTGGCGCGGGATCAGGTTTGGTGGCCTCACTCAGCAGGTTGGCATCGACAATATATTTCACAATGTGTCCGTGGATTCGGAGCGGATTGGTTCAAACCAGCCTTTCACGGGGCAGGACGCAAGAAGATCGACTAGGCCTTGATTCGATGGCGGAGAGTTGAGGGTGAGGAGGTATTTTCCAGAATCCAAACGCTCGATTTCGAAAGACTCGCCACCGCGGAGCCGATCAAGTCGGCGAATGGGTGATGGAAGCACGACCTGCCCCTTGGTGGAAAGCATAGTTGTCATGAAAAGTAAGATAGTTTCTTACATTCATGAAGTCAATCTGCAAGCATGGGCAGATTGGATTCTTCATGAAGTGTGTCCAAGGTGTCTGAACCAGTCTGCCGTGGCTTCAGCAATGGTGGATTGATTCCAAAGGGGGGCATCGCGCCAATCTTCGATGACGGCCATCATACGTGAGACACCTTCCTCTAGCGGGATGGAGGGCGTCCAACCAATGCGGGAGGTGATTTTTTGCGTATCGGCAAAAGTGCAGTCGGGCTCTCCAGGGCGGCGCGGAATAAATTCCTTGTCGCCACCAAGCAACTCGACAAGACGATTAACAGCATAGCTGTGACCGGACCCGACATTAAAGATCTCGCCTTGGGCATCGGATTTGGCGGCGGCTAGGAATGCAGAGGCCACATCGGATACAAACGTGAAGTCGCGTGTTTGTGATCCATCGCCAACAACAGTAAACGGAACCCCTGCGAGTTTTTGCTTAAGAAAGACACCGAAGACAGCTCCGTAGGCTCCGGTAGTACGACTGCGAGGCCCATAGACATTAAAGAGGCGAAGTGAGAGCGTTGGTAGTTGATAAACTTTCTGCCAATGCATCACCATTTCCTCTCCCATGAGTTTCGTGAGAGCGTAGGGATGTTCCGGCTTACATGGAGCGGATTCTGGCGTCGGATAAGTGTCCGGAATGCCGTAGCAGGTGGAACTGGCGGCGTAGAGGAACCTCGTCACGCCGAGATCGCGAGACAATTGAAGAGCTCGAAAGGTGCCTTCAACATTGACTTGAAAGTAGTCCTCGGGATTGACGATCGAGGGTACGAGGTCGGCCCGCCCTGCGAGATGAAAAAACCAATCGCAATCAGCGAATGGCAGATCAGCTTTGCAAAGATCGCGGATGTTTTTCTCAAGAAAACGGAAGGTGCCACTCTTCCGAGCCGCTTCCAAGTTTTTCAGCCGACCGGTACTGAGATCATCGACCCCAAGAACTTCGTGTCCATCTGCAAGGAGGGCATCAACTAGGTGACTACCAATGAAGCCAGAGGCTCCTGTGACGATACAACGCATAGCATTAGAAATTCAGAAGAGACATGGCACCCTTGAGAAGAGCGGCCTTGGAGATCGGGCGCTCGTTGCCGACGATATTGACAGCCTGCGCTCCGGCGAGTTGACCAAGGAATGTGGCCACATCCAACGGCAAGCGCTGCACGGCCGCCAAGCCGGCGACAGAGAAAAAGGCGTCACCCGCTCCCACTGTATCCGTGACATCAGTGACAAGCGGAGGAATCTCGGATGGCTCGTAGCCTTCAGCGAGACCGAGCGTCATCACACTGCCGCGAGTTAGCCATGCATAACTTGATTCAAAACTCTTAGCAATCGCTGCCAACTCACCCTCGGCATCAAAGTTTTTTAGCCCGCAAGAGAGCATGATCTCCTGATTATCGAGAGAGAAGGCATCGGCGCGCTGGTATTGGCGGGTGATGATATTAAAGCCGTGGTTATTGCTGTTCGTCTGGCAATTCAGAACTAAAAACGGAGCTTCCTCCTGCACGAGTTCACGCAGTTTTTTTTGCATGAGGCCATGCCCGAAATCCGTGAGCAGCACCACATCGCAGGCCTTCATCTCCCGACGGATCGAGTCAAATAACCTTTGCTGAACGACCTCAGACGGAGGCTCGTCATTCAGATAATTAATTGAAAATAACTTTGAGAGTTCGTTTCCTGCCAAGAGCGGTTCGACGTAACGCTTCTTAACTACAGTAGTGAAGGATTCCTCGCGCAAAGTCGCATCCTCCTTTTCGGAAAGTACGCCTCCGACCAATTCATCAACCCAAGGTTCCGTACCAAGGAGGCTTACGAATCTCACGTTGGAGCAAAATTCCTTCACGTGACGAACCACCGCGAGAGCCCCACCTAGATAGGTATCCTGATGCAGAAAACGCCCTGAAATAATGCGGTTCTTCGAGGTGAGACCCTGCACACTCAGGCAAGCGTATTGGTCAATAATGGTATCACCGATCACCAGGACCCGGAGGTTTTGAAAACCATCCACCATCGTTCGGATTTCTGCTGCCGAGGTTCGCGTGGCGAGCTTCTGACAACAGGCGCGCACGTTGTCGGGGATGTGTCCGAAATGGTGGTTCAGAAGTTTAGTCGAACTAAAAACAACTGATCCGATATAGCGGACTTCCCCTCCATGCGAACGGACCTCAGTAAGATCATCATGGATGTTTCCCGTCACATCGTTCGAGGCATTTGCGTATTCGCTACCCTTACAGTAAATATCAGGCTTCACCAAACGTATCGCCTCCACAGCAGCAGTGAAGGGAATGAGAACGACATAATCTACACACGCCAAAGCGGCAAGTGTGCGGGCCCGCATGTCATCACTGAAACAAGGACGCCCGGGCCCTTTATTGACATGCTGCCCGTCTGTCACCGTCACTACGAGAAGATCGCCCAAAGCACGAGCTTCCTCCAGATGAACGATGTGGCCGGGGTGGATGAGATCAAAAGTTCCGTGACATTGAACAATACGCCGCCCGTCTTTACGCTCCTGATCAAAGACAGCCGAGGCCTCCTCAAAGGTGAGAATTTTACTTTTATTCATTGGAGAGGATCAGAAAGAGCCTTGGTGACTTGGTGGCAAACGAGCATTTGAAGGTCTTCGGCGACCTGCATATCGTCGACGGGAAAATGCAGGGCGTTACCAGCCAATTTCAGGGCCTGACCTCCGTCGAAACCAACGAGCGCCCAAGTTTCAACTCCCAGCTTTTTGCATTCCTCGAGAGCACGGAGAATATTTGGTGAGTTTCCGCTTCCTGAAAGCGCGATGGCTATGTCACCCGGTGAAGCCAAAACACGCAACTGAGTGGAAAAAATATTTTCGTAACCGGTGTCGTTAGCCAAGCATGTAATGACTGAAACATTGGCCGCCAGAGAATGGGCTCGCACCCCTCCCCTCCCATTTTTTCCAGCTCCGTAGATGAGATCGTTCGCCCAGTGGTTCGCATTGGCGGCACTCCCGCCGTTTCCACAAAGAAAAACTTGCGATCCGCGACTTCGAGCCGAATCCAAAGCGGCAACGAGGCGCTCAAGTGAGTCAGACTCCACTTGTTGAAAAGCATGATTAAGCGAGTTCAGGTAACTGGACATAGAGTTTTTCAAGCTGGGTTAAGAAATGACAAAGAAAAGATTCGTACCGCCATTTAAACCGAAAAGCAAAGTCGAATGATCTCAACTCACAGACTGCGGACCAAACAAATGTCTCAAAAGAAAAGTCCCGCTCGACTTCGCTTTGAACGGAAGCAATTCATACCGCAGACGATTATTGAAAGTCGCAAACGGAAGATTCACGCTTGCGCTTGGGAACTTTCGCGGGAACGATATGAACTCTATGCCTACTCTTGCCATTGTTTACGGAATCCTCATTGATGCCCTCGGCGTCGGTGGCTACATCGCCACCGGGTCAACTCACAAAACAGCTCTCATCCCTGTCGCTTTCGGTTCCGTCATTTTTCTCTGCGGTTTCATTGCTGCAATGAAACCCCAACTTCGCATGCATGTGATGCATGTGGCCGCCCTAACCGGGGTGCTTGGTGTACTTGGTGGTCTCGGAATGGGATTACCTAAATTGGGCAAACTTATGGCAGGCACAGCCGAAAGACCCACCGCAATCATCCTTCAAATTGCGATGGGCATATTGTGTCTCCTTTTTGTCGTTTTCTGCGTCAGGTCGTTCATTGCCGCCCGACGCGCCCGCAAATCAGAATAGCCCGTTTTTGGGATAGTCCGCTTTGGAAACTCGTAATCAGCACTCGTGTGTCCAATCGGAAAAAAGGGAATTCCGCTTAAGTTAAGTGGTTTTACCCAACTTGACACTTGAGTTCCTCTGGAATGTGTGCGAAGCTCCCGCAGCTTCGAGCGTTTCCATTCATGCAATACGGTTCCGTCGACCTTTTTAAATCCGGTCATTGGTCTGAATTCATAGCGGCATCCTCGTTCCTCGCCACATGTCTCCAAACATGCACTGGTGGGGGGATACGCATCGCTTGAAGCCCAAAAACAGGCGATCCGAACGTCTGGGGAATTCATCCCCGTCCGGCTCGCCAACAAAGCAACGCAGTTAGAATACATATGTCATCAGAATACACACCGAGCGGTCAGGATCGCTCCTCTCGCAGAGGCGGCTCCCGTCGCCCTGGGCGCGGAAATCGCCCATCCTCGTCCCGCACACAAGAAAACAAACCCGCAGCCAAAAAATCTATACTCGCACGAATCTTGGGATTTTTGACAGGCAACGGAGACTCAGCCCCAGCAACGAACCGCCAAGAGCGTCCACGCTCCGAACGCGCTTCCCGCAGTGAGTCATCCGATCGTCCATCACAAGAGCGCTCCAGCCGCTCCGAACGCCCCACAGGCATGAGATCACCCGAGGTGGTGGAAGTCACATCCCCTCGCCTCTACGTTGGCAACCTGTCCTTCGATGCAGCCGAAAGCGACTTGTTCGATCTCTTCAATGGTGTGGGATCAGTTCAAAACGTCGAGATCGTCGTGAATCGCCACAACATGCGCTCGAAGGGTTTTGCCTTCGTGCAAATGCAGTCTGTGGATGAGGCCAAGCGCGCCGTCACAGAACTCCACGACAAAGAATTCATGGGCCGCAAGCTCGTGGTCAGCGGTGCCAAGGCGCTCGATGAACGTCGTTCAGAACGCACAGAACGCCCGGTCGCTGCGGAATAACCCGTCAACTTCCAACACCAGGCCCCGTCCGATCATCGTGACGGGGCCTACTGGTGTCGGCAAATCCTCCTTCGCCGCTGCACTCGCGGTTCGCTTAGGCGGTGAGGTCATCGGTGCCGATGCCTATCAAATCTACGCTGGTCTTCCCATCCTGACCGCGCAACCCTCCCCAGAATTACAGGCTCTCGTTCCGCATCATTTGATTGGGTTTCTCGACCTTCGCGAATCCTTCGACGTCGCCCGCTACCAACGTCTCGCCCTCGCCACCATAGCGGATATCCAATCCCGCCAGCGCTCGCCCATTATCGTTGGAGGAACAGGGCTATACCTCAAGTCCCTGACTCATGGCTTAGCTCATATTCCTGCGATAGATCCCCTCCTTCGCGAGCAGATAGCAAACCTCCCTCTCCCCGAAACCATAGAGAAGCTTTCTTGCCTCGATCCCAGCGCACCTGCCCTCATTGACCTCCATAATCCCGTGCGAGTCCGTCGAGCGTTGGAGATTGTTCTCTCGACTGGACAACCCCTTGCCAAGGCACGCGAGCAGTGGACATCCAATGCGCCCGTTGATTTCTGCGGCCTCACTCTTTTCCGCCCGCGCGAAGAACTCCATTCTCGCATCAAAACCAACGTCGAATCCCTTTTTGAGAGCGGAGTCGTGGAAGAAGTCCGCTCAGCACTGGAGGCCGGTCCCACAGCATCCAAAGCTATAGGATACCGCGAAATTCAAGCCCTCTTGCGAGAAGAAACCTCCCTTACTGAATGCCAGGTAGCCATTCTCATGGCCACCCGTCAATATTCGAAAAGACAGATCACATGGTGCCGAACGCAGTTTGATTTTCCAGTCTTGGAATTAACCCATGACCTCACTGAAAAAGAGATACTGGACTCGGCTCTCTCGCTACTTAATATTACTAACATGTAGCCCCCCAATCCTGATGTTGAACTCACGTCATCGACGCCCGCTTTTTGGAATCCTAGTTCTCTTCATCCTATCAGGCTGCCAGAGCATGCGCTCCGTGCCCCCGTCAGCAAATTCCACGACGGAAATGCAAATCTTCGCTCCCAAACCCGTGTCCGTTGAAGTGGGCGTTGCTTCTTGGTATGGCGGAAAATGGATTGGGCGACTCACGGCTAGCGGCGAACGATACCGCGCCGACGACTTCACAGCGGCCCACAAAAAAATCCCCTTCAACACATATGTTCGAGTTGTTGACCTAAAATCAGATAAATCCATCATCGTTAGGATCAATAACCGTGGGCCATTTGTGAAAGGCCGTATTATTGATCTGAGCGTCGAAGCGGCAAAAAAACTAGGCACCTTTAAGAACGGCCTAGCCAAAGTTCGGCTCGAGGTTCTGCGCCCCATCCCGATCATGACCTCCCCCAACCTCAAAACAAAGTCATCCAAACCTTCGGCCTCACCGACCCCCACGCCCACTCCTCTTGCGTCATCAAAACCAAAGTCCAAATTCGCAAAACCTTCTAGCTTGCCAACACCGTCTCCGACTCCCATCGAGCCCCAAAAGCCATGGTTCTTTTTCGGCAAGCCACCTGTCTCACCATCACCTTCTCCTTCGCCAAACGACTCTGGATTGACGAAACCCTTATCCAAAAAGACCGACAAATCATCCCCACTTTCAACAACAAAAAATTCGCCCAAACCTGCAAACACCCCATCCGCTAAAGCTACCCCAGCAGGCTCGCAAAACGCCGCATCTGAAGATTAGATCTGCGGTTGCGGTCAGCGTGGAGCTAATGGATGAACGATATCCGGCATCACTCCACTTGACTCGATTTCGACCTCGCGTTCCATTCCCAGCAATTCAAGCAGCACCTTAACTCGCGCTTGCGCTGGCATCACTTGCGTCACAAGGGCCCGCACC
This sequence comes from Terrimicrobiaceae bacterium, assembly GCA_044377415.1. Lineage (GTDB taxonomy): Bacteria > Verrucomicrobiota > Verrucomicrobiia > Chthoniobacterales > Terrimicrobiaceae > UBA967. The sequence continues at coordinate 4,329 of JBILZC010000071.1, read as the reverse complement.
CCACTGAATGGCCCAGTGATCAACTTCACTTCCTCCCCGACCTGAATATTGGTGAGGATCTCAACCGTCTCCTCGGAAACAATGGCACTTCGTAGCTCTTGAATGATTGATTCGTGAACAATGGAAGCCACCCCTCCAAATTTCACTATATGCGATACCCCGTGACTTGCGGCAACGTGGCGATTTTGATCCCGAAAATTAAAACGGGCAAAAATGTAACCGGGGAACATGGCCTCCGTAACCTTCACTCGACCGCTGCTGCGAGCCCGCTCAAAGCGAAGCATCGGGCAAAAGACCTCCACCCCCACATCTCGGATCACGCTCCGCTTAGCAGATCCCTCCTGCCTCGGGCGGGTTTTAACACAAAACCAATGAATATCGTCTGATTCTAAAAGCATCTCGGCATATTCCGCGAACTCCCGACATATGGCAAGTGGTCGCGTGCACGCTTTGTGAAGATTTTTGAATCGCCATCGACCAAGCACTCGTAGATTTTGTGCATCCGTTTTTTTATGACCATTCAAGAGCTAGCAGCCCGCCGCACATTCCCAACATTTCGCCTCACGAATTTGCTTCGCAGCACTTTCGCACCACGCCCTAGTCAAAAGATCTGCATCCTCATTGATCTTCCCGACCCAACGCAGATCAAAGACTTCGCCTTTCTAAAAAACACAGAGCTCACCATCCAACGCAACGCTGTGAAGTTCTTCCACGAAGCACTTCATAACGGAACCATGGATGAACTCGGACTCCAAGGCGGCGAGATCTTTGCTTACAAGATCACCGGAGGCAGCAACCTTGATCTCCCTGATCAGGCCTTCACGCCAGAGGGAAACTCCGTGAGCCTCGAGCAAGATGTCTATCCCCACTACGACATCATCCTTTGCATCTCGACCTACTCGGCCACAGCTCCCCTCACCGCTTTCGCAAAACAATACCGCTTCCGTGGTGCGACCCTGCATGGCGTCAATCCCACTATTCTCCGCACCGGCCTCGCCGTCAGCTATGACGACGTCAGCGTGGATGCTGAAAAAATGCGCCTCGGCATGACCAAAGCCGACTGGGTCGAAATCGACTTTCTCTACAGCGGTCAAACACACACGCTCCACCTCGAACTCGACCAGCAAGAGGCACAAAAAAGCCACGGACTATGCCGTGGCGATGAACCGGACGTGGCCAATCTGCCCGCCGGTGAAATTTATTTTGTACCCACAGGAGCCCGCGGAGCCTTCCCCATGCGCTATGAGGATGGCACCATCGGCCTCATGCACGTCGCTGGCGGCCGGATAAAAAGTGCAGAACTCCTCAATGGCGACCCAACCACCGTAGAGGCCCACAATGCCAAGCTCATCACCGATCCCGTCACAGGGGAACTCGGCGAACTCGGCTTCGGAACCCAGATATTACCGACATCCGGCCGCGATATTCAGGATGAAAAAATACGCGGCACCATCCACGTTGCCACAGGCCGTAGCGACCATCTTGGCGGTTCCCTCACTCCCGATAAGTTTGCCGAGCACACAAACGCCACGCACGACGACATCCTCTTCGCTCCGCACAAAACCTCAGAGATTTGGGTCACACAAGTCCGAATGCATCGCAACGGCGTAACCCACATCCTGATCGAAAATTACGAGCCTTCGGCCTACATCCAGAACCTCATTCAAGGTTAACGAGGGCCTAGTTTCGTTTTACTGTAGCGGAGGTCTATGACCGCCGAAAACGTTGCACCCATCTTTGGCCTTGAGTATTAAAGACGCGGCGCGGCTGATCCAACAAATTCGCCCGTCTCACAGTCATTCAAAAGACGTGTGAGGAACTATAGATTTTTTCTATCCAGCGCATGAGCTTTAAAATAGCTTGCGACCTGAAGATTCATGCCTGAACCCTTGCCCATTTCCGCTTGCCTGATCGCGAAGAATGCTGCCAACACTTTGCCACGCTGCCTTGCCAGCCTTACGCCCTTAGCCGCCGAGATCATCGTCGTCCACAACGGTTGCACTGACAACACAGTGGCAATCGCTCAAGCAGCAGGAGCAAGAACCATCGAAAAAGAATGGATGGGATATCGTGAACAAAAAAACTTCACTGCTTCACAAGCCACGATGCCATGGATCCTCACAATCGACGCCGACGAAGAGGTCTCCCCCAACCTAGCGCAGTCGATCCGAGAGTTTATAGGAAGCGATGACAACCGCTACGTCGGAGCAAGTTCCCCTCGCGTCACTTGGCTTATCAATCGCTGGATCCGCCACGGAGACTGGTATCCCGATACCGGCATTAGGCTATTCCGACGCGGACAAGGTCATTGGACAGGCGGCCAAGTGCATGAAAAACTCGAAATCACAGGCCCCCTAACCCAACTGAAGGGCGACCTCATGCACCATGCCTTCCCTGATTTTGAAGCCTTCCAATCACGCAACGCCCACTACGCCAGAATTGCAGCCCAAGAACTTTTCGAAAAAAAGAAACCTTGGAGTTGGAAAAAAGCGTTTTTTCATCCCATCTGGCGTTTTCTTCGCAGCTATATTTTTCGTCTCGGATTTTTAGATGGCGTACCCGGATTCCTCATCGCCTGGCAAAACACCCAGACCGTTTTCCTCCGCGCCGCCTATCACTACGAACTGACACAAAAACCACCTCTCAGATAGTCGCCTTTATGCTGCCCGATTCCAAGTTAACCATTCTGCATACCGAAGCCTCAAATGGCTGGGGCGGGCAAGAAATTCGAATTTTGTCTGAAGCCGAGTGGTTTCGAGACCAAGGCTACCGGATTCTCCTAGCCAACCCTCAAAACGGACAACTCAATGCCAAAGCGCGCGATCGGGGCTTTGAAGTTTTTGATATCCCTTTTGAGAAAAAAACACAGCTGAGAGATTTTTTCCAAGTCCGCAAAATCATTCAAGATCACAAACCCGATGTTATCGGCACGCACAGCAGTGTGGATAGCTGGGTGGGATTACTTGCGGCGAGTTTGTGCCGCGTGCCTTGCCGACTACGATACCGACACGTGAGCACACCTGTTCACAATAACGCATTCAACCGATTTCAGTATACTTCCCTCTGCGACCGCATTATTACCACCGGCGAATGTATTTCAGGCCCTCTTCGCGAATCATTCCATCTTTCGAAGGAAAAAGTCCGCACGATTTTTACTGGTATCAATGTCCCAACGAACATACCCGATCGCAACGAAGCTCGGCTCTCTTTGACTCAAGAGCTTCATTTGCCTAGCAGTTCCCGATTTGTCGGCATGGTCGCCGTCTTGCGAAGCTGGAAAGGCCATGCTTACCTTATCGATGCTTTTGATCAAATCGCCAACCAGTTCCCAGATCACCATCTCATTTTAGCCGGCAACGGCCCTCAAAAACACCTTAAGGCACAGATAGACGCATGCAAATCCAAAAAACGCATGCATCTCATAGGCCACCGCGAAAACCCTTGGCCTGTATTCAGAGCACTCGAAATTGCGGTTCTATACAGCGTTAAAAATGAAGGGATTCCTCAGACTGGACTGCAAGCCATGTTTGCCGAAACGCCCTTTCTTGGAACCACAGTCGGAGGTATTCCAGAAATCATCGAACACATGAAAACCGGAGTTCTCGTCGCCCCGTCTGATGCCACATCATTAGCCGATGGACTGAAAACGCTTTTAAGCGACGCTAACCTAAGAAACGAGATTGCATCCCAAGCGCTTCACTTCGCCCAGACTAAAGCTACAATGGACATCTGTGGAAAAGCTGTTGAATGCCTCATCACATCTGCCCTGAAAGTTCAAAATACTTTTTGAGCACAAGTAGCGAAATCAACTTCTCTCGCTTTTTATCGAAAAATTGCGCCACATGTTTTTGGGCGTGCGAAATGATATCCAAGGCATCCTGTGTATGGCGGTTGTAATAGTCCATTTTTTCAGGCAAATCACTATAATCATCTTTTAACAAAACATAGTGATAATTAGGAATCAACACTCCCTGCATAAACCAAGTTTCATACTTTGGCTTTTTCATAAATGCGAGCGAATTAGAGGCCATTATCCACGAGAGGTTGGTCGCCACATCATTTCCCTCAACGCTTATAATATATTTAAACTTTAACTGGTCAGACTGGGACATGAATCCCTTATAATAAGGTTGTAACTTTTCAGAATTACGAGTATCGCCAATATCTGTATTAGGAAATCTATAAGTTTGATCAATAAAAACTTGACGATGCTTCTTGTGACAAGGCCCACGAAAAACCGCTATAGGCTTCTTTTCATTAAAACTCAATCGGTCTTTTTGAAAATCATAAAAACGTCCGGCATTGAGTTTCAGAATTACCGAATTGCTG
>JBILZC010000138.1:0-4123 GCA_044377415.1 Terrimicrobiaceae bacterium | reverse complement strand
TGTCGGATGAGGAACTCCAGCGCCGCTTTCTCAACTGGCGCCTTTACAAAGACCTCTCTGGCGGGCCGATCTCCGACCTCGGTGCTCACCAGATCGACATCTTCAACTGGTTCTTCGGCGGTCCGCCAAAGTCTGTGATCGCCTCGGGCGGTTGCGACTACTTCAAAGACCGCGAGCATTTCGACAATGTCATGTGCATTTTCGACTACGACACGCCGGAAGGCGGGGCGAGGGCATTCTACCAAGTTCTCACCACCACCAGCGCGGGTGGCGGCTACGCCGAATCGTTCATGGGCACGGAAGGCACCATCGAAATCTCCGAACGCTCGGCCTACACGAAAATCTACCGGGAGTCCGGATCGGCCCCGAGTTGGGATCCGCTCGTGCAGCAAGGTTGGCTCAAAAAAGCCGCTGCCGCCGGCCCCGCCGACTCCTCCGATGCGATTGCTTCCTACGCCTCCGCCGCGCCAGAGGCCTTCGCGCTGCCCGGCGACCTGAACCTACCGCCCCACCAACCCCACTTGGCAAATTTTTTCGCCGCCATACGAGGCGAAGCCAAACTCAACTGTGATGCCCGCGAGGCCCTTGAGTCCGAGGCCCCGATTTATTGGGTCAATCCCGCCGCCGAACGCAACGAAATCATCAAGCTCACCGAAGAACACCTCCACACATGAAAACACCAACACTCCTAACCCTTATCGCCATGGCCATCGTTCCGCTCGCACAAGCGGCCGATACGATTCCGCTCACCACCACGATCCCGCCCGAGAAAATCGAAGGCACTCCGATTGAGATCAAAGTGCCCAACCTGAAACCCGCCGCTTCGAAGGCCCCGGAAATTCAAGTCCCCGCGGGAACCGTTCTACTCTCGAAAGGCAAGCCAGTCACCGCCAGCGACGACTTTCCCATTATCGGCGACCTGCCCTACATCACCGACGGGGAGAAAGAGGCCGGCGAAGGCTACTTCCTCGAACTTGCCAACGGCCTCCAGTGGGTGCAGATCGACCTCGAACAAGAGGCCGCCATCCAAGCGCTCTGGGTCTGGCACTACCATTCCCAGCGCCGCGCCTACCACGATGTCATCATTCAAATTTCAAATGATCCCGCATTTGCCACAGGAGTGACCACCATCTTCAACAACGACTTCGACAACTCCGCCTCCCTCGGCACTGGTTCCGATGCCCCTTACATCGAGACCCAATACGGCCTCCTCGTCCCCGTGGCAGGCGTCAAGGGCCGCTATGTTCGCCTTTATAGCCAAGGCAACACGTCGAATGACATGAATCACTACATTGAGGTCGAGGTGTTCGGATCGCCTGCAAAGTAGATTCCTTTGTATGCCACGCCCTTCCTTACGCGTCACCGCGTGGACTTCCATTATGGTTCTTGCGGTCGCCGGAAGCGCCCTCGCTTCGGATGACTCGGTGTTCAACCAGCACCCAGATGTCACGCGAATAGCGGATGGAGCTTGGCAAGTGCATGACATGTCCCGCCCGTGGCCGCCCTCGGCCACGCCAAAGCCATTGGCAGAACTCGAGCAGGGAACGAAGCCTCCCTCCGGCGCACGAATCCTCTTCGACGGCTCGACCCTCGATGCCTGGGATGTTCCGCAACCATGGGTAATCCAACAAAGCGTCCTGCAAGTGCGTCCGGTCAATACCTCGCTGAGCTCCAAGGACTCTTTCGGCTCGTGCCACCTCCACTTGGAGTGGAGAACTCCGCCGGAAAGCACCAAAAAATCGGGTCAGGACAGAGCCAATAGCGGCGTGTTCCTGATGTCCATCTACGAAATCCAAGTCTTGGACACCTACGAAAACAAAACCTACGCCGATGGCATGGCGGCATCTCTCTACGGCGTGAAACCTCCTGATTTCAACGCGCTCCGCCCAACCGGGGAGTGGCAGTCCTACGACATCTGGTTCAAGCGCCCAGTCTTCGATGATTCGGGAAAAATGACATCACCCGCCTGCGTGACTGTCATGGTCAACGGGGTCCTCGTTCAGAAGAATGTTCCGTTCGACGGCCCCTCGTCCCACAAGAAACGCCGCCCCTACCAGAAACACGCGGATGCCCGACCGCTCATGCTCCAAAACCACAACGAAGTCGTGGAATTTCGCAATATCTGGATTCAGCCACTCTCCGATGACGCTGTCCTCTCGCCCGCAGGCCCGGTCGGCATCAACAAATGAAAACACGCTTGGTGCTCGTCATTCTGTCGGCCTCGATCCATCTGCTCGCTGCGGAACCCGTCGTTTGCAAATCCATCGACGAGGCGATCGCACGTGGAAACATTCAGGCTGTCCAAAGCTTTCTCGCTGCCGACTCCGCTCTCGCCAAGGCCGGAGCCAATCCGCGCATGACGCCGCTTCAACAAGCCATCCTCCGCAACCGTGCGGAAATCGCGGCCGTCCTCATCGATGCTGGGGCGGATGTGAACACTCCCGATTCCTCGGGAAGAACCCCGCTCCATCTTGCCGTGGAACGCCGTAATCCGGAGATTGTCAGTCTCCTCCTGGCTCGCAAAGCCGACCCCTCCCGCCGTGACAGCATCGGCTGGACCCCACTCCACCACGCCGCCGCAAAAAACGACACTGCCGTTGTGCGCGCCCTTATCAAAGGCGGTTCGGACAAGAATGTCCTCAGCGCCTGCGGGGGCACCCCGCTCCACGAGGCCGCCGCCAGCGGGAGCGTCGAAATCATCGCCCTGCTCCTCAATCATGGCGTCGATCCCACCACTGTTTCGCAAAACGGAGACACCGCCCTCTCCATCGCCCGCCAGCGCGGAGATGCAGCCGTCATTTCTTCCATCGAAAAATCCCTCAACACTCCATGAAAACAGCGCCAACCGCACAATCCACTCTCTCGCGCCGATCATTCTTGAAGGCCAGCCTTGCCACCGCTGCCGGCACGATTTTTTTCCCCTACATCGCTCGATCGAATCCGATTGGTGCAAACAACCGCGTCCGCATGGCCTTGATCGGTTGCGGGGGCATCATGGAAGGTCACCATGGTTGGGCGCAGTCCCACCCGATGATCGACCTTGTCGCTGTCTGCGATGTGAAAACATCCAAACGCGAAGCCGCTCTGGCCAAGCTCAAAAGTAAGAACCCCGACGCCGTCGGCTATGTCGATTACGGTGACATTATGGCCCGCAGCGATATCGACGCCGTTATCATCGGCACGCCCGACCACTGGCATGCGGCGATTTCGATCGATGCCATGCGCACCGGGAAGGATGTTTTTGTCGAAAAACCCATGGCCCTCACGCTGGACGAGGCAGCGGCCATGGTAGCAGCAGAAAAAGGCTACGGCCGCATCCTCCAAGTCGGCAGCATGCAACGCTCGGACCCCGCATTCCGCAAGGCCGTGGAGATCGTTCGTAACGGCTGGATCGGCGAGATCACCGAGATTCATGTTGATTTTAAGGGCGATTTTGCACCCGTCAGCTTGCTCGCCGAGCAACCCGTTCCCGCCGACATCGATTACGATCGCTGGCTCGGACCGGCGCCATGGAGGCCCTACAACAATGAGCGTGTTCTTGGGTGGTGGGCCGGGGGATGGCGTATCTTCTGGGACTATGGATCGCGCAAAAACGGCGACTGGGGGGCGCACCACTTCGATATCGTACAATGGGCCCTCGACATGGATGGCAACGGGCCCGTGCTCTTTGTCCCGAAGGGATTCGAAGGGGAGCCTTATCAATACCACCAGTATGCCAACGGACTGAAAGTTACCGCTTCGCTGAAGGGTGGGGGGCCTGCCAACGGAGCCATGATCCGCTTTGTCGGAAAAAACGGGGAGGTCAAAGTCTCGCGCTCAGGCATTGAAACCACCCCCGCTGGGCTGGCTTCGCGAATTCCCTCGTCCAGCGAATTCCTCGCCTACCGCTCGAACGACCATCGCCAAAATTGGCTCGATTCCATCATCTCAAGACGGCCACCGATTTGTCCGGCCACCGTCGGCGCAAGAACCCTCGATGTTTGCGGGCTCGCGGGGATCGCGGAGCGCCTCAACCGCCCGATCCGCTGGAACCCCGAAAAACGGGAAATCACCGGAGACCCCGAAGCCTCCCGCTTCGCCGACTACACCCGCCGCGCCGGATATCCACTCCCTGTTTGAAAAC
>JBILZC010000070.1:0-12498 GCA_044377415.1 Terrimicrobiaceae bacterium | reverse complement strand
ATTTCCCCGCGCCAATTCGGACTCCCGAGCTTGTCGAGAACGAGGAATACCTCGCTGGGCACGGGAACAACGACATCATCGATGGCCTTGGCAGGAAAAGAAGAGAGGTCAACAGCATCAGGCGACGTCTGAGCATTCAATCCAGAAGCCGTTGCAAACAGAATCGCAACTGCGACTGATTTCAGGATATTCGGCATTTTCAAAATTTGAGCTTTGTTGTGCGGGCGAGGTCAGGTTAGAACTCGCCTACAACTTGGAATGAAACCCGACAGATTACAACATCTTCTTAGTGTGGCGGGCAACTGCCGCTTACTGGTACTCGGCGATGTGATGTTGGATGAGTTTGTCTGGGGAACGGTCTCCCGCATTTCTCCCGAGGCGCCTGTGCCTGTGGTCGAGGTACTTGAAGAGTCATCCTACCCGGGTGGTGCGGCCAATGTGGCCCGCAATCTCCGACCCTTCTGTGCCGACGTTCATCTCTGCGGCCTTGTCGGAACGGACGTCCATGCCGGAGTGTTGCGAGATCTCCTCAGCGCGGAACGAATCGCGACCGATGCCTTGGTCGCCGATCCAGAGCGTCCCACAATTGTCAAAACCCGCATCGTCGCCCGCCAACAACAGGTCGTCCGAGTGGATCGCGAGCAGCGCGGTGTGGCGAGCGAGGCGAGCATTGACCGTGCCTGCGAGGCTGTCACGGCCCTCATTCCCTCGGTGGATGCGATCATTTTTGAGGATTACGGAAAAGGATTTCTCAGTCAGAGCTTGAAAGATCGCGTCACGGCGATAGCCAAAGATTCCGGCAAGTTCATCTCGGCTGATCCGAACCCCACAAACCCGCTGAATTGGACTGGGGTGGACCTTTTGAAACCCAACCGATCGGAGGCTTTCGCCATGGCTGGGCTCCGCGATCCCGGAGCCACGGCAGATCCCCTTTCCGATGCCCCCCTGCAAATGGTCGGGTCTCAGCTTTTACAAAAATGGAATCTCCCTGGGTTACTGGTGACTCTTGGCGAGCACGGCATGATCCTCTTTCAAGCCAATGCCGCCCCGTATCATACTCCCACGCGGGCCAGAGAGGTTTTTGATGTTTCTGGAGCAGGTGATACAGCCATAGCACTTTACACTCTAGCCATCTGTGCTGGAGCGACCCCCGCCGAGGCCGCAGAGATTTCCAACCAAGCCAGCGGCGTCGTCGTCGCGAAACTCGGCACAGCCACCCTCACCGCCGAGGAACTCCAAAGCGCATTTCATAAAGATGCCTGATCGGCCAGCTGTTTTCTTCGACCGGGATGGAACCCTCATGGAAGAGGTGGATTACTGCAATAATCCCGCCGACGTACGAGCCATTGCGGGTGCCGCCGATGGCCTAGCCCGCCTCCGTTCCGCAGGCTGGATGATCATTATCATCACCAATCAAAGCGGACTCAGTTCGGGAAAAATAACCCAAGTCCAATATGAGGCTGTGAATGCCGAATTACTACGACAACTGGATGGCTTGATCGACGCGGTCTATTTTTGTCCAGATGCCCCCGCGAATCCCACCCACCGCCGCAAACCAGGCACTGGAATGCTCGAGGAGGCCTCGTGCGAGCACGGCATTGATCTCACGAGATCTTGGATGGTCGGAGATAAGGATATCGATATTCTTTGCGGACGCAAAGCAGGTTGCCGAACGATCCTTGTGGAAACAGGCTACGGAAAAAAACACTTGTCGGCAGGCGCCGACTTTATCGCTCAAGATGTCACGTCCGCGATCGCGATCATTCAAGAATTCCCCCAGTCGCCCTAAGGTCTCTTCAGAAAACCCATCCCACCCCGCCGTTCCGGGATGCGCGCCTCCCACCAAGTCGGCGCGACACCCCAGAGAATCGGAGCGAGCTATATTACCTTGCGTGTTGGACACGCACGCGGCGGACCTGACCATTTTTCCGAATGACGACCCGCCCGCTTTCGAGCAAATCAACCATCGCGGCGATGGTTTCACGGCTATTCTTAGCGCAGGAACCGACTATGGAGATCAGCTCACCGAGCGAGTATTTGGTGCTATTGATTTTTTTGTAGTAGTTTTTCATGGCTTCGCTTTCTGTAGGGATTGACAGCATCAACAGTGCCAATGTTCAAAAAATCAAACCATGGGGAGAAACCCTTTAGGGTTTATACATAGCCACTCGGAGCAATCGTAAAAAAGGAGACAAACATCCCTCCTGCAGACACCTGACGCCGATGCGCATGCGGCAGAATCTGTCAGGGATTCTCGGCAAAAACCACCACAAGCCGACGAAGCATCTTTAATGGGCAAGCAAAGCCTGCCGCATCACTTCAAGCGGAGCTGGACGGTTGAACCAGATCTCAAACGCGAGGGCTCCTTGGTGCAAAAGCATTCCCAGCCCATTCGCCCCCCGCGCCCCCGCGGCGGCGGCATCATCAAGCAATCGGGATCCACCGCGCGTGTAGACGGCATCGTATACCAGCAGGCTCGAATGGAGGAGCGAAGCCGGGACGACCGGCGCATCAGAGCGACTCATCCCAAGAGAGGTGGCATTGATGAGGATGTCGGCATTTTCCAACTCACGGCGAAGATTCCCGTCCTCCAACGAGATTGCGACCACCCGATCGACAGCCCCTGAGGTCTGCTCCGAGAGAAAGAAGGGCGCGAGTTCGGTTGCCAAAAGCTGCGCTTTTTCGAGCGTACGATTCACCAAGACAAGACGAGAGCACTTCTCCATCGCGCATTGTACGGCGATCGCGCGACCGGCCCCACCCCCGGCGCCAACAAGAACAACGCGAAGATCACGAAGATCACGTGAAAACTCCTCGCGAATCGCCCTAGAGATACCAGGGCCGTCCGTATTGAAACCGTGGAGCTTTTGACCCCTCACGACGATCGTATTCACACTGCCCGAGGCCCGCGCATAATCGTCAGCCACATCCACCCCGGCCAGAGCAGAAGCTTTGTGAGGAATCGTGACGTTTGCTCCCAGAAAGCCAGCGCCAGGGAGGGCGCGAAGCACCTTGGCAAACTCCGAAGGCGGGACATGAAGTCGCGCGTATGCGACCGGAATGCCGCAAGCACGTAGAGCCGCATTTTGAAAAGCAGGCGACTTCGAATGGACAATAGGATCACCGATCACCGCCAGACGCACAGGAGGCTCAAAGCCCGCAAACAAGTCCGGCTTTGAGAGCAGGTCTTCTGCCGAAAATATGTCCGGTGTTGCCATGACATTCTACGAAACCACCCCCTCGCAGAGCTGGCAAGGCCGATTGCGGGAACGGATGAATCGCTGATGCACTTGAAAATCGAGGAGTTTCCATAAGCTGGCTTAAGGAGTAGGGTTTTGCCGTCATGTCAACCCAGGCCCACCACAGCGGAAAGATTGTGGACATTTTCAATGAGCGGATCTTTCTCGGCACTATCGAAGTCCGCTATGGCAAGATCCAATCCATTGTCGAGGATGAGACGGTCACGGAAACAAGCTTTCTCTGTCCGGGCTTTATCGATGCCCACGTGCATATCGAAAGCTCGATGCTCACCCCACCCGAATTTGCCCGCATCGCGGTGCGACACGGCACGACGGCAACCGTCTCGGACCCGCACGAGATCGCCAATGTCCTAGGAATTGAAGGAGTGAGACTCATGCAGAGCCTCGCGGCAAAAACACCGCTGAAAATCCACTTCGGCATTCCCTCCTGTGTTCCGGCGACCGGCTTTGAAACGGGTGGTGCGATATTGGGTCCCGACGCCATTGAGGAACTCTGTCTTGATCCCTCGCTTCTTTACCTCTCGGAGATGATGAATTTCCCTGGCGTGATCCACCGTGATCCAGAGGTGATGAATAAGATCGCCATCGCTCAACGCCATGGTAAGCGCATCGACGGACATGCTCCCGGACTACGCGGACAAGATCTGCTCGCCTACGTCGAGGCCGGCATCGAGACGGACCACGAATGTTTTCACATCGACGAGGCCAGGGAAAAGATCGCGCTCGGACAAAAGATCCTTATTCGCGAAGGCTCGGCGGCGCGCAATTTCAACGAACTCTGGCCCCTGCTGGCCGAGCACCCGCTTTCCTGCATGTTCTGCAGCGACGACAAACATCCAGACGACTTGATGGTAGGTCACATCGATCGACTCGTCGCAAGGGCTGTGGCTCTCGGCATACCGCTCTTTGCCGCCCTACGTGCCGCCTGCCTGAATCCCGCTCTTCATTATGGTCTCCGCTGCGGGCTATTGCGACCCGGGGATGCCGCCGATTTTGTGCGTTTACAAGATGTGCATGGATTTGCCGTTCTCGAGACTTGGATTGATGGCACCTGTGTGGCCCGCGATTCCGCATCGCTTCTCCCGAAGTCTCGCTCTCCACGAGCGAACCGTTTCTTTGAACAAGAAATAACACCCTCCGACTTCCAAGTTTCCGCTGGGATTGGCGACATTCGCATCATCGAAGCTTGGGATGGCCAGATCATCACTGGCGCAGGCCAGGCCGAACCCCTCCTCAAAAATGGTTTGGCTGTCGCCGACCCTTCGCGAGACATTCTGAAGATCGCCGTCATCAATCGTTATCGCGCCGCTCCTCCGTCCATCGCTTTTGTCAGGGGCATCGGACTTAAGGCTGGAGCGATCGCATCCAGTGTGGCTCATGACTGCCACAATATCGTCGCGGTGGGCACAACCGACGAGGCCCTTACCAGAGCCGTGAATATGATCATTCGGAAAGCCGGCGGCATTGCTGTCGCCGGACGCAACGCCTCCGGCCGAATTCTCTCGCTACCCGTAGCCGGACTAATGAGTGACGGATACGCTGAAGACGTCGCCGAGGGATACGCCGACCTCACTCGGGAAGCCCGCGAACTGGGCAGTCCGCTTCAGGCTCCCTTCATGACACTCTCCTTCCTCGCCCTTCTCGTGATTCCCGCCCTCAAGCTCAGCGACAAGGGACTCTTTGATGGCGTGAAGTTTGAATTCACACCTGTCTTTGTCGGGCTCCCATGAGCCCTATCCCCCTACCCTACTCCCACTCGATCGTGGCTGGGGGCTTGCTGGAAATGTCGTAACAAACCCGATTCACGCCTTTCACCTCATTGATGACTCGCGCGGAAATACGCGCCAGAAGCTCGTGCGGCATCCTAACCCAGTCGGCCGTCATGCCATCATGGCTACTCACAATGCGGAGAGCGATGGTGTAGTCATAGGTGCGCTCATCGCCCATCACCCCTACCGAGCGAACAGGCAACAGCACAGCGAAGGATTGCCAGACTTTATAATACCAGCCGGACGACTTCATTTCATCGATGACGATGGCGTCGGCTTCGCGAACGATTCGCAGACGCTCCACATCGATCGCTCCGAGAATGCGAACAGCGAGACCAGGCCCGGGAAAGGGTTGGCGGTGGACAATTTCTTTCGAGAGCCCTAATTCCTCACCGACGCGACGGACTTCGTCTTTGAAAAGCTGGCGAAGGGGCTCCACGAGTTCAAACTTCATGCGCTCGGGAAGGCCACCCACATTGTGATGGCTCTTGATCAAGGCGGCTGGATTTCCGGAAATCGAGACGCTCTCGATCACATCGGGATAGAGAGTTCCCTGTGCGAGGAAGCGGTAGTGACCGGGATCCGACTTTTTGAGATCACGCGCGGCGGCTTCAAAAACTTTGATGAACTCGGCGCCGATGATTTTGCGCTTCTTTTCAGGATCGGTGACGCCCTTGAGCTTTTTGAGAAACTGATCCGAGGCATCGACTGTGCGCATGCGAATTCGAAATTCACCGGCAAAAAGTTTTTCCACGGCGGCAGCTTCATTGGCCCGGAGAAGACCATTATTCACAAAAATACAGGTCAATTTGTCCCCAATTGCCTTGTGAATCAGCGCCGCTGCCACGGAGGAATCGACTCCGCCGCTCAAGCCCAAGATGACTCGCCCATCGCCCACTTGCTCGCGAATCTCGCGACACGTCCGGTCAATAAAGGACTCCATCGTCCAATTGGATTTGCACCCGCAAATGCGGTGAACAAAGTTTGCGAGAATCTCGCTGCCGCGAGGCGTGTGCACGACCTCGGGATGAAATTGGAGCCCGTAGATATTGCGATCGGTGTCGCCAATGACGGCGTGAGGCGAATTTTCGGTTCGTCCAAGAGGACGGAATCCAACAGGCATTTGGGTGATCTTATCGCCATGACTGTTCCAGACATCGAGCGTCGCAGGGAGCTTGTGGAAAAGCGCGCACTTGGGGTCGCCCTTGAGTTCGCCGGGCCCGTATTCACGCTCGGTCGAGCGTTCCACCTTGCCTCCCAGTCCGTGAGCGATGAGCTGCATACCATAGCAAATACCAAGCACGGGAATGCCGAGTTTATAGATGGCGCGATCGACTTGCGGCGCCTTGGGTGCATAAACACTCGCTGGACCGCCGGAGAGGATGATTCCTGCGGGCTTGAGCTTCGCGATGGCCGCCGCCTTCGTCGTATAAGGAATGATTTCGGAGTAGACTTGGCACTCGCGCACGCGACGGGCAATGACCTGCGTGTATTGGGACCCGAAATCAAGAATGAGGATTTTGTCCCCGGAAGTTTTAGTGGCCATGTTAGGAATTAACGGAACTCGGGGCCGAACGTATCTGTCGTGGCATTGTGGGGAATGATGGTGCCCCGCCCTTGAATACCCTCTTGAAATTTTTCACCCACTTCTCCGACGCTCTGCTCGGAAACTGCGCAGGAGTTTAAAAAAACGGGCACTAGAAGCATTAAAAAAAAGATCACGCTTTTCATAGCTCGCTAACATAATCATTCACTCCGCCATGGCAAACATGATTCCACCCGAGATGCTTCTGGATTTCTATCGTGAAGGGATTTTCCCCATGGCGATGGATGATGAAATCCGGCTCTACGATCCCGATCCTCGCGGCGTCCTCCCGCTTGAGGAATTCCGAATCCCCCATGGCACCAAAAAAACGCTTCGCGACCCGCTTTGGGAAGTGCGTTTGGACACAAAATTCGAAGAAGTGATGATCGCCTGTGCGAATCGCGAAGAAACTTGGATCGACGAGTGCATTTTTCACAGCTATGTGGAGCTGCATCGAAGCGGTCATGCCCATTCCGTCGAAATCTGGAGGGAGGGCCAACTCGCAGGTGGACTTTATGGGGTGAGCATTGGTGCGGCCTTCTTCGGTGAGTCCATGTTCCACCATGTGAGCGGAGCATCGAAAGTGGCCCTCTGCTGCCTAGTCGAGTTACTGCAAAAAGGTGGATTTCAGCTTCTTGATCTTCAGTGGGTGACTCCCCACTTGGCCACCTTTGGATCAAGGGAAATCCCACGCTCGGAATACAAGCGCCAACTTAAGAAAGCCCTGGCGTGCGAGGCAAAACTCGAATTAAAACCCTCCGCCGTGAGAAGCCAGTGAGGCGAGCGTGATTTCCTGCACGGGCACAAGCTCGTTGATGCCGGCGGCGATATCGAAAATCTCCACAGAGTCCAAGTCTCTGGTTTGATACTGGGGATAAAAGGCAAGCGAGGTTAAAAAGCCGATCAGCACACAAGAGAATGCTAGCGCCCCAATCCAGCGAAGTAAAAAAGCCGGTAGAAAAACGGCCCGCTCGTTTGATTGTCTCGTTGCACGCAAAACATTCCGCGCAAAAAAAGGCGACACCAAAGGCGGCGTCGCCTCGCCCAAAGCCCTCCATAGGGCGTCATTTTCATTCGGTTCTTGTTTCACAATCAATCCAACACCGGTCTAACTGAAAAGTTGCGAAAAAAATTAGACCTCGTGGGCATCAAGGAAACCTTCCAACTGGCGGATGCGGGTTGGATGGCGCATCTTTCGAAGGGCCTTGGCCTCAATTTGGCGAATGCGCTCACGAGTGACTTTGAACTGGCGACCCACTTCTTCCAGCGTACGGCTGTAGCCGTCCACCAAGCCGAAGCGTTGCTCGAGCACTTGGCGCTCACGCTCAGTAAGACTGTCGAGGACGTCTTTGATTTTATCCTTCAGCAAAACGATGGCAGCCATGTCCGCAGGATTGTCCGCCCCTTTGTCTTCGATGAAATCTCCGAAACTGGTGTCGTCGCTATCGCCCACTGGGGCTTGAAGGGAGATGGGTTGCTGGGCCATCTTGAGAACAGCCCGCACTCGCTCAACGGGGAGCTGGATTTCATCCGAGATTTCCTCTGGTGAAGGTTCGCGCCCGTATTCCTGAACGAGCTGTTTTTGAACTCGGATGAGCTTGTTGATCGTTTCGATCATGTGAACCGGGATGCGAATCGTCCGGGCTTGGTCCGCAATGGAGCGGGTGATCGCTTGCCGAATCCACCAAGTCGCGTATGTGGAAAATTTATATCCTCGGCGGTATTCGAATTTCTCGACCGCCTTCATCAAACCCATGTTGCCCTCTTGAATCAGATCAAGGAATGAGAGCCCTCGGTTGGTGTATTTTTTTGCGATGGAAATCACGAGACGCAGGTTGGCCTCCACCATTTCGGTCTTGGCTTTTAATGCGCGGCGATGCCAGAGCTTGAGTTGATCGTGGTTCGTGGTGAGCTCCTCGGGAGAAAGCCAGAAACGCTTCTGCAAGTCCTTCACCTCAGCGGAATGCTGGCGGCGCAATTTGGGACTAGGATCCTTCGCGTGCTTGGCAAGCTCCTTCTGGATATTTTGCAGTGCACGATGGTTGTCGTCCACCAACTGAACAAAATCCTCGATGATCTTTTGTTTGTAGAAAAATTTGGGATAAAGCTTCTGAAGGGTCTGTAAGGAGCGCTCAAACTTTTTGCGCTTCTCCACGGCAGATCCCCCACCCTGAATGATGTCGGCGTAAATCCGGGAAACGGCATCCGTCTGACGCTTCACCTGCTGACAAAGGCGCGGAAGCAACTTCATATACCTCTCCCGGCTCTCGATTTTTTTGTCGAGAATGACCCTATCAAAACGCTCGCGCTGGTCCATGAGCTTCTGGGCGAGATCGATGTGGGCACGAGCCACGAAACCAAATCCGTAGAGCAACTCCTGAACTTTTAGCTCGGCATCCTCGATGCGCTTGGAGATTTCCACCTCCTGCTCACGGGTCAAAAGCGGAACTTGCCCCATCTGTTTGAGATACATGCGAACCGGATCGTCAAGAATGTCCAGCTTGGAGTCGGCTTTTTCTTCTTTTTCTTCCTCCTCCTCGTTGTCTTTCCGAACCTCTTTGACTCGATCCACATCCGAAGAATCAATGATCTCAATCTCGACTCCACGGAGCTGGGTGATGATGGCATCAATGTGGTCGGGGTTGCTTACCCCTTCCGGAAGGTGCTCATCCAAATCTTCAAAAGTGACATAGCCTTGCTCTTTGGCGAGCTTGATCAACTCACGGACTTTGTCCTGAATCAGCTTGGGAATATCAAGTGGCCCACTCGAGGGAGCGGCGAAAAGCAAAGCCTTCGCTGCCTTGGTTTCCTTAGCGAGTTGCTTGCTGGTGAGGGCGGGTTTTTTGTTGAAAGAGGGTTCCTCGGGAAGCTTGCCAACCTTCGCAGAAGACTTGGCGGCGGCTTTCGATGCAGGCTTGGCAGCGGCTTTCGGCGTAGGCTTGGCAGCGGCTTTCGACGCGGGCTTGGCAGCGGCTTTCGATGCAGGCTTGGCGGCGGCTTTCGGCGCGGGCTTAGCGGCGGCTTTCGGCGTGGGCTTGGCGGCGGCTTTCGACGCGGGCTTGGCGGCAGCTTTCGGCGTGGGCTTAGCGGCGGCTTTCGGCGTGGGCTTGGCGGCAGCTTTCGGCGTGGGCTTAGCGGCGGCTTTCGGCGTGGGCTTTTTGGTTGCAGGAATAGGTTTCTTGGCTACAGGCTTGGCCTGTGGCTTTGATGGAACCGGCTTCTTGGCAACAACCTTTGCTGCAGGCTTAACCTGCTTTTTAGGTTTCGCTTTTGCCCCTGTCGGCTTGGAAGCCTTAGTGGGCAGAGTTTGAGGTTTGGATTTGGGTGCCAAGCGGGATTGGTTCTTCGAAGAGGTGTTTTTAGTTTTCAAGCTGCTTTCAATTAGGCCAGTTCAAAAGGGCCGCTGAACATCTGCCACGCGGATTTTAAGGTCAAGTATTTGTTTTTGAATTTTTTCCCGTTCGGCCACTGAAACGGACGGATCGATGAGTTGACTTTTGAGTCCCTCCATCTTTTGGGTGAATTGCTGGATCAAAAGACCCTGCCATGTCAGTTTCGCCCGCTCGAGCGGAGCGGGCATGGGACGACGCGTGTCGAGCGATGAAAGAGTGCGCTCCTCCGCTGCGGTTAGGGTCGAAAGAAGCGTCGTCGGCAGCGTGGTGCTACCACCCTCGAATTCGGCCTGCGTGAGCTTGTCCACCAAAGCTCCACCTGGCTCGAATGCAACAGCAGGCCCTTGGGTTCGGAGCCAATCTCGCACCTCCGCACTCGCCAACGCGATCTGGCAAAGCATATGCATCCCTGCCGAAATCGTGATTTTTTCCACCGGCTCATCGAGCGGAACCACCCCCCTTTCGTTTACGGAGTCTGGGCTGGGGGCTTTCATGGCGGATCGAATGACCGCGTGGGGCAAGGAGAGCCTTGAGCAAATACGGCCAAGGATCGACTCGCGAAGCACAGCATCCTGAACCAACGCAAGCGGTGGGGCAATGCGGCCGACAAGCTTGGATTTTCCGGCAGGAGCATTCAATTCCCCACTCAAAATCGCCTCCTCCAGACTATGGTCGAAATAATCAGCAGCCGCTCCGACCAATGCCAGAAAAGCCTCAGCCCCATCCCGACGAATAAGAGAATCCGGGTCCTCTCCAGAGGGAAGGACAACCACTTTAACACTCAACCCCTGCGAAAGAAGTGATGGCAATGAGCTGGATGTGGCTTTTTTTCCGGCGGTGTCCGAGTCAAAACACAGAAGTACCGTTTCCACATAACGCCTCAATAGTCGCGCCTGATCTGACGTGAAAGCCGTGCCCTGGGGCGCAATAACATGCCGAATTCCCGCCTCATAGGCCGAGATGAGATCCAACTGCCCCTCGCAAACGATAGCCGTGTTTTTTTCAATGAGATCACGCTTCGATTTATATAGGCCATAGAGGACTTTGCCTTTTGTAAAAAGAGGCGTCTCTGGCGAGTTTACATATTTGGCCGATTTCGGATCCGACTCCAACGTGCGTCCACTGAATGCGATAACCTCACCATAGTCATTGCAGATGGGGAACATGACGCGATGGCGGAATCGGCTGTAGATTCTGTCTCCAGGCTTGTCCTCCTTCGAGGAAGCCAGCCCGCTCAGGATAATCTCCCCGTCCGTGAAGCGGCCTCCGCGAAGGTGCTCCAGTAAAGCGTCCCAAGAATCCGGAGCGTAGCCGAGTTGCCAAGACTTGGCGACCTCGGAGGTGATGCCACGTGACTTCAAGTAGGCTCTCGCTTCGGAACCCGCGGGGGATTTCACTAAAGCTTTATGGAACCAAGCGGCGGCCTCCGCGTGTATCGCGAGAAGACGCTGGCGCTGACCCTGCTTTTGTCCATCCTCGGCTGAAGCGGCATCTTCTAGGATTGGAATTCCCGAACGCTGGGCCAGCCTGCGAACAGCCGAGGGAAAGTCCACATGCTCGTAGTCCATCACAAAACGGAGAACTCCGCCGCCAGCTCCACATCCGAAGCAATGAAAGGATTGACGTGCGGGATTGACGTGAAAAGACGGGGTCTTCTCCTGATGGAATGGACAAACAGCCCTAAAGCTCGTTCCCGCCCGCTTGAGCGGGAAATACGATCCGATCAAGTCAACGATATCGCTGCCCTCGGTTACGCGCTGGATAGTTTCTTCGGAGATGAGTCCCACACATTCAAAATACCTTGCGCCGGTCCCATGCGCGAGTGAGATTTCAAACATATGAATGGCGCGCTTCTTTTTCTTATTCTGGCCCTGTCTTTATCGAGTTCATTTGCAGCTGAGAAGCCCATACAGAATGGCTCCATTGTCGTTCTGCCAGTCAGCGGCCCAGTCAGCGAGGTGCAATTTTTATTTCTCCGACGGGTTCTCAAGAATGCCGAATCCGCTCATGCAGCTGCCCTGATTTTGGATATGGACACTCCGGGAGGAGACCTCAAATCAACGGAAAAAATAGTCCAAATGCTCGGGAAAAGTCCAATTCCCACGTACACTTATGTGAACTCAAATGCAGGGTCTGCCGGGGCACTCATCGCGCTGGGAACAAAAAAGATCTTCATGTCCCCCGTGAGTGCGATCGGAGCCGCCGCACCAGTGGCTGGATCCGGACAGGAAATACCAGTGACCATGAATGCCAAAATCGTTTCGTATTACTCCGGCTACTTCCGCAGCGTGGCGCAGAAAAACGGCTACCATGCCGAACTGGTAGATGGGTTTATGAATCTCGATAAGGAAGTCAAAATCGGCGATGAGATCATCAATCCCAAAGGCTCCCTTCTCACCTTGAGCGCGCAGGAAGCAACAAGACCTATCAGCGGCCGCTCACTGCTGGCCAGCGGTATCGCAACAGACATCGCCGATGTGGTGAGGCAGTGT
>JBILZC010000069.1:0-12556 GCA_044377415.1 Terrimicrobiaceae bacterium | reverse complement strand
AAGGTTATTCTTGTCACCCCCGGAGGAATAGGTCGACCGATCGACGAAGTGGCCCTCAATAAGGCTCTCTTTGACCGCGAGGGCGTTGAGGTTGTCGGGGTCGTGATGAACAAGGTGCGCATGGACAAGATGGACTACGTTGCGGATTTTGCGCGCCGGGGTTTCGAGCGTTTGGGCTTGGAGTTGCTGGGGGTTGTGCCGATGCAAAAAAGGCTTTCCGAACCTTCGTTGGAGCAGATTGCGGCTACCATTTCCGGTGACTTTCTTTGCAATCGCGGGCTCGCGCGTAACCTCGCAACCAATGTCGTCATTGGCGCAGTGAGTTCTGCCAATCTCTTGCGTAATATCAGCTCTGGCACGTTGCTTGTGGTGCCCGGCGACCGCGAGGATATCGTCTTAGCCGCGATTTCCCAAGAGGGGCTGCATGAACCTAGGCTGCTTTCCGGGCTTGTGCTTTCGGATGGTCTCAAGCCTCACTCGCGGCTCATTTCGATGCTCGCAGCGACGAGCCTGCCGGTGGTTTATTCTCCGATGGAATCCTACGCCATCGCGCAAAAAATCCATTCACTGACAATCAAGGTCGAACCGGCGGATGTGGAAAAAATCCAATACATCCAAGACCTTATTGCCCGTCACCTCGACATACCACGGTTGCTGGAGAAAATCGGACAGCCTCGAGACCTCAGCGCGTGAGCTTTTGTTTCATTTCTTGGATCTCCCGAATCGCCGCCTCGGTCGAGTCTGCCAACACACAAACGTGGCCCATTTTTCTTCCTGGACGCGCTTCGCTCTTTCCGTAGAGGTGAAGCTTGGCGCGGGGGTTGTCGAGGATCACGTTCCAATCTGGTTCTCCCTTGCTCCACAGGTCGCCTAGGAGATTCCACATTACCACTGGGCTCATTAGTTCGGGTGATCCGAGTGGCAGGCCACAGACGGCGCGGAGTTGTTGCTCGAACTGGCTCGTGATGCAGGCATCGAAAGTGAAGTGGCCGGAATTGTGAGGTCGTGGAGCGAGTTCGTTCACGACGAGTTGATTGTCATCTGTGAGGAAAAACTCCACGGCGAGCAAGCCAACGACGTCCAGCGCCTCGGTGATATGAGCGGCGAGGCGGGTGGCGGATTCAAGGACTTCAGCCGGGAAGCGCGCCGGAACGATCGAAAGATCGAGGATGTGGTGCTCGTGTTGGTTTTCCGAGACGGGGAAGGAAACCGTTTTCCCGTCGGTGCCGCGGGCACTCACGACGGAGATTTCGGCGCGAAAGGAGATCCATTTTTCAAGAACGCCCCGAGGCGCTCCAAATCGTTTCCAGACTTCGGTGGCATCTGCCCCGGCTTCGAGTTTGATCTGGCCCTTGCCATCATAGCCGAAGTCCGCCGTTTTGAGCACCGAGGGGGTTCCGATTTCTTGGAGCGCCTCGGCAAGGCTGTCGGCGGAATCGATCACGCGGAAGGGCGCGCAAGGAAAGCCATGCGAGTGGAGGAATGTCTTCTCGCGTTCTCGGTTCTGGCAAATGTGCAACACCTCACCGCGCGGATGCACCGGACGAATCTCGGAAACCGTCTCAATCGCGGAACGCGGGATGTTTTCAAACTCAAAGGAAACCACATCCACCCCGTTAGCGAATTTTTTCAATGCGGTGGGATCAGTGTAGGGAGCATTGACCTCGAGATCGCAGATTTGACCTGCTGGGCAATCCTGCTGAGGCTCGTAGGCATGGACGCTGTAGCCCATGCGGCGCGCAGCGATGGCCAGCATGCGGCCGAGTTGACCTCCCCCAAGAATGCCGACGACTCCGCCCGGGAGGATGGATTTCGATTCCGTCTGGGATTTTTTCTCAGTAGATTGAAAATCCATCATGGCCGAACGATTGGTTTACATTTTTGCATGGTTGATTGTGTGTTTGATCCGTTGCCTGCCCCTCTCTGTGTGTTTTCTTTTAGGGCAAGCGATCGGAGCTTTGATGTGGCTTATCCTGCCCGGCTACCGGCGGCTCGCAAGGGAAAATCTGACGATTGCGTTTGCAAATGAGATGTCCGAGGCGGATCTGCGCCGCCTGACATTTCGGCATTTTACGACGCTGGGGGCCAATGTGGTGTGCGCTTTCAAGATGCCATCGCTCTCTCAGGCCCAGATTCAGCGTGTCGCGCACTTTGAAAACCTCGATGTGGTGAAGCGGAATATCGCGCTCGGCCGGCCGGTGATCATGGCGATCAATCACATTGGAAATTGGGAGTTGTATGCACAAATTGTTTTTCAGTGGCCTGAAGTTCGATCGGGCACGATTTACCAAGCGCTGCACAACAAGCTTGTGGATGATCTTGTCAACCATGACCGCCGCCGACTTGGGCTCGAGACCTTTGATCGCAAGAAGGGATTTCAAGGTGCCATCGGTTTGCTGCGTGAATTGGGGGTTCTAGGGGTGCTGGTCGATCAACATGCAGGGAAAAGTGGGGTTTGGACGCCTTTTTTCCATCGCCTCTGCTCGACTTCCCCTCTTGTGGCGACGCTGGCTCTTCGCACGAATGCGGTGGTGATTCCATCGGCGATTTATACCGATGGGTTTGCCCGCTGGAGGATTGTCATGGGACACGAAATTCCGTGGACGGCGGACAATCCCGAGCAACTCACTCTCGATCTCAACCGGAACCTGGAGGAGCAGATTCGCGTCTCTCCGGCGGATTGGTTTTGGGTTCACAATCGCTGGAAGACACCGCGCTCGTTTCTCCTCAATGACGTCAAGCGCGGCATTTATCTTCCAGGCGGGGCGGCTACAGTGAATCCGTTTCGCATTGTCGCACGCTCCCCGAACTGGTTGGGCGATGCGGTGATGAGCGTCGATGCCGTGAGGGCTTTCAAATTCGGACGCCCCGACGCGCATCTTTCGGTGCTGACGCCTGCCAAATTGGCAGGGTTTTGGCGCAGGGTGGATGGCGTGGATGAAGTGATCGAAATCGAGAAGGAGGAGTCCGTCTTCTCTGTTGCGCGCCGTTTGCGGGGGCGCTTCCATGTAGCGGTTCTTTTTCCGAATTCTTTACGATCCGCCCTCGAAGTCTGGCTCGCCCACATTCCTGTGAAAGTGGGATTCCAAGGCCACTACCGACATTGGCTTTTGGATCATACTATCGCTGAGGGGAAGCGGCCTCCGGCGAATCAGCCAGTGCATCAGGCCGATGTCTATTGGCGTATTGCAGCGCGTTGCGGAGCCGAGGAGCGGCCGCCTGTGAGTCCACTTTGGAAGCCGAACCGCAAGGAACGCGTGATTGGTCTTTGCCCCGGCGCGGAGTATGGATCGGCCAAACGCTGGCCGGCCGATCAATTCCGTCAACTCATCCTGCAACTCAATGAGGAGATAGATTGCCAATTGGTGATTGTGGGAACTTCTGCAGACACATCTGTAGCCCAAAAAATCGCCTCCGGCATTCCTAATGTCACTGACCTCACTGGCAAAACCTCATTGGAGGATTTGATGGATCTTTTGTCCCGAATCTCGGTTCTCGTTACGAACGATACGGGGACGATGCATCTCGCGGATTTTATCGGGACTCCGTTGGTATCGATTTTTGGATCTACGGAACCGACTTTCACAGGGCCGCGAGGTTCCCGCAGTGTGGTGATCCGCCAGAAAGTCGAGTGTAGTCCTTGCTTTCTTCGCGAGTGTCCCATCGACTTCCGCTGCATGGAGGAAATCCCCATGGACAAAGTGATCCAAGCGGTCAAAACTTTCTTAAAATAGGGATTTCTGCCGACTGGAATCCCTAAAAAAGGAGGTTTTTACAAATTCTTGAAAAAATTGTTGCCCCGGTTGAGGTTTGAGGCGTATTAAATTTACGAGAGATCTTGGTCTTCCAGTTCTCTTTAAAAATAACTAATGAAAAATAAACCTGAGAAGTCCCTAAGGGGCAAATTAAACCTCACAATACATCCCGAGATTCGCGAATTCGCGCAGCATCTCGCGACTCGCCGCCGCCGCTCTATTTCTCAACTTTTTGAGGATTTGGTCGAGGCCGAGTGGATGCGCCGTCAGGCCATTCAACCAAGCTACTTTGCTCCTTCGCACGATTCTGCTGCGCAATATGGGGCTCCTATCCCACAATCCCAGCCCTTACATCAGGCCTACGCTCCCTCAGCGCCTGCTCACTCTGGCCAGTATTGATTTATAGCGCGTGCTGATCCGGGTCAACCGGATGGGCGTATCCATTAACTCCTGATGCATTGTCTCCGCATGTGAGGCTTGCTTCAGGAGTTTTTTTATTATGAGCCGAAATGGATTTCGCGGTCAGCTTTTCAGCGAGTTCTTTGAATAAAAGCGATTCGAAAAGACGACTCACGCTAATATTTCTTTCGAGTGCTATTAGTATGGCGCTGTCTTTGGTCTCTTTTTCTAAAATGAGATTGATTTTAACTGGTTGAGAAAGTTTCCGTGGGCGCCCCATTCATGAGGTGTAGGCGTATCTGACCCTTCGATCAAGATAATTCTACCCCCCAATAGGTGATCCGTCCCGGATAGGGGATGATGGATTTCCAATATCGATTCCCCCTGCGTTAAGGGGTATGATTTTTTCAAGACCATGGATGTGAAATTCCTCAACAGTCGCTCCATCGCCCTGAAGTAAATGGATGCTGTTTGGTGTTTCTCCGCGGCGCATCACGACGCGCTTAATGGCGGAGCGGGTGCTGATGGTGACGAGGGGAAGGCCATCAGGGGTGGAGAGTTGGGTGCCTTCCTCATCAAAAACTACGCGGAGAGTGAGTTCTTGTTTTTCTCCGGTGAGGGGATTTTCCTCGAGTCGGAAGCGGAGGGAATCGGGGTGGGGTGTTTCTGGGGCTTGAGCGGAGACGCTGGATTCCACGTAGCCGAAGGATTTCGATTCGCGGATGGATTTTTCCCATTCGACAGTCCATTCGCCATTAGGATTGCGGGAAATGACGCGGAGGCGCTCTTGGTCGGGAGCGGTTTCAAGAACAGCAAAGGTATCACTCGTGCGGGAGGCCTGGATTTTTTGGGGTTGAGGGGAGTTTGGCTCGCGCTCGAGTTCGCGCAGAATTTCGCCATTGAAATAAGCCTGCGCAACGGCACCCGTGCCATTGGTGCTGACATACCAAAATGTCCGCTCGGCACCAAGGGACACGCATCGGGCTGAGATCGGAAGGGTTTGGAATGTCTTCAAATCTTCGGAAATCCATACGTTTCCGTCCCCGCATCCGGCGAGTATCCCGTTGTCCGCATCGAGGGAGATGAGTGTAGTAGGAGCGGAGATTGAGGGTTGAGCCTGGATGCTAGGAAGCGAGAACGGAGTGATGGTTTTTTCCACCGAGGTAAAAAGGGTCGAGCTCAGGGCCGCGATGGCAATAGGGTCTTGGCTTGGCAAAGGGGCTGGGGTTGCAAGCGGCGTGCCGGTATTTATATCCAATAAAATCCAACTGCCGGCTTGCTGGATGAAGGCGGTGGTCGGATTGGTTGTGAGTTTACCGGTATCTGAAGCGGGACTGGGGGCAACCACTCTCACCCAAACGAAACCGGACTCGGGGGAATACCTCGTGGCCAGAAGGGATCCATCGGCGGAAATGGCAAGAAGCAACACATCACCCTCGGGAAGAAACGCGAAGTCCACTATGTGACGAAGAGAGGGGTCTTCGGCATCTGTCACCCAATCGTTGAAATGGTAGGCCTCGCCTTCAACGGTCACATCCTCGATCAGGTAACCGCGAACGTGGTAGTGTCCTGCCGGGGCACGATTACCGGCATCATCCAAGCCGTCCCATTTTGTGATGTAGCCATTGAGTCCGACGCGGAAGGCGTCCTCCTCATCCATGGCGTGAAGAGTGCGGACAAGTTTGCCGGTTTTATCGAAAACCCCAAGGGTGATCCGGCCTGAACTTGGAACGGCAAAAGCTATGTCGTCCCCCTCCGCTTGCGCGGGATGAAGGAGGGCTAACAGCGTCAGAAATAAGATGGCGATTCGATTCACAGGTAATGCCTCCAATTTACATCCGGGAAAATGTTGTCACGGTCCTCGCAGGCGGCGAGGAGGCCTTCATCGACGGTGCCAGATGCTAGGGACTCGTAGATGCGGGTGAAGCGGAGAACGTGATCGTTTGTTCGCTTGGTGGCATATTCGACCGCTGTTCCCGTTTTCATGAGAAAAGCCCAGTCGCTCGACTGCGCCAGCAAGAGTTCTCTGGCGAGTTGACGGAGGGTTCGCAGGAGGAGCGGATCGCGGGTCTCCGCATGCTTCCTTGCCATCTCCGTCATCCGCCGCGCCGCAGCATGAAGGTGGGGGTAGATCCAAGCGTTGCAATGGTCGAGCCAGACTTCCCAATACCCTTTGTTGCCCCAACTGGATGGCGAGGGGGAGACCATCTGCTGGGTGGGGTTTTCTTTTAAATAGTCGCTCGGCGTCGTAAGGCGGAAGGTCTTCTGATCGTAGGCGGCCTTCCGCAGAAAGAAGTCGAGAAACTGGGGGCCCTCATACCACCAATGGCCGAATAGCTCGGCATCGAACGGGCTGACAATGATCGGCTCGACGGGCAGCATCGAGCGAAGATGTTCGATCTGGCGCACTCGATTTTGCATGAAGTCCCACGCATGGTGATCCGCCGCCGCCATCGCCCAGCCTCGATTGTAGATTTCCTTTTGGGGCGAGCCGGTGATGCGGTGGTATTTGAAGCCCGTATTGCGTCGAAATCCTGTGCTAGGAAGAACGGTGTGGAGGTAGTCCTCCGGGAGATCCATGCCGATATCGCGGTAGAAATCCCGGTAGGCAGGGTCACCGGGATACCCCTCCCTTGCGCTCCAGACCTGCTTGCTGGATTCCCGATCGCGTCCAAAGACCGCTGGGCCTGCGGGGGTGAAATACGGGGCGTAAATGGCGAAGCGGGGACGGGGCTCTCCATACATGAGCCCGTGGGCGTCGGCAATGAACCAGCGAAGGTTGGCTTCTTGGAGGATGCCATCGATGTGGGGCACATATGCGCATTCGGGCAACCAAATGCCCTCCGGATCGCGGCCGAAACACTCGCGGTGGTAGTCGCGCCCAATGAGCACCTGGGCCCGCATGGCTTGCGGGACAATATCCATCAGGGGCAAAAAGCCGTGCGTGGCCGCACAAGTGATGATCTCAATGATCCCATCTTTTTGTAGCTGGGCAAAAGCGCCAACGATGTCGCGGTTGATCTCCTTCTGATAAAAATCGAGCGATTCGCGGAAGACGTGCTGATAATGGCGGGCGATGCCGTTGAGGGCGGCGTCATTGGCTGTCCGGTCGATTTCCATCCGGGCGAGTTCGTAGCCCCGCTCCAGATACCTCTCCGCCCGTTTCTGCAAAAGGGGGTCCCGAAGCATCGCGCAGAGGCTTGGGGTGAGGGTGAAGGTGATCTTAAGAGGGATCTTCTCTGTCACCATCCGGCGCAGCATCTTTAGGAGTGGGATGTAACACTCGGTGATGGCCTCGTAGAGCCAGTCCTCTTCAAGGAATTCCTCGTGTTCCGGGTGCCGCACCCATGGCAAATGGGCATGGAGAAGAAGAGCAAGCGAGCCTTGATGCATAAAAGATGGAGATACACTAATACGCGACCGCGCTCTGACAACAAGTCCGGATAAATTGCGGATATAAATAAAAGTCGATCGTCTCGTTCGCAGTTGATGGGTAGGTGGTATCCCGATTAGTTTTGCGGCGAGGGTGCTACCTTGCGCCAAATAAAAATCAACCAACTCATGAATCAACCTTGGTTTTCATTCAGTCTGCCCGACTTTTCCTATGCCTTTCTGAGTGTCTTGCTGGAGGGAGTGCCTTTTATTCTTTTAGGAACCGTGATGTCGGGACTGATCGACCAATTTTTGCCCGCCCGTGTGATGACGCGTTTTCTGCCGCGAAGTCCGTTTGCTGGAGTCTGTGTGAGTGCGCTCATGGGCTTGGTCTTTCCGATGTGCGAGTGTGGCATCGTGCCGGTGATTCGCCGCCTGATTGCGAAGGGCCTTCCCGTGTCCAATGCCGTTGCCTACATGCTCGCCGCGCCGATTGTGAATCCGATTACGGCGCTCAGTACCTATGCGGCATTTCGTGGCCAGGGAGCGGCGGAGTTCACTGCCCTCCGGCTCGGATTGGGCTTTTTTATCGCCGCTCTTGTCGGCATGGCCGTTTATAATCTCTCCATCGGATCGGTTCTCAAAAAAGAAGTCTTGGAGTCGGTTGCTCTCGGATCCGCGAATTCCGGCGGTGGAGGGGGCGCTCCGATCTCGCGGCGGCTCATCGCCGCTATGGATGCCGGGGTTCGAGATTTTCTGGATGTGATGCTTTATTTCATCGTGGGGGCTGCGGCGGCCTCCGTCTTTGGAACCGCGTTCAATCAATCTCTCTTTCTTCCACTCGCGATGCACGATTGGTTGGCGGTACCGTCCATGATGGGATTGGCCGGCATTCTGGCCCTTTGCAGTTCCTCGGACGCCTTTGTGGCAGCGACATTCGTGTCCTTCCCCGCCGTTGCGAAGTTGGCATTTCTAGTATTTGGTCCGATGATGGATCTGAAGTTGGTATTCATTTACGCGGCGGTCTTCCGGCGACGGTTTGTATTTGGTCTTGCGGTCGGGCTCTTCGTATTGATCGGGCTCATTTGCCTGCGGCTTTCTGTGATTGGACTATGAGTGCGACGACGTCTCGATTCACGGCCTCCGGCATCCTCCTCATCTGGGGAATCACGCTGGTTTATTTTCAACTTTCTGGCCGGATCGCTTCCTACCTTCATCCGGACTTTCATATCCCCACCTTCATCGCGGGAATCGTTCTTTTGGCTTTTTCTGTGGCCTTGATTTTCACGATCCGATTTGTCGATCCGTCTGGAAGGGAGGACTGTGGTGCGAGGCATCCCTTCGGCGGAGGAATCTTGGCGGTAGCGGTCCTTTTGGTGCCTCTCCTCTTGGCGGTTCGAATGTCTCAAGGTCAATTTAGCGCGAGCACCGTGATGAATCGGGGGCTTGTCACCGATAGCTCGGAACTTCCGACATTCTTTTCCCCGGTCGATCCCGATTTGCCGGGGGAATCGGGGACGCCAGTGGAGGGTAGCATGATGGATCCCTCGCTTTATTTGAAAAAAAATGCCGACGGCCAGATCGTTGTTGAGACGGTGGACCTCCTCTACGCGGCGGCTGAAGAGGGGATGCGCGCGGATTTTGAGAACAAGGACGTCGAGTTGAATGGACAGTTCCTTTCAGCGCGCACCGGAAACCCGGGCGGCGACCGCTTCCAGTTGATGCGGCTTTTTGTGATGTGCTGCGCCGCGGATGCGCGACCGGTCGCGATCACGGTCCATTCCAAATCCTTGGCTGATTTTCCTGAAATGACGTGGGTAAAAGTGATTGGCACAGCGACATTCCCGGTCGAAGGTGGTCGGCATATTGTGGTGATCGAGGCCCACTCGGTTTCCGAAATCGAACCGCCCGTCGAATCCTTTACTTATTGATGAAAACAAAAATATCTATCCTCTTTGTTCTTCTCGCCTTGGCGGTCCCGTGTTTCGCCGACTTTCAAGGCGCTTGGATCTCCTCCGTTTACAATATCAATTTTCCATCCCAGTCGGGACTGTCCATGGAGGCGCAGAAGGGGGAGGCCGTTCGCCTTCTCGACGCAGCGAAGGCGGCCGGACTCAATGCCGTCCTTCTGCAAGTGCGTCCAGAAGGGGATGCTCTTTACGCATCGAAGATCGAACCTTGGAGTCGCTATCTTACTGGCACTCAGGGTCGGTCACCGGGCTATGATCCGTTGGCTTTTTTTATTGCCCAAGCCCATCAGCGCGGACTCGACGTGCATGCTTGGCTCAACCCCTACCGTGCCGCCGCCAACGCATCACAACAGCGCTCTCCGATGCATGTGAGTAAACGCTTCCCTCAATTCACTTATCAGATCGGCAGTGTGCTTTGGATGGATCCCGGTGCTCCTGCGGTCCGCAACCACATTAACGCGGTCGTCCTCGATCTCGTGACCCGCTACGATCTCTCGGGTGTTCACTTGGATGATTATTTCTACCCTTATCCCACAGCCAAGGGCGGTCTGCCCCGGTTTCCGGACGAGAAAACCTACTCATCCTACCGCGCTTCCGGTGGGCCCCTTTCGAAGGCCGACTGGCGCAGAAGCAATGTGAATGCCCTCATTCGAGAGATCAGCCAGACTGTCCATTCTGCACGGCCCGGCTTGAAGTTTGGAGTGAGTCCTTTCGGCATTTATACCAAAGGAGCCCCTGCCGATGTGACAGTCGGCGTCGATCAACTTAATGAACTTTTCTCTGATCCCGTGACGTGGATGCGAGCCGGGTGGGTGGATTATCTGGCCCCTCAACTTTATTGGAAGGAAGGCGGACCCCAAAGTTTCTCTTCCTTGTTGCGTTGGTGGCGGAATCCCAAAGTCAATCCACGCAATATTCCGATTCTACCGGGAATAGCGGTGGATCGACTGACCTCCCACAAATGGCCGGTCTCTGAAATCACCACCCAGCTCAAACTCGAAAAAAACATCACGCCCCGCTCGCATGGAGGCTTCCTACTCTGGAATATCGGGCCTCTATCGAAAAATACCAAGGGTCTTATGGCCGTTGTTCGTCAGCAGTAGGCCTTCCATTTCAAAAAAACCCCCTCTGGCTGCACATAGGGCTTCCTCTCGGGCTGTTGATCGTTTAGTTCTCATGGATCTATGTTAAAGCAACTTTTTCGCTCCCTCGGTGGCCGAATTGTATTGATCGTCATTTCAGGCATTGTCCTCACTTTAGCCACCTGTCTTTGGGTCCTTCACAGCAAGTCTAGCGCGATCATTCGCGAAGATGTGGAACACGAAATGAAGGCACTGCTCGTGCAAGTCGAAAGCACGACCGACTCGATCGGGGAGCTGGGTCAGTTGGGGGCCTTTAATTACGCGGAGATGGCGAAGGAGCTTGAGGAAAAAGGTAAGGAAAACTACCGCAACACCACTTTCTACAAAACTGTTCCTGTCGTCGCGGCTTGGGCTGCGGTTCGCAAAGCCATCGAAGGCACGCCGATTTCCTTTCGCATTGTCCGCGAGCAACCTCGTAACCCTGACAATGCACCTAAATCCAGCCTTGATCGTCAAATACTGGATGCCGTCGGCAAGGATGGAAAAAGCGAGGTCTTCCTTGAGGACAGCGAGTCTGGCGTCATCGCCTATGCCCGCCCGGTCATCATGTCAAAAAGCTGTATGTCCTGCCACGGCAATCCTGCCAACAGTCGCACGGGTGACGGGCGCGATGTGCTCGGATTTCAAATGGAGGGATGGAAGGAAGGCGATCGCAGAGGCGCTTATGTTTTGACTGTTCCTACATCCTATGTGGACAAGCCGGTTCGGGAAGCCATGATTGCCGCTTCGGCTTGGGCGATTCCGGCCGGACTTATCGTTTTGATCGGTTCTGTCTTGATCGTTCTCCGCATCAATCGCCAACTTTCCGATACGACGAACCACCTCGAAAATAGCTCCGAGCAATTAGCCTCGGCCTCTGGTCAAGTCTCCACAGCCAGCCAACGTCTTGCCGAAGGTGCGAGCGAGCAGGCCGCATCATTGGAAGTCACCAGTTCTTCGCTCGAGGAGATCGCCACTGTCACCAAGCGGAATGCCGAGAACGCGCAACAAGCCAAGGAATCCTCCCACCTTGCCCGCACCGCCGCCGAAGCTGGCCTCTCCGAAATGCAGAGCATGATGTCAGCCATGTCCGAGATTAATAAGTCCGGTGACAAAATTGCAAAAATCATCAGGACGATTGACGAGATCGCCTTCCAGACAAACATCCTGGCCCTCAACGCGGCGGTGGAAGCCGCTCGCGCTGGAGAAGCGGGTCTCGGCTTCGCTGTCGTTGCCGACGAAGTGCGCAACCTCGCCCGTCGCAGTGCTGATGCCGCCAAGGAAACGGCGGAGATCATTGAAGAGTCGATCGGTAAAAGCCGCGCCGGAACGGAAATCAGCCGACAGGTCGCCGATGGCCTCAATTCCATTGTCACTAAGGCAAGGGAGGTCGACGACCTTATCGCCCAGATCGCGCTGGCATCCGAGGAACAAAGCCAAGGTGTCGATTTGATCAACTCCTCGATCAACAAGCTGGATTCTGTTACGCAAAGCAATGCCGCCGGAGCGGAGGAAAGCGCCAGTGCATCGGAGGAACTTCTTTCCCAAGCCTCCGTCCTTCACGAGTTGGTCGCCGACCTTCGCTCGATGATCACTGGGCAGGAGTCTTCCGGACAGTCCTCGCCCACTCCTTCCGCTGACAAATATTTCTTTGAATCCGGCACGCATCCGCACTCCTCCAAAGGAGCCTCGAAAGGGTCGCGCGTCGCCTCATTGAATGCCGGTAGCCGTCTTCCCCTCTCGGCCCCCACCAACAAAGGTGGCTTCGAGGACATGGAATAACCCTGCCGAACAACAAAAAATAAAACCCAAGGAGATAAAAAAATTGTCGTCTTCATTTGACAGACCGACTTCTCTCCTTCACACTGCCCGACTCTCAACAAATCATAGATGAAAACTTACTCAGCCAAATCCGAAGAGGTGAAGCGCAACTGGTGGG
>JBILZC010000137.1:0-4202 GCA_044377415.1 Terrimicrobiaceae bacterium | reverse complement strand
GCCCGTTGGCGTAGATGCTTCCAAAAAGAATGCCGTCGAGGAGCCGGTATTTTTGAAGCCAGGCGATAATGATGACGCCGAATGCCACACTGCCGGTAAACGAAAAGGCGATGACTGTGTCCGGCCGCAGGGTGGTGCGATGAAAAAGCCACGCCATGAGCGAGGCGAGTCCGATACTGAATGCCAATACTATCAACATGGGATCGATCGCGAGGCCGGTTTTTTCCTCCAAAAGAAAGCCCAGCGCCACGCCGGTCACGGCCGAGTGTGCGAGGGAGTCGCTGAAAAATGCCATCCCTCGCAGCGTGACAAACACTCCCAGGAGCGCGCAGGTCGGCCCGAGGATGCAGGCGGAGATGAGCGCGTAGCGGATGAATTCGTAGGACCAAATCTCGGAGAGGTTCATCGGGGAAGAGGCTCGGCAGGCTGGAAACTCCGCCATGGATGCATAGTGGCGCCGTAGGTCTGGGCCAACAGGTGCTCGGTGAGGACAGTCTGGGGGTCACCCGCGGCGCAGCAGGTTTGGTTGAGGCAGCACACTTTCTTGGCGAGGTGGCTCACGAAGTGAAGATCGTGCGAGACAAAGACCACCGAGAGCGAGGTGGCGCGGTGGATTTCCTCCAAGATATCGCTGAGGTCGTCGCTGCCACGCCGATCTACGCTCGCAGAGGGTTCGTCCAAGAGGAGAAGCTCTGGCTTTTGAAGGAGAGCGGAGGCGACCAGAATACGTTGAAACTGCCCCCCGGAAAGGGTTCCCAATCGCTGCCCGAGGAGGTCTGCAACATGCAGACGCTCGAGCGTGTCGGTGATTTCCCGTTTTTGTTTTCGACCTACTCCGCCGCACCAGAAAAACCTCGCTGGGTGGTTGACGGTGAGAAATTCGCCCACGGTGATGGGAAACGAAGTGTCGTAAGTGAGGTGCTGCGGCACATAGCCGATACGAAGTGCGCCGGAGGGTTTGAGCACGCGTCCGGCGGTTGGCGGAACAAGCCCCAGAATCGCTTTGAACAAGGTGGACTTGCCGCCGCCGTTCGGGCCGATGATTCCAACCATGTCGCCTTGGTGGACGTCGAGGTCGAAATCACGCAAGGCCCAGTGCGAGCCGTAGCGCACTCCAAGCCCTTGGATTTGGAGGAGCGGCTTCCGGCCGATGTTAGCGGGAAAGGATTTAGCGGCGGGAGCAATCATCAATCACCCTTGCCGAAGGCCTTGCGAAGGGACTCGAGATTCGCGCCCATGCGGTCTAGGTAGGCGGTGGGAGTGCCTTGTCCGACCTCGAGTGTGTCGAGTTCGGAAACTTTAGCCCCTGTCTCGCTAGCAATTTTTTTCAGGAGTCCGGGGGCGTATCCATTCTCCGCGAAAAGGACACCTACTTTCAGGCTGCGGATTTTGTCGACGAGGGCGGCGAGTTGCTTGGGCGTTGGATCCTTCTCGGGGAATTCCGAGATGGCGCCGACATAGTTCAGCTTGTAGCGGGCTGCCAGATACGGAAATGCGTCGTGGAAGGTTACTAGGTTCTTGTTCAGAAGCGAAGCCAGGGTCGAGCGGTAGTCGGAGTCGAGGGCCGAGAGTTTGGTCTCGTAGACCTTGCCATTCTCAGCGTAAGCCGAGGCGTTGGAGGGATCTGCTTTTTGAAGCGCGGCCAGAATGTTGACTGCCTGTTTTTTTGCGATCACAGGATCGAGCCAGATGTGGGGATTTGCTCCGTCGCCGTGGACGTGATCATGCGCGTGGGCTTGGGCGTGCCCGATCTCTATCTCCTCGGGGCTTTCGACGAGTTTGATCCCGTTCGAGGTATCGACGACGACCAGGTTTTTGTTTCCCGACTTTTTGATCAGTTCGCCTAGCCATTCTTCGATGCCCACACCGTTAATAATGAGCAGGTCGGCATCGGAGAGTTTTTTGACATCCGCCGGGGTGAGTTGGAAATCATGCGGTCCAGTGTCCTTGGCCAGCAATTGCTTCACATTCACGAGGTCGCCGGCAATGGCGAGGCGTCCGCCGATGACGAACGCATTGCCGAGATCCTGAGTGCCTCCGGGATTGATGATGTATTGAATGTCAGGCTGAACGACGCACCACGGGGTGACTTGGCATTGGTAGGTGGCCTCGAGAATCATTTCCGCTCCGACGCCGACCGAGCCATCGTCGATGAGCGAGTTACGCGAGGTATTGCCGATTTGGGCGCAGCCAAAAGCCACGCCGAGTGTGTCGTCACCGCGACCGGGAATAAGCCCCTTGTAGGTGAGGCCGGTATCGAAGTAAAAGTTCACGAAATTCCGATCCTGCGGAGCGAAGGCAAAGCGGGTGAAGCATCCGAGACCTTCGGTGGATTTTTCAATTTCGACGGGGGCCGTGAAGGATTTTGCAGCGCCCTCGGACTTGCCGGCGGGCGCGGGCGTCTCAACGACCCCCTCGCGGTAGAGCATCTGGTCGAGGATGAAGTAGAGCCCGTAGTTGCCGCTGTCCGTGCTCTCCGCAAGCGTATCGGCCAGTTGGCCGGTTTGAATCCAGATGCCTGATTTGGCCTGGCCGGGGAGACCGGTTTCCTCGTCGGCGGGGTTCCAACGGACTTGTGCCTCGTTGAGGAAGAGAAATCCATTTTCCCCGTCGAGCCTCCAACGGAAGCCATGACGGTTGACATCCTGATCATAGACATTCCCTTGGAATACGGCTGACTGGAAGGTGAGCCAATCAACCGGATTCAAAGCCAGCCGGGCGCCGAGAGTTCCCATGGGATATCCCGGACCGCCTGCGGGCAGGTTAGTATACAGGAAAGCGGGCCAACCGAAGGTGCCGTTGATAAATGTGCCGGCGTAATCCGAGATGACGAATTCCGAGTCCGCTGTGAGTTGACCGAGGCGCAGGGTGATTTTGTCATCCCAGACATTTTGCTCGAACCAGAGTTCCAGCATGCGGAGGGTGTTAAAGCCCGCGATATTCGAGATCGTCAGGAAATTCCCCACCAGATCCTCCGAGGCATCGCGGCCGCTGAGCCAGAGCCATGTGGTGCTGACGGTGGCTCCGCTCCAGCCGATGGATTTTTCCAAATCCAGCTCGAGTCCGAAATCCAGCAATCCGGTATAAACGGCCCCGTCTTTGACACCGCCTGTTGTGTTTCCCCAGACCTCGGCCGTGTAACCGCCAAAAATTTCAATGCCGCGATCCTGCAGCGCCGTGCGCCTCCCGAACCAGTTGTTTGTGATGCCGTCGGCCTCGGTCCAATTTGGAACAGCGGGATCGTTTTCAAGATTCTCGGGATCGGCCCATGCCGCCAATGGTGCGGCAAGAACAGCTCCGAAGAGGAGGCGTTTGATGGTTTTTTTCATGATGTGTGTTGGGTTTGCTTGATGTCTAGGCGAGGCAGGAATGGAAGCCGTTCGTGAGGAATTCTCGGTCGAGATTACGGCCGATGAAGACGAGGCTGTTTTTGCGCGGACGCGCTCCCCACAGTCCTCCATCAGCGGCGTCGAACAACATGTGCACGCCTTGGAAGATGACGCGGTTCGGATTCCCCTGGATCGAAATGACGCCCTTCATCCGGAAGATGTCATTGCCCTGCTCGCGGAGGATTTTCGAAAGCCAGTCGTTGAGTTTGCGCGGATCGCAGGCCCGTTCAGACTCAATGCCCACGCTGGTCACGGTATCATCGTGCTCATGGTCGGGCTTGAAGGCGACGGCGAGAAGCGGTTCGACGGCGGCGTTCGGGCAAACACGAAAATCCAGTTCCTCCGGGTAATGCTCGGTGAAGACTGCGTAGAATCCCGCTTTTGGAACCTCGAGGTGCCAGGTCATAGAATCCCCGGCAAGGATCAGTTCGCGACAGGCGGCATCGCAGGCGAGTCGGGCTCCTGGAGCGGCCTCAGTGGACTCCTCCGAGAAGGCGCGGACGGCTTTCTCGCGCGCCGCAGCCATCGCCTCTTCGGTAGCGGCCTCGACAGAAACCCAACAGATTTTCATCGAGGGGTCTGGCTGCTGATGCGCCTCCAGCCTGACCTCGCCAGCGGGAAGTTCGAAGATTCCACCCCATTCGAACGGGTATTCCGGCTCGAGAAACTTAGGATCGATGCTCATAGCGTTCTCGAGATTGAAGCCTCCGACATCGAGGACCTTGTCGATCTCGATCACCGCATTTCGGGTGCGGTGGAAACGGGCGACGCCGTTCATTCCCTTGATGCGGGCCTCCAGACGATCGAGGTCCG